>JADDQX010000059.1:0-2396 GCA_016781115.1 Actinomycetota bacterium | reverse complement strand
ATCCGCCTAGCGAACGCGCCGCCCTCCGCCAGCGCCTGCTCGAGCTGGCACAGCAACTGATCTCGGATTGGGACCTCCGGCGCCTCGGGTGGAACCGCGGGTGAGCACGACGAGTGCACCCATCCCGCCGGCTGCGTTCTCGGCCTCGACGATCGAGGCTGTCTGCCGCATCCTCGGCGAAGCCGTGATCGGCTCGCAGATCCCCAACCTCATCGCTCCCCTCAAGGCGCCAGAACCGCCCGGCGAGGAGCACAACACGAAGTGGAAGCGACTGTTCAACGCCGTAGTGGTCGCGCAGAACCGACAGCAAGACGGACGTCCGCTTCTGAAGCTCGTCGGTGACGTCATGCAACCCGTGCGCTTCGCCTCCTCGCCCGAGTTCGAGGCATACCGCGCTGCCCTGAACGAGCGGCTCCTCCTCTTAGGGTTCCAGGTACGTGACGACGGCAAGGTGGCGCGCGTCGAGGCCGCGCCGACGCTCGCCGAGGCCGAACGCCGAGCGGACGCGCTGCGCGCCGAGCTGGCCCGCAGGGACGTGCACCCCGATGTGTTGCACTTCTGCCGTGCCGAGCTCCTGCAGCGCAACTACTTCCACGCGGTGCTCGAAGCCTGCAAGAGCGTGGCGCAGAAGCTGCGAGACCTCAGCGGCGAAGATGGCGACGGCGCAGCTCTCGTCGATGCGGCGTGCTCGATCAACGCCGGACCGATCATCGCCTTCAACCCGCTGACAACAGAGTGGGAGCGGTCCGAGCACACGGGACTGGCGACGCTCATGAAGGGGCTGTTCGGGACGTTCCGCAACCCCTCGGCGCACGCGCCGAAGGTGCTCTGGGCAACCTCGCAGCGCGACGCGCTCGACATGATGACCTTGGCGTCGATGCTGCACCGCCGGCTCGACGCTGCAACCGTGAATCGGAGCCTGCCGTGACACCTGCGGGCGGCTATTGCGTGCGCATGAACTGTATGGGCGAGGAGATCGAAACGCTCGCCGACCTGATCCCCGACTCACCCCGAGCGATCTGCGTCGGCATCAACCCGGCCCCGCCAAGCGTCGCCGCCGGGCACTACTTCGAGGGGCGTCAGGGGCAACGCTTCTACGCCCGCCTTCGACAAGCAGGCGTCCTGCCCCCTTCAACCGCGGGGTTCGAGGACGACGCAGCGCTCTCGGTCGGCATCGGCTTCACCGACGTGGTGAAGCGGCCGACAGCGCGATCAGATGAGGTGCCAGACAGGGAGTTGCGTCACGGGTCTGAACTGCTGCGCGCGCGGCTCGAGGCCGTCGGTCCGCCGGTGACCGGACCCCGTGATCGGTCCACCCGCTATGAGAGCTTGGGTGGGTTGGTCCGCCTCCACTGGTCCGCGAACTCGGCTGGGGTGAGCATGCCGAGGGCGGAGTGGGGGCGGTAGGTGTTGTACTCGATCCGCCAGTCAGCGACGAGGACCTGGGCTTCGAGCAGCGTGTCGAACTGCTCGATGGCCAACAGCTCGTCGCGCATGCGGCTGCCGTAGGACTCGACCCAGGGGTTCTCCCACGGTGAGCCGGGCTCGATGTAGCTGGCGCCGGCGCCGCCGAAGCGGCACCAGTCGCGCAGGCGTTCGCGGTGAGCTCGGGTCCGTTGTCGCAGCGGATGAACTCGGGGTGCCGGCCGCGGGCACCGACGATCTTGTCGAGGCAGGCGACGGTGGCGTCCGCGTCGATGGAGTGGTCGACGAGGTCGGAGAGGGACTCGCGGGTGAACTCGTCGACGACGTGCAGGATCTTGATGGTCCTCCCGGTAGCGGTGACATCGAACTGGTAGTCGAGCGCCCACACGTGGTCAGGGCGCTCGGCTCGGAGCCGCTGGCAGAGCTTGTGGAGGTGCCGAGCCGTTGGCGCTTGCGCCGGCTGGGCGGCACCCGCAGGCCCTCTTCACGCCACAGGCGCTGGATCTTCTTGCGGTTCACCACGTGGCCCTCACGGCGCAGCACGGCGTGTGCCCGCCGGTAGCCCCCACCGCGGATGCTTCTTCGCGAACCGCCGAAGCCGGTCCCGCAGGTCCCGGTCCGGGTCGGGCTCAGCGGGCTCGTGGCGCTGGGTGGAGCGGTGCTGACCGACGATCTGACATGCCCGCCGCTGCGAGAGGCCGAGCCGTTCCTGGAGCATGAGAACTGCTCGGCGTCGCCGCGACGGGCCTACCAGTTTCCCCGGCTGATCTCCCGCAGCGCGTCGATCTCGAGCTCCTTGTCGGCCACGATCCGCTTCAGCCGAGCGTTCTCCCGCTCGAGGTCCTTCAGCCGCTTGGCGTCGTCGGCCTTCATCCCGCCGAACTGGTTCCGCCACCGGTGATAGGTCGCCTCGGACACCTCCAGGTGCCGGGCGACATCGGCGACCTCCGGCCCCTCGGCGAGGAGCCGAT
>JADDQX010000058.1 GCA_016781115.1 Actinomycetota bacterium | reverse complement strand
GTCCGAGGAGACCTTCTGGGGCTCCCTCTGCTTCTTGCGGTAGACGTTGATGTAGGCGTTGGTCAAGATGCGGAAGAGCCAGGCCTTGAGGTTCGTCCCGGCCTCGAAGCGGTCGAAGGCCCTATAGGCGCGCATCATCGTCTCCTGGACGAGATCTTCGGCATCTGCCGGGTTGCGGGTCATCCGCAGCGCGCCGGCGTAGAGCGAGTCAAGCAGCGGCAGCGCGTCCTCCTGGAAGCGCCTCTTCTCGTCGCTCGTCAGGTCGACCGGCGTCGCCTCAGCCACCGGACTTCGCTCCTCGGGCGACTCGATCCAGCATCCCGGACTCGAAGGTGAAGAGGCGGTCGCTCGTGGCGCGGTGGCGCGCCAGGGCGATATCCAGCAGCTCGTCGGTCAGGTCCGCGAAAGACAGGCCGCTCGCCTCCCAGAGGTAGAACGCGAAGGAGCCGGGGGTCGTGTTGATCTCCATGACCCAAGTCTCGCCGGTCTGCTGATTTAGGAACGAGTCGATCCTGGCGACTCCGGAGGCGCCGATGGCGCGGAAGGCCTGCAGCGCGTTCTCCTGGATCTGCTTCGTGGACTCTTCGGAGATGGGGGCCGGGATCTTGCGATCGAGCGAGGCCATGCCCTCGGGCAGCTTCGAGCCCGAGCCGCCTTGCTCGCCGCCCTTGCCGCCCCGCATGTACTTGTCGTCGAACGAGAGGAACTCCTCCCATGCCACGGGCTGCTCGCACACCGAGGCCCGGGCGTCCCGCCCGCCTCCGCCGATCACCGAGCAATTGATCTCGACGCAGTCCTCCATCGCCTTTTCGACCAGCACCCGGCTGTCGTAGCGGGCGGCCACTTCGATCAGCTCCTTCAGAGCGTCGCGATCGGCTGCCTTGCCGATGCCGACGCTGGAACCGGCGGTGACCGGTTTGACGAAGGCGGGATAGCCGAGCTCGGCCTCAACGCGGTCCAGAGCCGCATCCAAGCGATCCGGACGATCCATCTCGACGAGCACGTCGGGGACGAGCGGGAGCCGCGCGCCCCTAAAGGCGGTCTTCATCGCGACCTTGTCCATCCCCACCGCCGAGGCCGCCACTCCCGAGCCCGCATAGGCGACGCCGGCGAGCTCGAGGGCCCCTTGCAAGGTCCCGTCTTCGCCGTAGGTTCCGTGGATCGCCGGCAGCACCACGTCGAGCGGGACGTGTCTAGACGGCTTCAGGCGTCCGCCCTGGATCAAGAGTCCGCCGAACCCGTAGGTGGACGGCAGCAGCGCCTCGTCACCCGCCTGCTCCCACCGCTGGTCCCGGTACACCGCGAGGTCGTTCAACGCGGGGCCGGTGAACCAACGACCGTCGCGTGCGATGTAGATGGGGACCACCTCGTGGCGCTTCAGCAGCTCCGCCATCACCTGATGAGCGGACACGATCGACACGTCGTGTTCGACCGAACGGCCGCCGAAGATCACTCCAACCCGCATGGCCGGGAGTCTAGTGGCCGGGTGCGACGCGGCCCCGGCCCGCTGTGAGCCGGCTCAGCTAGTGCTCGTACTGGTCGGGAAGGTCGTTCTCGAAGAGCACGACGTCACCCGGTTGCAGCAGGCCCTGGAGTTGCGCCGTCGCTTGTTCGAGCGAGTCGACCGCGATCACCTCCGCGCTGCCCCCATCGGCACCGGCTACCAGGGCGTCGCGGTTGAGACGCGCCACGAAGATGACAGTGTCGGCGACGCTCGCGGCGTGGCGGGCGAACGTCGCGTTCTCCTCCGCCTGCAGGGGGCCGAGCTCGACGATTCCGGGCGTCACGACGACGCGTCTGCGAGCCGGCATGGCGGCCAGCACCTCGAGGGCCGCGGCCGCTCCGTCGGGATTGGAGTTATAGGCGTCGTCTATCACCGTCACCCCGCCCGCGCCCTTGATCACCTGCAGCCTGTGCTCGACCGGTTTCAGCGCCGCGATCCGGTCCGTCAGGTCGCGCAGCGACCGCCCGCAGGTCGTCGCGACGGCCACCGCGGCCAGGATGTGCCCGAGCGCGTGCCGGCCGAGCAGCTTGGTCGTGACCTTGGCCTGATCGCTGCCGGTGACGAGCGTGAAAGAGGTGCCCGAGCTCGTCGTCTCCACGTCTCGTGCCGTGACGTCTGGACGCCCCGCGGGATCGAGGCCGTAGCGAAGCAGCCGGACGTCGGTCGTGGTGTCCGCGAGCTTCCTGACCTCGAGGTCGTCGACGTTCATCACGGCCGTTCCGTCGCGTCCGAGGCTCTCGACGATCTCATACTTGCCTCTGCGGATCGCGTCCATAGAGCCGAAGCGCTCCAGGTGGGCCGGGCCGATGGCGGTGAGGACGCCGATCGTGGGTTCCACGAAACGACATAGCTCAGCGATCTCTCCCACGCCGTAGGCGCCCATCTCGACGACGAAGAACCGGTGCTCCGGCTGCAGTTGCTCGTTGATCGTGCGGCACACTCCGAGGGGCGTGTTGAACGAACCCGGCGTCGCCAGGACCTCTTCGGTGGGCCCGATCAGCGCCTGGATCGCGAACTTCGTCGAGGTCTTGCCGAACGAGCCGGTGACGCCGATCACTCGCGGCGACACCTCTTTCAGCTTCGCCCTCGCCTTGCGCAGGTAGGTGCCGTTGATCGCGCCCTGAACCGGCGTGAGCAGGACATCCGCGGCCACCAGCAGGCGCGGGAGGCCGAAGAACAAGAGAGCGATCATGAGCCCGCAGGTGAGCAGATCCCACGGCGTCCCGAACGTCACATGAACCAGGCCGGACGGAACGAGAACACCGACCACGGAGAGCAGGGTGGCCGTGATCAGGAGACGCCACGCGCGGCCCGTCATGACGAGCGGCTTCTTCTGCGGCATCGAGCTCAAGAAGAGCCTGCGCTCCGGATTGGCTCTGCACCACTCGAGGAAGCGGTTGCGTTTGTAGCCCTCGAGCTGGAAGACGTGCAGCGCGCGCCGCAAGCGGAAGAACTGGAGCACGCCGAACCCGGGGACGATGACGTAGATGATCGCCCGCAAGAGCCAAGAGTAGAGAGGGAAGGGACCCGGGCGGCGCATCAACTTGCGGCACCCAGGAAGTGGCGAACGACGACGCAGAAGCGCTCCGGCTGATCGAGGTAGGCGAAATGCCCGGCCCCCTCGAAGACCACGAGACCTGCGTCCGGGATCAGCTTCTCCATGGTCTGGCCGTGCTGCAGCGGTGCGGCATCGTCGTCGCTGCCCCAGATCAACAGCGTCGGCGCCTGGACGCGCGGCAACACCGAGCTGAGGTCCTCGTTCACGACATTGACGAAGGTGGGGCGGAGAGCACCCGCGTTCCGGTAATCCTCGGACTGGATCCTCTTGTAGATCGCGTCTCGCAGGGTTCGGCCGGGGGGGCCGAGCTTGCCCGCGGCCCTGGCTGCTTTGGAGGCGCGGCGCTTCACGCGCGCCTGGAGCGAGGGCGGGGTCCGCAACCCGGAGGAGCCCTGAAGGACCAGCTTGTGCACCAGAGCCGGGTTCGTGGCGGCGAGGTAGAAGGAGGTCTTGGCCCCGTAGGAGTGGCCGACGAAGTGAGCCCGCTGTACGCCCACCTCACCGAGCACGTCCCGCACGAAGGACGCGTAGTCGGAGGTCCCCCAAGCGCCGATGGGAACGGGCGATTCGCCGAATCCCGGAAGATCGAGAGCGATCACGCGGAACGATGTGCTCAGGCAGTCGATCACCGGCGTCATCGACTCGACCCGGCCGCCCCAGCCGTGCAGGACGACCACGGGGGCGCCCGATCCACGTTGCAGGACCCGCGTTCTCTGGCCGCGGACCTCTATAGACGTCTCTCCGTCTGGGTTCACCGGCCGAGTATCCCTGCTGGGCGGCGAGGCAGACGGCCAACAACGGAGGGTGGCCTCCGTCGGGCTCGCTAGGCGATCCGCATCGCGCGTCGTACCTCCCGGCGGTGCGTCGGGAAGATCTGCCGAAGACACCGAGACGTTGAGAAACAAGTTCTACCTACGTTGAGCCTCACCTGAACGTAGACCGGGGCGCCGGAGCCCCCCGAGCCGGTTGTTATCATGGCCGGGCAGGGTGGAGCAGTCTGGTAGCTCGCCGGGCTCATAACCCGGAGGTCGCGGGTTCAAATCCCGCCCCTGCAACAAGGGACTGAAGCAAAAGAGGGCTGAACCTAGTTCGGCCCTCTTTTCTGTTGCGGGTTGTCGGCGACCGCCCGCCATAGGCAAGCGGCGCTTACCCCGAGCACGGCTTACGGAGTCGGCAGGGTCACGATGAAGCGAGAGCCTGTCGGCTCGTTGGGCTCGAAGTGGATCGACCCTTTGTTCGCCCGGACCAGACCCTCCACGATCGACAGGCCTAGTCCCGTGCCCTCTTGGGCTCTTGCTTCGGCGGAGTCACTCCGACTGAACTTGTCAAACAGGCGCGGCACGAATTCCTCCGGTACCCCCGATCCTGAATCGGCCACGACGAGCCGGACGTGGTCGGCCTCAGCTCGCGCGGACAGGCTGATCGGCGGCGCCCCGTACTTCCTGGCGTTGCTGACGAGATTCGTCACGATCCTCTGTAGGTGATCGGCGTCCGCACGGACGTGGACCCCTGCGTCGACGTCCAGGGCGACCTCGTCACCCTCCGGCATCACCCGGAGAACCTGCGACACAGCAGCCCCCAGGTCGATGTCCGCGAGCAGCGGGTCGATGACCCCCGCCTCCAGCTTGGAGATCGTCAGCAGGTCATCTACTAACCGCGCTAGGAACCGGGCCTGTTTCTCGATGAGCTCGACGGAAGAACGCTTGGCGTCGTCCTCGAGCTGATCCCAGCGTCTTGTCATCGTCGAGCTGAACCCCAGCACCGCCGTCAACGGGTTCTTCATGTCGTGAGAGGCGACGGAGATGAAATCGCGGAGCGCCTGGTTGGCCTGGCGGAGTGCGGCGTTGGCGCCCTCGAGATCGTTCGCCACTCTGCGGAGCCGGATCTCGGTCATGACCATCTCGCCTAGCTCGGTGAGCGTCTGGACCTGCTCCGGCGTCCAGCTGTGCACCTCGTTGTCGAGGACGCAGATGGTTCCAAGCACGCTGCCGGCGTCGTCGCGGAGGGGGACCCCGCAGTACGACAAGACCCCGTAGTCGGTGATCGCCGGGTTGTCCTTGACGATGGGGTGCTCGCGAGCGTCGTCCACGACGAGCGGAGCCCCAGTAGCCACGACGTACTTACAGAAGGAGTGGGACAACGGAGTCTCCCGAGCCTCATCGAGATCGGGGCGGAGACCCACCGCGCTCGTGAAGAACTGGCGCTCGCGGTCGACGAGCGACACCAGCGACGTGGGCACCCCGACCAAGGCCGAGGCCAGCCGCGTCAGGCGATCGAACGCCTCCTGTGGGGGGGCATCGAGCAAGCCGGATCTTCCGAGCGCCTCCAGACGCTGCTCGGAGGTGATCTCCTCCATCCGCATAGCCATGGACCCAGGTTAAGGGCCGTACGCCATCCATGCTGCGTTTCATCATCGACCAGGCCCACCGGGGGGCCGGACCCAGCTTCTCGCGTCGAGACCTCGAGGTCGAGCAGACACCCGATGGGTGGATGGACCCAGCCCCGAGGCTGGCGAGGGACGGCAGGGGTTGAGGCCGCGACGGCGAACCTCCTGACAGCGGCCGCTGCTCGGCTGCTCACTCTTGCCTGGAGGTATGTCCTAGATGTCCCGTTACCGACTCGCCCTAGCCTGCGCCTCTGCACTGGCGGTCGCAGCCTCTGCGCTGCCGGCGGCCGCGGCCCCCCCACTGGGAGAGCCCACGCGCGCGGGCATCGACTGCACCGACGCCTCGGACGGAGCCGAGCGGCTCAACATCAAGGTCGACGGAGAGATGGCTACGGGCCATTACGCCCTTCCGGAGGCGGCGCCGAAAGCGACGGTCGTCTTCGGACACGGCTACGGCCACACCTCCTACTCGTGGATCCACCACATGACGCGGACCGCGCGCGAGCTGGGGGTCATCGCTGTGGGGATGGACTACCGCGGCATCAAGATCTCGCCCGATTCGAACAGCGACGGTCTGCCGGAGTCGCGCGGTTGGAACGCGATGAAGGGTGCCGAGGACCTGATCGCGGCGGCCGAGCTGTTCGAGCACGCATGTGGCACGACCCGCACGATCCTGATGGGCGTCAGCATGGGCGCCAACATGTCCGGCCTCGCCCTGGCGAAGGCGCGGCCGTCGACCGAGAACCCGCTCTTCGACCACTGGATCGACGTGGAGGGAGCGGTCAACGTCATCGAGACCTACGCGGGCGCTCGCGCTCTTGCGCCGTTCAACAAGACCGCTGCGAACGCGAAGGAGGACATCGAGGCCGAGATGGGCGGTCCCATCGAGCAGCGGCCCGAGGAGTACCAGCGGCGCGCCGTCGTCACGCGGATCGACGACATCAAGGCGTCCGGCGTGAAGGGCGTGACCGTGATCCACGGCCTCGACGACGGCCTCGTCCCCTACAACCAGGGCCGCGAGATGTCGTCTCTGTTGCTCGCCGCCGGGATCCCGAGCGACATGTACACGGTCGGCCGCCGGAGCCCGCAATCGGAGCAAGAGACGACGGCGACCGGCTACGTGGGGCAACAGCTCAAGCCCGACTACAAGTCGCCGCTCGCCGGGCACGCGTCGGAGAAGAGCACGACCCACATCATCATGGTCACGGCTTTCGAGCGTTTGGCTGATGTCGTCGGTGGTTACCAGCCGCTCCTGCACAGCGAGTACCTGGTGGATGGAGAGCTGGGAACCTTCGGCCCTTAGCCCGGTGATCGGCCGCCGGCGAACCGCCGCGGGCGTTTGTCGTCGTGGTGTGTAGGGCTATCCGACATTCCACGACAATGAACGTCGTCGCTGACAAAGCCCTTGTCAGGTGCGGCTTCGATCGGTCTACTTGTCGGCGGGCTCCGTCTCGGCCTCGTCGCCATCGGCTGCGCTCTGCCAGCCGGCGCCCTCATCGGGAGCCTCCTGGACCTCTTTCGCCTTCTCCTCGTACGTCTTGTTTTGCTCCATCGGTTCCTCCTGTCACCCTGCGTGCACTAGAACTTCTCCCGCACGGCGTGAAGTTAAGCAGGAGTGGTCGAGCCAGTCCCGGCGGCGGTGGATGAGGAGTAGGACCGACTAACGCGACGCCCGCTCCAGCAGGCGGCCGAGCCGGTCGATGAGGCGCCCGTAGGTGGCGAAATCCCCTTGAGCCAGCGCATCCTGTGCCCGTTCGTATAGCCGAGCGGCCTGCTCGAGCACCCGCGAGCTCGGCTCGCCCCCGTCGTCCGGTTGATCCGGCTCACGACGGTCGAGCCGGTCCGGTGCGTCGGGGCGCTCCGGCTGCGTCGGCTCCTCGAGATCGAACAGCGATGCGAGCGCGTCTTCGAAGGTGTCTTCCATCACGACCTCTTCTCCGAGCACCATCACGACCTTCTTGAGCTCCGGGATACCGCCATCGGACGCGGTGACGAACAATGGCTGCACGTAGAGGATCGCGTCCTCGATGGGCAGGATCACGAGCGATCCGAAGGACACGTTGGATCCCTGCTGCCCTAACAGCGTTAGCTCTCTTGAGATCTCGACATCCTGGTTGATCAGGTTGTCCACCTGCACCGGGCCCGGGACCGTGATCTGCCTCGGGAACTGCAGGTTCACGAGCTCGCCGTAGTGGCCGGGGTCTGATCGCCCCGCCATGAAGGCGATCATGTTCGGGCGAGCCTTGGGCGTGAAGGGGCGGGTGAGGACGAACTCCTGCTCGGTCTCGCCGGGCAGCTGGAACAACAGGTAGGTGGGGTCGAGAAGACCCTCGCTGGTGACGGTGTCGCCCAGGATCTGCGGAGAGCGAGGCACCTCCCACTCGTCACCCTTCGAGTAGAAGTCCATCGCGTCTTTGATGTGGTACGTCCGGTAGACCTCCGACTGCAACCTGAAGAGATCCTCGGGATACCGGAAATGCTCCTGCAGCTCCTCGGCCGGCTCCTCGTCTGAGAAGAGCGCAGGAAAGATGTCGCGCCACGCCGCGATCAGAGGATCCTCTTCGTCGATCGGGTAGAAGGTCATCGTCCCGTCGTAGGCATCGACGGTGACCTTGACGGAGTTCCGCACGTAGTTGATCTCACCGCTAAGCGTGCCGGCCTCTTCGCCCGTGATCGATCCCGCGTCGTAGCGCTGCGAATACGGGTACCAGCTCGTCGAGGTGTAGGCGTCGAGGATCCAGACGAGGCGGCCCCCGACGACGGCGGGATACGGGTCGTTGTCGACCTCCAGGAACGGCGCGGCCCGCAGTACCCGATCGCGTACGTTCCTGTAGATCAGCACCTTCGACTCACTCGTGATCAGGTTCGACAGCACGAAGTTCGGGTCGCCCTCGCGGACCGCGAAGGCGAGCTTCCTGAGCAGCCCGCCCACGCCGATGCCTCCTTCGCCCTCATAGGTGCTGCGCTGAGTGCCTTCCTCGGTCTCGTAGTCCAGCTCCTCCTGAGCGGAGTCCACGATCGAATATTCGTCCGCGTCGAACGCTTCGCCGTAGTAGATGCGGGGTTGCTCGGGCATCAACGCCTCCGCTTCCGGCTCCGCCGTCCCCGGGATGTTACGGACCAGGAAGTCGGGCTGACCCGCGGTCGTCAGCTCGTTCGCGAGGCTCGCCACCAACCCGTACCCGTGGGTGAACTGGAGGTGGATGTTCGCCCACTTCTGTGACGCCTCGGGCAGCTCTTCCAGCGACAACTCTCGAGCAGACAGCAGCACCTGTCTCGTCTCGCCGTCGATGTCGTACCGATCTATGTCGACGTCGGGAAAGCTGTAGTAGGTCCTGATCGCTTGAAGCTGCGAGTAAGCCTGCTCCAAGATCGCCGGGTCCCACAGACGAACGTTCTGGAGCAGCGGCTCGTTCGTTTCGACCTGCTCGGTGGTGAGCTCCGTCGATGCCGGGTAAGCCCTCGTCTCGACGTCGTCCTCGCCGAGCTTGAAAGCCTCGCTCGTGGCCGCGATGTTGCGTTTGATGTACGGCTCCTCCCGCTGGGGCTCCTGTGGCTCCACCGAGAACCGCTGTACGAAGGCCGGCCACACGCCTCCGGCCAGGAATGCAACCGCGATCCAGATGCCCACCGCCGCGAGCGGCAGCGAGAGCCGCCTGAACCTGATGTTCACCAGGAACAACAGCGCCGAGATCACCGAGATGATCGCCAGCAACCGCAGCGCCGGGAGCTGTGCGTGTACGTCGGTGTAGCTGGCTCCCGTCACCACTCCTCGTGGAGAGAAGTTCAGGTGGAACTGGCCGAGGTAGTACTGGGCCGCCTTCACGAGCGCGATGAGCCCCAGCAACACCGAGATGTGGGCGAGTGCCCCGGCCGCCATCCCGCGCAGCCCGCGCTGCGGCCGGATCGCGCCGAACAGGTAGTAGGTCCCGATAGTGAGCACCAGGGTCAGGAAGATCATCGACCACAGCTGATCCAAGATGCGGTCGTAGAACGGCAGCTCGAACACGTAGAACGAGACGTCGCGCCCGAACTGCGGATCTTGCACGCCGAAGCTCTTGCGGTTCGCCCACAACAAGACGCTCTGCCACCCGGAGCTCGCGAAGAGCCCGGTGAAGAAACCCACCACCAGCGCGATCCCGAGGCGGATCCGCCTGGTGTACGGCGCGACCATCTCGCGGTACTGGTCCACAGGATCGTTCGCCGCGATCGTGAGCGAGTAGACGGGAGCGGACCGCGCGGCGATCCACAGGTTGACCCACATGAAAGCTCCGGAGATCAAACCGGCGAGGATCCCCACGGCGAATTGCGCTCTCAGCCCCGTCCAGAGCACCGAGACGATGCCCAGCTCCTGGAACCACAGCACGTCGGTATAGAAGTAGGCGGCGAAGTTCGACGTCAGCAGAACCGCCAGGACCACGGCGGCGACGATCGCCTTCCTGGGGATGCCGGGGCTAGGAGAAGCGCTGCGAGCCATGCCGCGCAGAGTAATGGCTGGGTGCGGCTAAGCCGGCGCGGACAACCTCTTGCGGATCAGGTGGACGAGATCGTCGGGACTGAACGGTTTGCCTACGAACTCGGCCCCCGGCCACTCCTCGGGCGCGCCGCGCGACATCCCCGTCAGAACGAGAACCGGGATGTCCCGCGTCGCCGCGTCCCCCCGCAGCGCGGTGAGAACCTGCTTGCCGTCCAGCTTGGGCATGATCTGGTCCAGCAGGATGACGTCCGGGCGCTCAGCGCGAGCGAGCTTCAGAGCCTGCTCGCCGTCCTCCGCGAGCAACACCTGGAACCCCTCGTCCTCAAGAACGAACTCGATGGTCAACCGGACGCTCGCGTCGTCCTCAGCTACGAGGACCTTCGCCGTACCCAGCTCACTCAATCAAAGCCCGCCGTCGAGAAGACCTTGATCCGGTGGCTGGTCCGTCGGCGACGGAGACGGCTGTGGCTGTGGAGGTAGTTGGTCCTCTACGTCTTCGAAGGCGCACTCAGCCGTATCGCTGCACTCGTCGGGCGGTGGAGGCTTCGGCTTGTCTGGGTCGTCGGGGTCGTCGGGCTCCCTGGGCTCGGTCGGCTCGGTCGGCTCCGTCGGCTCGCCGGAATCTTCGAATCCATCCGATGGTGCGGCAACGGCCGCGCCCGTCTCGGAAGCCGCCGCGGCCGCGACGGTGAACGCTCCACCTCGCCTCCCGGTACCGGTCGCGGCAACCACGGGCGATATGACACGTTCCAGTTGCGCCACGACCGGGCGGGAGTCGACCCTCATGATCGACGCTGCTACACCCCATCGGGCCCCGTCGTCGAAGAGGTCGAACGCCTGCTCGAAAGCCCGCGGGAGCGCGCTCTCCGCGTTGCGAGCGATCGTGAAGCCGATCAACAGGTCGGCGGGCTTACGACGCAGGTAGCTGCTCATGAAGTTGACATTTCGCCCGTCCACGAGCGCGCTGAAGTAGCCAAGGGTCGGACGTTCACCGCGCAGTTGGTTGCCCAGCCCCCGCGCCAGAACCGCAAGCTGTTCTTCGAGCTCCACGACCTCTGCCAGCAGAGCTAGATCCCATGGATCTTCCTGGTCGAGCTGGTACGGACGCGTCTGCGTCGGAAGGTCACCCGCAACGATCGTCGCCTGGTACAGCGTTGGCAACACGACGTCGCTCTGCCCCGGAGCGTCGAGATTGACCTGGCCGCTGTAGACGCCGGCGCGGACCGATCCGAAGCCGCGGTCGATACGGAAGGAGGACTGAGACGCGCGGGCGGTGACGCCGTCCACGGTCACCCGCGTCGGTTCGCTGACCTCCATCAGGACCTCGCCCGCCTCGGGCTCCACCGACGTAGTAGAGGTGACCACGAGTCTGGCCCCGCCCTGGATCTCCCCCCGGCGCGCTTCGGCGCCGCCCGCGAGGGCGAACTTCGCGAGAGCGTCGTCCTTCGTAACGATGACATCTCCCGGCTCGAGCTCGAACCGGTTCTCGACAGGCAGCGTCTCGCCGTCCCGGATGACGTTGACGATGCCGAAGTCGGGCCGGAGCTCCATCTCGCTCAAGGCTTGATCACCCGAACAAGACACTCCGGCCAACACGGCTGCGGCCAGACACAGTGAGATTTTTTTCATAGGCCTGCTGATTGCTTCGTCAGGTCCTTTCTGCACCTTGAGCCCGATATATGCCTAGTTTGAACAACCTGTCGGGCTGAGGAAATAGTCCGAACGGACTACTTCTCGCTTGCCGCCGCGACCGTCTCGTCCTCGGCCGG
>JADDQX010000057.1:4227-11774 GCA_016781115.1 Actinomycetota bacterium | reverse complement strand
GACGAAACCGACAACAGAAGGAGAACTTCCTTGAACCTTGCTGCGGCACCACAGATGCTCGAACACCCATGCTGTGACTTCATCAATCAGTTCCCGTGGGGGTTCTTCCTGATCGTGCACCTCGCATTGTTCGCCGTGGGAGCGTTCTTCGCCCTTCGTGCGTTCGAGAGCGGGACCACGCTGGTGGGGTGGGGCTTCTCGCTGTTCGCTCTCGCAGAAGTGACCTACATGACCTACCACGTCAACATCACTCAGTTCCTCTTCTCGCACACGATCGCCGAAGTGCTCAATGGTCTGGCTTTCGTGGCGATCTTCGTCGGAGCGGTCCAGGCTGGCGTCGTCGGAAAGACCTCGGGTGAACGAGCCGTTCCGTCCCCGGTGGGCCGATGAAGCGCCTGGCCGTAGCCCTGATCATCGCGCTCGCTGCGCTCGTTGGCTGCTCTTCGAGCGACGAAGCGTCGCAAAACAGCGCTGACGACCAGGCAGCATCGAGCCAAGAGGCAGCATCGAGCCAAGAGGCACCCTTTGAGCTGGACGCGGCCCCCGTTCAGACGACCGAGGTCGGCGCGGTCAAGAGCTATCGGTTCGATCCCGAAGTCATCGAGGTTCGAATCGGCGAGGAGGTCACCTGGAGCAATGAGGACGACTTCCCACACAACGTCCACTTCCTAACCGGGAGCGACGAGACTCACGATCTTCCGATCGGCGAGTCCGCGAGCGTCAGCTTCGATGAGGCCGGAGAGTTTTATTACGAGTGCTCGCTGCACCCCCAGCAGATGCGCGGCAAGGTGATCGTGACCCAATAGTGATCCGCGAGCCGGGGGTCCCCCGCCCCCGGCTCGCGCCCCCACCGAAAGGAAAGTCATGAACAACGTTCTGCAGTGCCCGAGGTGCGAGGTGCGGTTACCGAGCCCGTCCGAGCTCAACGACCACCTGGCGAGTGACCACCCCGACTTCCGCTCGACGGCGGCCCACAGCCGACTGGTACCTAATCGACAAGAAAAAGCGAGCCCGCCTGCTGCGGGAGCACGGTGAGATGGGTCGGGAGTTCCCCGGCATCCTCGCCAAACGACCAGTGGTTTCGGACTCGGCGACTGGGAATGGATCCTCGCCTTCGAGTCTGACGAATTGACCGAGCTGGTCGATTGCATGAGGCGTCTGCGCGACGCGGAAGCACGGCGATACACCAAAGAGGACATCCCATTCATCACCGCGATAAGAGGAGAGCCCAAGGATGTATTCGCTCTTCTCTGGTAGCTCGCTCGCTCGAACCAGGATCGATCGCGCTCACTCCATCGCGGTATGCCTGCCTGCTCTCAACGAGGAAGCAACCATCGGCTACATCTGCGAATCCATAGACACTCAGCTGCGGAAAGATTCAAGCCTCGTCGATGACTCATCGTGGTGGGCTGCGGCTCAGAGGACGCAACCAGCGAGCGGGCGCGAGCCGCCGGGGCCACCGTCGTGCAGACCGGAGCCCTAGAGCCCGCGATGTCTTTCGGCGGGAAGGGCGAGGCGCTGTGGAAGAGCCTCACCGCGACACGTTCCACCACCGCGGTGTGGGTGGACTCTGACGTCACGAACTTCGAGGCGGACTGGGTCGTCGAGCTCGTACGGCCACTCCTCGTCGGCAAGGCCTTAATGACCAAGGGCTCGTATCGACGACCACTGGGTACAGACCTGGGTCAAGAAAGCGGCGGCGGACGGGTCACCGAGCTTCTCGCCCGCCCTCCAATCAATGCGTTCTGGCCGGAGATCTCACATCTCCGTCAACCTCTCGCAGGCGAATGCGCAAGCTTCACCTCACTGCTGCGGACGCTGCCGTTCCTGACGGGTTACGCGGTCGAGCTCGGCGTGGTGGCGACCTTCGCGCAGCGGTTCGGTGGCGATTCGATACACGACGTGGACCTTGGGGTGCGCCGTCACCGGAACCGGTCGCTCGTTGGTCTCGGCAGGATGTCCTTCGAGATCCTTCGCGGGGCCACCATGCTCCTCGCCCAGGAAGGCCGGGGTGATCTGTTGCCCGGCAACACCTTCCTCCAACCTCTTGCCGAAGGAAGCTCTACCCACCACGTGGACGTCCGCATGTTGCCGTCCATCAATTCGATATCGACGGAGCCTGAAGAAGAACCGCTCACCACAGTCGGAGGCTGACATCTATTCTGCAGAAACGCGCATCGGCGACCACGCCCTGATCGGCGACACGAGAACAGCGGCGCTTGTCTCTGCTACAGGGGGCATCGACTGGATGTGCATCCCTCGTTTCGACTCGCCCCCAGTGTTCGGCAAGCTGATCGATCAACATGCCGGCGGGATCTTCTCGATCGAAGCGAAGAACGGACGCGCAACCAGACAGCGCTATCGCGAAGGGTCCACGGTGGTAGAGACCGACACGGTCACCGCCACAGGACGGGCCCGGCTCACCGACGCGACGGTGGCCAACGTCACTGGCATGTTGCTGCCCCAGAACCTGCTCGTTAGACAACTTGTATGCACGGGGGGCTCGGTTCAGATCGAGGTGGTGTTCGATCCCCGGTGGGGGCTTCCGGGGAGACCTCCGGAGAGAGTGCGTCGCATGCGCGATGTGCTCGTCTGCGAGTGGGGTTCCCTGGCTATCTCGCTCGAGTGCAGCGATGACATCGCTCTCGTGCCAGGACGGAACATCAAGATTGACTTGCGCGCCGGAGAATCACTCACCTTCGTGCTCTCGATCGCGGATCGAAGCCCGATTGCCTTTTGCAGGCCGGATCGAGCAGCTGAGCTGCTGCAGGCCACGGACACCTGGTGGCGCGACTGGTCACAACGTCTCACCTACGAAGGACCACACCGGCCAGCCGTCATCAGAAGTCTTCTCACGTTACGACTCCTTACATACAGTCCATCTGGGGCGCCGGTCGCTGCCCCCACGACCTCGCTTCCCGAAGCGATCGGGTCGGGTCGCAATTGGGACTACAGGTACGCATGGCCTCGCGACGCATCGATCGGAATCGCAGCTTTCCTTTCCGCCGGAGATGACGAGCTCGCCCATTCGTTCATGCACTGGTTGCTCCATGCGAGCCGTCTGACGCGCCCACGTCTGAGCGTCCTCTACGACATTTATGGCAAGCCCGGTGCTGACGAAGAGGAGATTGACGTTTCGGGATTCATGGAAAGCCGTCCGGTACGGGTCGGCAACGGAGCGAAGGGGCAGCATCAGCTTGATGTCTACGGCTGGGTGATCGATGCCGCCTACCTGCTTGAGAACTCGGGACGACGACTGCACGGCGAGACGTGGCGGGCACTGGCGGGATACGCAGATCTCGTCGCCGGCAGATGGAAGGAACCTGACGCCGGGATCTGGGAGGTAAGAGGTGATCCCGCCCAGTACGTCCACTCCAAGTTGATGGCGTGGCTGGCTCTCGATCGCATCGTCCGTCTGGCCTCACGACGCCGCGTCCGTAGCTCACGAACTGCTAAGTGGGTCCGAGAGCGCAAGGCGCTGGCTGCATGGGTCCGTTCCCACGGCGTCGATCATGATCGCAACACCCTGACGTGGAAGGCTGGCGAGCAAGGCCTCGATGCTTCTCTGCTGTTGTTGCCCGTGCTCGAGTTCGAACCAAGTAACGCCCCACTGATGCTCCGCACCATCGAGATGATCCGGCGGGAGCTGGAGATCGCTCCAGGGCTGTTACTCCGCTACGAGCGCCGAGCCGATGAACTCGAGGGCAGTGAGGGAGCCTTCCTCCCGTGCTCCTTCTGGCTGGTCCAGGCTCTTGCACGGGTGGGCCGAGTTGGTGAGGCTGACGAGCTCTTCGACAGGCTCCTCTCTTACGCCAACGACGTGGGGCTGTTCAGCGAGCAGCTGGAGCCGTCCACGGGCGAACTCATCGGCAACTTCCCTCAGGCATTCACGCATGCGACCTTGGTCCAAGCTGCCCTCGCCCTCGAGCGTTCCGCACGAGTGACGGACAAGGCCAGCTGATGGACTGGGGCGGTTGGGCGACGTTCGGGTTCGGAGCGACCGTGACTCTGACAGCCATCCTCGTTGGGGCCCAACTCGCGGGTCAGACACGCATGGACATCCCGATGATGCTGGGAACGATCTTCGTGGAGGATCCTGATCGCGCCCGCGTCGTGGGCGCCCTCATGCATCTCGTAAACGGACAGTTCTTCGCTCTGTTCTACGCGGCCGGCTTCAGTCTGCTCAATCAATCGGACTGGTGGCTTGGTGGTCTCTTCGGACTTCTACACGGTGTCGCGGCTTTGACGCTGATCATCCCGCTGCTGCCGGGGGTCCATCCTCGGATGGCGTCGGATCGCAGCGGGCCAGACCGAAGCGTGATCCTCGAGCCACCCGGCCTGCTGGGCGCGAACTACGGTCGCGCCACTGCAGTTGTGACGCTGGTAGCTCATATCGTGTATGGGATGTTGCTAGGGATACTGCTATCCCCGTGACCACCGCGCCGGAAATGAGAGGGCTCGAAGACCTGCCTTCGCCTCAAGGATCGTTGCCCACTTCCTGATTCGGTCGCGTACTCCACCCCACAAAAAACCCACGCGAGGACGGAAAATGATGCTCAACAACGAGAAACGATGGTCAATCAAACGCCCTGGTGAGGCCACAGATTGGCGCGAAGGTGCAGGTCAGGGAGTTGGACGCGTTCAAACTCTTAATCCGTAGGTTCAGGGTTCGATTCCCTGGCGACCCACCCGACCTGTCCTGTTCCGGTGATGCTGGACACTCCGGCACCACCTGATCAGCTACGCGGTAATGCAACGCTAGGACTCGTTCGGGCGTCTGTTTGGACATGAGTCTGAGGTACTCGCTGCTGCTGGTTGCTGCGCTCGTAACGGCCGGGTGCGGAGACGCCCCGCCGTCTCGTAGCGAAACTGCACCAGCCAGCGATGGCGCTGCTGCACAGTCCGCGCCCCCGCAGGTGCTCGAAGGTGGAGGCTGGAACCTCAAGGGGGGTTCGAGCAAACCCGGAGATCCGTTCGAGCTCACGGTCATTCAGACCGAGATCGAAGTCGTCAACCACACACAGAAAGAGGTTGTGCCCGCGTGTGTCCTGACCTATGGGAGCCAGGTCGCCGTTGTCGACACGGACGACGAACCGATGCAGCCCGGCGAACAAGTGTGGGTACACGGAGCGGCGACGTTCCCACGGCCGCTCGATGATTACGAGTCGTCCGATGCGCTCTGCTACACGCGCCTGCCTGAGCGGCTAGCAGCCGAGATCAGGAGACAACACCGGAAGCTGAGTATGGGTAGGCGTACGACGGTGCCCAACCTGATCGGGCGCAGGATCGATGCGTGTTTGCCGAGCTTTCGACGAGGACTCGACATCGAGATCCGAGGCGAGACGACCCCATGTAGCGCGGGCCGGTTGATGAAGATGTCTCGCTCCGTCTACGCCCTGACGAGACGACCGTGCGGTAACCCGATCGTCATCGCCCAAGATCCCGCGCCGGGAGTGAAGGCGTACGTCGGGGATGTGATCGATGTCGAGGTAACGCCCAAGAGCTGATCAGCGGTTCTTGCTGCGGCTCCTTTCGGCGGCCAGGTCCACCTCCGCCTGAAGCGCGGCACGGAACTTGATCAGCGTCTCGATCATGAGGTCGACCTTGTGCAGACTGTTCGCGCGCTGCCCGGCAGTGGACAGGTCGATATCGAAGCTCACGACACGGCTGCAATCTGCGAGCGTCAGGTCGACGTGAACGTAGGGCCAGCCATGCTTACCCTTCTTGTGCTTCGTCGAGTCCTCGACCTCAGCGAGTACGTAAGCACCGGCGTGGTAGCCGCGCTTGTTCAAAAACTTCCGGATGCGGACCCGGTAAGGCATCGTCTTCCTCCTGTGTCAGCCCCTTATAGGGGCACGACGGTGGAGGGGATGCCTCCGTCACCTCCTTGGATGATCCGCTGGTCCGTCATCGCCACAAACCATACCTTCGACTCAGCCCCAGAAGATGCCTGTCGGATCGTCGTCGACCTCGGCCACCGCCGCCGAGAGATCGGGATTCGGGTCGAACAGGTCTTAGACGTGCCACTTCTCGTTGCGATCGCTCCAGTAGAGGACCCACTTCTCATCCTCGAACCGGAGCCCGCCTGATGTTTTCCATGTGTTCCGGCTGATCTCTGACGGTTTGGGTGATGACTCGACAGCTGTCCCGATCGGGTCTCTTGGCGTTCTCAGGCGGGCGCTCGAGAGCGGTGACGGGTCACTGCTGCTATACCAAGGCTGACCACCCCAATCGATTCGAAGATGATCGCCAGGACCTCGCTGACCCCATAGCCCGCGCTGACGTAACCGAACAACCCGGTCGTGCGCGCCAGAAACAGAGATACAAGCGACCCGGCCAGCAGAGCGATGCTTGCCCCCAGAGGAGCCACCGCATCGCTCTTCAAGAGCCAGACGGCCAGCCCCACCGATGACACTGCGTTCAGGAGGAAGAGCGGCCCGATGACCGAGATCGCAGAAAAGCCGTCGAGGTACTGCTGCAGGTGCACGCCCCCTTGGATCAACAGCGCAGCGGCACCCACACGCCTGAGGAGCAGCATTACTCGACGACGATGGTCGCGACCATGTCGCTCGCGTCGGTTGTCTTTGTACGCATCCTGAGATCCTCCAAAGGGATGAGTTGCTCCTGGTTCGCATCTGGAGCGGCCGCTGGATGGTCCTCTCCAAGGAGAGGGTCCCCGCTACCGCCGTCGCTCAGGCAGAAGGGCGGCCTTCAGTCCATGAGCATGCGCGAGATCGCAAGAACAACCGGGGTCGTGCCAATGGCGATCTACAAACCCTGGAACTGACGCAGCGTTGCCGCGGGGTGGCGAAAGGAGGTCTCGACAACCGGGACGGGCAGCTCCTTCTCGTTGATGGATCGTCTACGCCGGAACGGAGTCGGCGAGTAGCGCCTCGGTCTCAGCCTCGTTGTGCATCCTGATCTCGAAGAACGCCTCGACCCGCTTGGCGGGCTCGATGTCGAGGTTCGCGGTCCTTATCGCGGCGTCGAGCTGCGGCAACGCGTACTCATTGTGTCGGGCGATGTAGCGATTCATCGCCTCGGCTTCTTCGCCTCCGTGCAACACGTCGTCGATCGCATCCGCGAGGAAGTCCGCGGCGCGGAACGAATCCGTGATGCCGTCGGCGGGAACGGGATCCTTGTGGAAGAGCGCGTCGCCGACTAGTGCCCACCCCGGCCCCCACACCTCACGAAGGAAGTTTGGGACGTCGGATCCGCCGACCCACCGTTCGATGCGCTCACCCGCGAGGACCCGCTGACCGAGCTCGCCGAGTTGCTCCAGGCCGGCGCGGAAGTTCCCCTCGATGTCGCGCTTCAGCTCCTTGAAACGCTCGGGACGCCACGCGAGCGCGGCGAGGGTCAGGCCGTCGTTGGTCGGGAAGACGACGCAGAAGAGGTCGTTGAGCAGCGCGGTCTCGACCGTCGCGTTCATCTCGACGCCGCTGAAGTACGAGTAGTAGCCCGCGGAAAGAGGTGCTGTGTAGGAGAGGAACGGCGCATCCACGAGCTCGGCGATGGTGGAGTGACGGCCGTCGGCGCCGACCACG
>JADDQX010000057.1:0-4190 GCA_016781115.1 Actinomycetota bacterium | reverse complement strand
AACCGCGCACGCCGGCGACCCTCTCGCCCTCACGGATCAGCGAGTCGACAGCCACGCCCTCGGCCAGCTCCGCGCCGGCCGCCACCGCGGCGTCGATCAGGATCTTGTCGAGGATGTAGCGGCGCGGAGCCATCAAGCCCGGCAATCCCGTCCGGTTCGGCAGGTCGAACTCGAGCGGACCCTCGGGCTGGTGGAAGCATGCTCGCGTCACCGGGGGGCAGCCCGTCGCGGCGATCTGCTCGAGGAGCCCCCAACGGAGGAGACGCGCCATACCCGGAGCCTGGATGAAGTGGGTCGACATCGTGTCGCTCGGGAACGTCGCCCGCTCCACAACGAGCACCTTGTGCCCCTTTCGGGCGAGAAGGAGCGCCAAAGGCGCCCCGGCGCAGCGTCCTCCGACGATGACGGCGTCGTACATGTGCTTGTCCTCCTCGCACGGTGCTCGTATACTGGAACAACGTTCTATAACACTGATTTATAACTCTGATACAGAATGGATGTCAATGCCCCGAGTAGCCGATCCCGCCATCGCCGAGGCACTGGTCGAGGCGGGTGCCAGGTTGATCGCCCGACGCGAGTCGCTCACGACCCGCCGCCTCGCTGCTGAGGTCGGGGTCTCGACGTCCGCGGTCTACACGCACTTCGGCTCGCTGGACGAGCTGCGCCGGGCGATCCGCAGAGTCGGTTTTGAGCGCCTCGCGGGCTACCTCACGAGCTACGAAGAGAGCGACGACCCGGTCGCGGATCTCGCCAAGGGCGCCTGGAGCTATTGCCGCAACGCCATAGCGAACGGTGACATGTACCGGGTGATGTTCATGGAGCCCGTTCCGATGAACGACCGAGACGCCGAGATCGGGCTCTACACCTTCCAGATGCTCGTGGATGTCGTGCAACGCTGCATCGACGCCAGCCGCTTTCGCGAGGGCGACGCGTTCCAGATGGCGGTCCCGTTGTGGTCCGCCGCCCACGGCGCCGTATCGCTCTACCTCGCGGGCCTGATCGACGAGGCCGAGGTCGAGCGCATCACCGAGGTCTCGGGTGGCGGGCTGTTGATCGCTTACGGCGACGACCCGAAAAGGGCCGACGAGTCTCTGCGCAAGGCGCGCGAGTGGATAGCGCTGCAGCAAGCCGCGTGATCTAAGGGCACTGCGCCCGGAACACCATCCGCATGACTTGTCCGAGGAACGCATCCGCACCGTCTTCCGCCGGGCTTTTTCCGTCTCCCACGATCTGCCTGCACCGGCATCGCGTCGGCGGCTAGCGCAGTGTCTTCACGTTGACAACGTCGCATAGCGGCGTTATTACTGAGGTAGAACGTTGTTATGTATCGGCCCCCCAGCCGAGCCAACCTGCAGAAAGCGAGGTGCGATGCTCCGACAGCAGGAGACCCCGGAAGCACCGTCGGAGGAGCGCGGCCCCGTTCGTTTCCCACCGCCGCTCGTGTACCTTGCCGGCCTCTGCCTGGGAGCCGTGCTGGAGCGCATCTGGCCGACCCCCGATCTGCCCACTCCGGTGGCACTGGTCGTGGCGGCGATAGCGGTGTTCTTGTTCGTCGCACTGGACTTCCGGTCCGCCGCGCTGTTCGCAAAGAAGAGGACAGGGATCGCGCCCTGGCAGCCGAGCACGGTGCTAGTTACTGAAGGTCCGTACAGGTTCACCCGGAACCCGATGTACCTCGGCATGGTGCTGCTCTATCTAGGGATCTCTCTAGCTTTTGGATTGCTGTGGGCCGCGGCGGCGCTCGTCCCGGTGATCGTGGTCATAGATCGCGCTGTGATCCAACGCGAGGAGCCCTACCTAGCAAGTAAACATGGGGCTGCCTACGAGGCGTACCGCAAGCGCGTGCGGCGTTGGATCTGAGTCGGCCAGTTTGCTGCTAGGTCGTTTGCACGGCGTCGAGCAGCCGTTGGAGCTCTTTCCGCATCTGCTTCATACTGGCCTCGCCGTCGGGAGATCGAGCGGCCACGACCGCGGCCTGACATAGAGCGCCGAAGAGCAGCTGGGCGAGCGGCATCGCGGGCCGCTTGCGCAAAGCCCCCTGACGCATCGCCCTCTCGAGAACCTCCGTAAGCATCTCGATCGAGCGCGGACACTCCATCTCTTCGATCCGCCTCGCACCGAGGACGGCGGGGGCATCTATGAGGGTGATCTGTTGGACGTCCGGATCCAAGCAAGCGCTGAGGAATTCGTCGCAACCGGCCTTCAGCTGTGCCCAGGCGCCCTTCTTCTTCGCGGCCGCTTCCTGGATGCGGCGTGCCAAGCCCTCTTGTTCACGCGCCAGCACAGCCTCGAACACATCCTCCTTGCTCGCGAAGTGGTGATACATCGCGCCCCGGGTGACGCCGGCGGTACGGACGATCTCCTCCGTCGAGGTGCCGGCGAACCCTTTCTCTGCAAACAGGGCGCGAGCGGCCGTCAAGAGTTGGTCCGTCGTCTCTTCCGAGCGCTGCGCTTGCGTCCGCCTATCCTCTCGCTGGGACGAGCGCCGGCCCGGCGAACGGGGCGAAGTTCGCTCTGCAGTCGCAGGTGGCGGAGGCATCTGCCAAGTATGCGGGAGTGTGCTCAACGTGGGCAACCATCCGCCTCCTCCGGTACTAGAAATCGCTGACGAACGAACGGATGGTGTGCCATCTGTTGTCGCCGGCCTTGTAGCCGGAGCATTGAGCTTCGTTCAGGTGAACCCCAGTGCCACCGAGGTGGTCGTCCGGAGCAAAGCTCACCGGCGGATAGACGCCCGTCTTGACGTTCCGGAGGCGCTCGGCGAAGTAGACGAAGCGCTCCCTGGTGAGGTCCCTGCCGGGGGCCTCGAGCAGTTGCTTGAGAACTTTCGCTAAGCCATAGCCGATCACCATGAAGTCGTCGCCTTCCTCCTCCTCGGGATAGATCGCGCGCACCGCTTTCTTGAAGTCGGCGTCGAACCGGTCGATGTCCACCCACGCCGGGAACGGCGAGAAGAACTTCGCCTTGTTGAGGGTTCCATTGCGACAACCGATGGATGCGACGGTGTCTAGCGCCTTCGTGATCCCGACACCGACCCACTGGGGCTCGTAGTCCTGCGTTCGAGCCGCTTGCAGCACCTGGAGGAACCACACCGGAGAGGTGAGTACGTACACGTTCTCGACTCCCCGTGCTTTCATCTCCTGCACGACCGATTGCGCCTCGCTGCTTCCGGCACCCTTGGACACGGCGCGGTCGTAGGCGAGGGAAGTCCCTGCCTGCTCCATCGCCGCCGCGAAGGAGTCGTGAGCGTCCTGGAAGTTGGGCGTCTCGAAGCGCAGCATCCCATTGGCCTCGTCTTTTGCCCCCAGCTCGCTCACGAGCAGATCGGCGAGCAACGGCCCCTGTTCGGCGTACGTGAGAGTGGCGGCGAAGTAGCCGGGCAATCCGACGAGCCCGCTCTCGGTCACCCCCACCGAGACGTACGGCACCTTGGCGGCGGCGGCGTAGCGGGCACAGGCTTGGATCTGGTCGGTGCCGGCGAACCCGTACAGCATGAAGACGCCGTCTCGCTCGACCATCTCCTTGCAGACGGCAACCGCTTGTGAAGGGTTGTAGTTGTCGTTTCGCAGGATCGCTTCGACGGTCCTTCCGCCCACGAGCTCGCCGGTCTCCGCGAGCCACTTCCAATAGACGTCGTTGCCCTTCTGTGCGGAATCACTGGGGATGGGAGCAGCTCCCGTCAAAGGTGCATGCGCCCCGATGAGGATGCTGTCGCGCGAGACACCGGTGGCAGTGCCCCCCTCGGGCTCGCTCGCAGACGACGCAACGCTGCCATCCGGATCCGTGGATCCCGTTGAAGCGCCGGAGGTCGCCGATCCTGATCCGGCCGGCGATCCACTGACCGTTCCTCCGGAAGCTCCGATCACCGATGAGCCGAGGCCGCCCGCGTTGCCTATGACGTTTCCCTCGGCGTCGATGATGTTGCCGGTTTGCGGATCGACCGTCGCGCCCGGCGGCAATGCGAACGTCACGGGTTGAGGTGGGATGGGCTGATCGGCGACTCCGTCTTTCTGGCCGCAGGCCGCTGTGATTGCTACCACCGCCATCAGAGCCACCAGGCGTCCGGCCGTCATGATGCCCTCCTGTCAAACAGACTGTTTGTATGTACTATACATATGGGCTGTACGTTTGTCATCGGAAGGAGGAGACGTGGCCACATCGCTCGAGAACGGAGGCGCGGCGCCGCGACC
>JADDQX010000056.1 GCA_016781115.1 Actinomycetota bacterium | reverse complement strand
GCCGGTGGCCGCCGAAGATCGGGTCGACCCGGGCCGCGCCGCGGCCTTCGCGCTCCACCGGGCCGGGGTCGACCGGGTCGGCGCCAGCGTCGACTGCACCTCTTGTGATCTACGCTATTTCTCCTATCGGCGCGACGGCACCACCGGCCGCCAAGGTGCCTTCGCGACCCTGCTCGAGCGGTGAGCGTCGCGGTTCGGCTGGAAGAGGTGCGGGGCCGGATCGCGGCCGCCGCCGAACGCGTAGGACGCACCGGCGCCGATGTCGCGCTTGTGGCGGTGAGCAAGGGATTTCCGGCCGACGTGGTCGCGCAGGCGGTAGCGGCCGGTGCCGCGGAGCTTGGGGAGAACCGCGTCCAGGAGCTGAGAGAGAAGGCGATCGCTCTGCCCGCAGGTGTCCGGTGGCACTTCATCGGCCACCTCCAGACGAACAAGGCGCGCCAGGTGGTCGAGATGGCCTCGCTGATCCACTCGGTGGACCGCCCCGCGCTCGCGGAGGAGCTCGCTCGACGAGCTCGCGTCGCAGGGGTGACGCAGGACGTGCTGATCGAGGTGAACGTCTCCGGCGAAGCCACCAAGCACGGCGTCGAGCCCGCAGCCGCGGTCGCGTTCGCGGAGCAGGTCGCCGCGTTGTCGCCGCTGTCGCTCCGGGGGCTCATGACAATGGCGCCGCTCTCGAGCGATCCGGAGGACTCGCGGCCGTACTTCGTGGAGCTCAGGGAGTTGCGGGACAGGGTTGTCGAAGTGGTTCCCACCGCGACGGAGCTGTCGATGGGTATGACCCGAGACTTCGAGGTGGGGATAGAAGAGGGGGCGACCCTGGTCCGGATAGGCGAGGCGATCTTCGGCCCCCGCGCCCGCGGATAACCGCGAAGTCGAACCATCTTCGGGATAGGCTGACCGTCGATGGGGATCTGGAGGAAGACGCTCGTCTATCTGGGGCTGGTCGAAGAGGACGATTATGACGACTACTCCTACGAAGACGCGGACCACGAGGAAGAAGCCCCCGCGCGCCGGTCCCGGCGCTCCGCCTCGGCCGATCATTCGCCTGCGCGTCGCGATGCCGTGGTGCGGTCCATCCCCACGCGGCCGACGGCGCGGTTCCACCTCGTTAACCCCACGCAGTTCAAAGCGGATGCGCAGGAGATCGGCGACAAGTTCCGCGACGGGTTCTCGGTCTTGATGAACCTCGACGGCGCCGATCCCCGAGAACGCCAACGCCTGATCGACTTCGCTAGCGGGCTCGCCTACGGCATGGGTGGGAGCATCCAGCCGGCCGGGGAGCACGTGATTCTGATCACCCCGCCGGGGGTCCAGGTCTCGGCCGAAGAACGCCAGCGCTTCCTCCAAGAGCGCGGCTTCTTCCCCGCCTAGCCTCTCGTAGTCATGGGGTTCATCTGTCTTCTCTTCTCCGCGTACTACGTCGTCTTGCTCGCGCGCATCATCCTGTCGTGGGCGACGATGGCGTGGTCACCTCCGCCGTCGTTGGCTCCCGCGGTGCGCGTCATCTACGACCTCACGGAACCGGTGCTGGGCCTGTTCCGCCGCTACATCCCGCCGATCGGCGGGCTCGACCTGTCGCCTCTTTTCGTCTTCATCATCCTGCGAGTCGTGTCCGGAGCGATCTGCGGATAACCGGGTTCCGCGGCATTACCTCTGAGATACTGCCCCCATGGAAGTGACTGCCCGCCACATCCACGAGAAGCAGTTTCACGACGCCTGGCGCGGATACAACCAGGAGGAGGTCGATGACTTCCTCGATCGCGTCGCGGACCAGATGAACCGGCTGGAGCGTGAGAACCAGGCGCTCCAGGATCGTCTGCGCGAGCTGGACCAGATGGTCGAGGCGAGCCGCAGCACCGAAGAGATGTTGAAGAAGACGCTCGTGACCGCGCAGCAGGCCGCGGAGGAAGCGATCGCAACCGCGAAGGCAAAGGCCGAGAGCATGGTGGCTGAGGCCGAGGAGCGCGCTCAGCGCGCGAACGAGGAGGTCGAGCACCGGGTCGCGACCGCGGAGGAAGACGTCCGCCGCAAGACGGCCGAGGTCGAGCGACAGCACTTGGTCCGGCGGCGCGAGATAGAGAAGTCGATAGACCGGCTGCAGGCCTTCGAGACGGAGATCAAGCGGCGCCTGCAGGCGTTCCTGGAACAACAGCTGTCGTCCCTGGATGCGCTCGTCGAGAAGCCGGAGGAGACACCGGTCGCCGCGGCTGCCACCGCTCCACAACCACCGGCTCAGTCGACGGCGGCCTCGCCTCCACGGCTGCACGCTACGCCGGCCGCTCGCATGGAGGCGATCGAGGCGGCGGTGGGGAAGCCGACGCACGAGCCCGGTCCGGAGCACGCCGTGATCGAGCTCCCGGACGACGTCGAGATCCAGGTCGATGAGTACGCCCACGCCGAGAACGGAGACGCCGCGCGCAAGCACCCGCTGCGGGCGATCTTCCGCCGGGACGCCCGGGAAGAGGACTGGTCCGACGAGGGCCGCTAAGGTCCTCCCTCGATGACGGCTCTGATCGGAGGTTCGCTCCTCCTTATCGCGGGTTCTGCCATTGCTCTGGTGATCGGATGGACCAGCGCGGACGAATCTCTGATCTGGACCTCCATCGTCGCGAGCATCGCGGCCGCGGTCATGCTGTCGCTCGGCTACTACCGCAGCAAGGCCGAGGCGGCACGACGTCCGGCTCCCCAACGCCAGGCTCCCCAACCGCAGGCTCGTCCGGTGGCGCCTCCAACGCCACCGACGACCTCGCCCGAGCCCCAGCGCGCGACGCAGCCCGTCCCGGTGGTGGGATCAGACGACGATGCCGATCGAGTGGTCGCGTACGCCGATCGGAGCCGCTTCCATCGCGCGCGGTGCCGTTACGCCTCGATCCCCGGCGGCGAGAAGATCTCGCGCGAGGCGGCCGTGCGCCGCGGGTACGACCCCTGCAGCGTCTGTAAGCCCTAGCTGCGCAGCAGTGACCTAGCCCGCTCGTCGCAACGCAACGCCGATCGAGCCCGACTCCAACGACACCTCGTCGCGCGCCGCCCCCCCGGGAACTTCATCCCACGAGATCTCCGTCGCCAGCACCTCGGAGCCGATCATCTGCGCGTGCGTCTCCAGCGCCGCCTGCAAGGCCGCGTCCTCCGCCGACAGCCACAGCTCGATGCGGTCCTCGACCGCGAGGCCGCTGGACTTCCTTAGCTCCTGGACGGCCCGGACGACCTCGCGGGCGACGCCCTCAGCCCAGAGGTCGGGCGTGACCTCGAGGTCGAGCGCGACCCCGTAGGGCCCGTCCTGCACCAGCGAGAACCCCGAGCGGCCCTCGACCCTGATGTCCAGGTCGTCGCGCGTGAGCGACACCTGCTCGCCGTCGACATCTATATGGACGACTTCGTGTGCGTCGATCGACTGCACGATCGCTGCCGGGTCCGTCGCAGCCAGAGCTTGCGCCACCGACTTCACCCGGGCGCCGAAGCGGGGCCCGAGCACCTTGAAGTTCGCCTTCACCGAATAAGACACGAGCTCGCCGAGCCCCCGCGCGCGCTCCAGCGACCTCACGTTCAGCTCGTCCGCAACGAGTGCGTCGAGCTCGCCGAGCGCATCCGTCTCCGCCGCCGGCAGCACGACGAGGGCCCGCGCCAGAGGCTGACGCACCCTCACCTTCGCCTCGGTCCGGGCGGAGCGACCGAGCGTGACGAGACGGCGCACGAGTCCCATCCTCTGACGGAGATCGTCGTCGGCCTGCGCGTGGTTCGGCTCCGGCCAGTCGGACAGGTGAACCGACTCCCGCGCGTCGGCTACAGGAGCGGTGAGGTTGGTGTAGATCTCCTCCGCGATGAAGGGTGTGAACGGCGCGCTCAGCTGAGCCACCGTCACGAGGCATTCCCACAAGGTCAAGAAAGCGGCGCGGGTATCGGCGTCCTCACCCGACTTCCAGAAGCGGCGGCGCGAGCGACGGACGTACCAGTTCGATAGGTCGTCGACGAAGCGGTCGAGCCGTCTGCCTCCGGTGGTGGCATCGAACCCATCGAGCGAGTTGCTAACGACCTCGACCGTGTCGCTGAGCTCCGCCAGGATCCACCGATCCATCTGTGAGCGCTGCTCGAGCGGGATCTCGACCTCCGATGGATCGAATCGCTCCAGCGACGCGTACGTCACCCAGAAGGAATAGGTGTTCCACAGGGTCAGCAGGTACTTGCGCAGTGACTCTTCGATGATCTCGACCGAGACACGTCGAGCCGACCACGGTGTGCCTGCGGTCAGCATGTGCCACCTCAACGCGTCCGCGCCCTGCGCGTCCAGAACCGTCCACGGGTCGATCACGTTGCCTACCGACTTAGACATCTTGCGTCCGTCCGCGTCGACGATGTGCCCGAGACAGACGCAGTTGCGATAGGAGTTCTCCCCCCGTACGAGGGTCGCCACCGCGAGCAACGAATAGAACCAACCCCGCGTCTGATCGATCGCCTCGGAGATGAAGTGGGCGGGGAAGCGGTTCTCGAACAAGTCTTCGTTCTCGAACGGGTAGTGCCACTGACCGAAGGGCATCGAGCCGGAGTCGAACCAGGTGTCGATCACGCTCAGCACCCGCGTCGCCTTCTTGCCGCACTCGGGGCAGCCGAAGGTGATGTCGTCGACATAGGGCCTGTGAGGGTCGAAGTCGCCGCCGAGCTCCCGCCCGGACAGCTCCGCAAGCTCCGCGAAGGATCCGATGCAGGTGGCGTGACCTTCGTCGCACCTCCAGATGGGAAGCGGCGTCCCCCAGTAGCGGTCGCGCGACAGAGACCAGTCCACGTTGTTCGCGAGCCAGTCGCCGAAACGTCCGTACTTGATCGTCGGCGGCTGCCAGTTCGTGTTCTCGTTCGACGCCTGCAGCTCGGCTCGGATCTGAGAGGTCCTGATGTACCAGTCCCGGCGCGGGTAGTAGAGGAGCGGCGTCTGGCAGCGCCAGCAGTGCGGATAGGAGTGCTCGTAGTCGTCGGTCTTGAACAGCAGATCGCGCGCGCCGAGGTCGTCGATGATCATCGGGTTCGCATCTCGGATCGACTGTCCCACGAACGGCCCGCCTTCGGTCACCACCCGCCCAGACACGTCGATCATCTGCGTGATCGGGAGGTCATCCCGCTTCGCCACCACCATGTCGTCCTCACCGTAAGGGGCGAGGTGCACGATGCCCGAACCGTCGCTCGTGGTGACGAAGTCGCCGGGGCGGGCGGTGTGCGCATGGCCACCCTCGTCGGTGCGAACGAAGCCGAACGGTGGTTCGTAAGCGAGCCCGATGAGATCGCTCCCCGCCATCTCCTTGATCGACGTCACACCTTCCCCGAGGACCGCCTCCACGCGCTCTTTCGCCAGGATCAGGTGGCGGCCGTCCAGCAAGGGGTCGGCGACCTTCACGTAGGTGATGTCCTCGCCCACGGCGACGGCCATGTTCGCGAGAAGCGTCCACGGGGTCGTCGTCCAGACCAGCAGTGCCGTATCGGGTTCGCCCTTGAGCGGGTACCTCACGTATACGGACGGGTCTGTAACCATCCTGTAGGCGCCGGTCTGGTGTTGCTCGTGCGACGACAGCGACGTCTCGCACCGAGGGCAGTAGGGGACGACCTTGAAGTCCTCCTCCAAGAGCCCCTTGTCCCAGATCTGCTTGAGGATCCACCACACCGTCTCGACGAAGTCGCTGCTCATCGTCCAGTAGGCGTTCGGCAGGTCGACCCAGAACCCGATCCGCTCCGTCAGCCGCTCCCAGTCGTCGACGTAGCGTTTGACCGACTCGCGGCACAGCCGGGTGAATTCCTCGATGCCGACCTCTTCCTCGATCTGGCGCTTCTGGGTGATGCCGAGCTGTTTCTCGACCGCGATCTCGACAGGCAGCCCGTGACAGTCCCAGCCGGCTTTCCGATGCACGTAGCGCCCGCGCATCGTCTGGAACCGGCAGAAGATGTCTTTGAAGATCCTGGCCTCGACGTGGTGGATCCCAGGCTTACCGTTCGCCGTAGGTGGCCCCTCGTAGAACACCCATTCCGGCGCCCCTTCCCGCTGGGCGAGAGAGCGCGCGAACACGTCTTTCTCCTTCCACCAGCTCGCCGTCGACGCCTCGAGCTCCGGGAAGGAGACGCGCGTGTTCACGGGGCGATACAGGGGCGTGGGCATGCTTGGAAGAGTAGCCCCAGCTTCGGCTGAGCCCCTGCGCGAAGGGCGCTTGTGAACTAATCCGTGTGCTATCGTCCCGCGGCCATGACACCGGCCAAGCAGCCTTCCAGAGCCAAGAAGAGCGCGGCGAAGGCCTCTCCGAAGAAGGCCACAGCGAACACCAGCGCGACCAGAACCCCGGCCAACGCGGGCTCGCAGAGGTCGACGTCTCAGAAGGCCGCGCCGAAGAAGAGCGTCCTCAAGAAGACCACCGGCAGCGCCAAGAAAGCCGTGGCGAAGAAGGCTGCAAGCCTGAAGAAGAAGGTAGCGGCCAAGGTGCCGGGCAAGAAGACCCGCGCGAAGAAGACCCCGGCGAAGAAGGCTCCCGCGAAGGCCGGCGTAAAGAAGACGGCGGCCAAGGCTCCGGTGAAGAAGACCGTTGCCAAAGCCCCCGTCAAGAAGACAACGGCCAAGGCTCCCGTCAAGAAGACGACGGGGAAGGCAGCGGTGAAGAAGACGGTCACGAAGGCTCCGGTCAAGAAGAGCGCGGCGAAGAAGCCCGTAGCCAAGCCCACAGTGGGCGCGGCGCCGTCGAAGGCCGTGGCGAAGAAGACGGTCACGAAGGCTCCGGTCGAGAGCACGGCGGCGAAGGCTCCTGCCGCGCCGCCGTCGCGCGTGCCGATCAGGAAGCTCGAGAGACGCGGCCCGTCCCGTCCCGCGAAACCCGTCAACTTCGACAAGGAGCAACTGAAGAAGATCCGTGAACAGCTGGAGTCCGAACGCAGCGAGCTTCAGAGGCAGATCGCGGAGCTGGAATCGGACTCCGACGGGACCCAGTCGGACATAGGCCGTGAGGCTGGGATGGACGATGACTTCGCCGACGCCGGCACCGCCACGTTTGACCGGGAGAGGGATCTCTCGATCAGGAACAACATCCGCGATCTCATCGAGCAGATGACGAGAGCTATCGCTCGCATCGACGAGGGCAACTACGGGGTCTGCGAACGGTGCGGCAATCCCATCGACGCGGCGCGGATCAAGGCGCTGCCGCACGCGCTGCTCTGCCTCGACTGCAAGCGACGGGAAGAGCGGGTCCGGTAGGCACCCCCCCCAGCGCCACCACCGCTGCACCGAGCGCTGCGTCTGTCCGCCGCATCTACGCCGCTCTGCTCGCGGCAGCGGTCGTGGTGGTCGCCCTCGATCAGGCCACCAAGCAATGGGCGCTCGACGCGCTGGAGGGCCGGGCGCCGTATGACGTCATCGAGGGCGTGTTGAGCTTCCGCCTCACCTTCAACACCGGCGGCGCGTTCGGGCTCCTGCAAGGGTTTCCGGTCTTCTTCCTCGTCGCGACCTTGACGATCATCGCCGGGATCCTGATCGGGGTACGGCGGGTACAGGACCCGCGTTGGGCCGTCCCGCTCGGGATGGTGCTGGGCGGCGGCCTCGGCAACGCGCTCGATCGCGTCGTCAGGGATACCGACGGAGCCGTGGTGGACTTCATCGACCTGCACGTGTGGCCGGTGTTCAACCTTGCCGACATGGCGATCGTGCTGGGTGCGGTCGCCATCCTCGTGCTCGGGTGGCGAGACACCTCGGGGGCCGAGAGCAGTTGATCTCGTTCCGCCCGAACGAGGATGAGGTAGGGGAGCGGATCGACGTGGTCCTGGCGAGCAGGGGTGGGGTCACGCGGACGTTGGCGCAGCGGGCGCTGAAGGAGGAGGCGGTGCTCGTCAACGGGAGCCCGGCCAGGCCGAGTCGGCGGCTCGAGCCTCAGGACGTCGTGGCGGGCGAGCTTCCGGTATCCACGGTCGTCGCCCCGCAGGCCGAGGACATCCCCGTGGACGTCCGCTATGCCGATGATCACCTGCTCGTGATCTCCAAGCCACCGGGGCTGGTGACCCATCCCGCCCGCGGCCATGACTCCGGGACGCTGGTGAACGCTCTGTTGGGCCTCGGCGTGCCGCTGTCGGGGGACGCATCGATCAGGCCCGGGATCGTCCACCGGCTGGACAAGGACACCTCCGGCCTCCTCCTCGTAGCGAAGGACGACGACACGCAGGAGCGGTTGGTGGACGCGATCCGAAGACGCGAGGTCGAGAGGCGGTATCTGGCGCTCGTGCGGGGGCTCCCCGGGGCCGCGACCGGCACGATCGAGGCGCCGGTCGGGCGTCACCCGACGAAGCGGCGTCTGATGGCGGTCGTCGCGACGGGAAAGCCGTCGGTTACGCACTACTCGGTGCTGGACGAGGCCGATGAACGGGCGCTCCTGGAGGTAACGCTCGGGACGGGGCGGACGCACCAGATCCGGGTGCACCTCGCGCATCTCGGCCATCCCGTGCTCGGAGACCGCACCTATGGGGGCTTCTCCGAGAGGACCCGCTCGATCGGGCTGGAGCGTCCCTTCCTCCACGCCTGGCGGCTGGGCTTCTTCCACCCGCACACGGGAGAGCGGCTCGAGGTGGCGGACCCGCTGCCGCCGGATCTGGCGGCGGCACTGGCGGCTGCAGGGATCGGCGACCCCTCGCCGCGGTAGTCCCCAGAACATCCACAGGTTGTTGGTCTTGTGACCACCATCCCGGGCCCCACATGCTGATCCAGGGCTCCGGCTCGCGCGTTGTCCCTGGTCAGGGGGCAGTACTTGCCGAGGGGCCGCGAGAGGTGTTACTTAGAACAACACGTTTGTTATTCGTTCGAGACGGCGCCCGTCGGCTCGACCGGTCTGTCTTGAAGGGAGCGCCGTCACCCGTGAGCTTCGTCCATCTCCACGCCCACAGCGAGTACTCCATGCTCGACGGGGCGAGTCGCATCGGGGAGATGTTCGACGCCGCGGCCGACGCGGGCATGCCCGCCTGCGCCATCACCGACCACGGCGTGATGTACGGCGTCCTGGACTTCTATCGCACCGCCCAGAAGAGCCGCGTCGACGGCAAGTACCAGGTCAAGCCGATCCTCGGCATGGAGGGTTACCTCTTCGGCGGTCACCGGAGCGAGCGGCCGGCTCAGAAAGACGCCCGCGATCCCGAGAACGGGATCTTCCACCTCACGCTCCTGGCCCAGAACAACGCCGGTTACGCCAACCTGATGAAGATCTCCTCCAAGGCGTGGCTCGAGGGGTACCACTACAAGCCGCGCGCCGACTGGGAGCTCTTGAGCGAGTACTCCGAGGGCCTGATCTGCCTATCGGGATGTCTGTCCGCGCAGATCCCCCGGCTGATCGTCGCGGGCGACCTGGCAGGTGCGCGCAGGAAGACCGCGCAGTACCGCGAGCTCTTCGGCGACCGCTTCTATCTGGAGCTGCAGGATCACGGGATCCCGCTGCAGGCGCGCCTGAACGACGAGCTGGTGAAGATCGGGACGGAGATGGGGATCCCGTGGGTCGCCACCAACGACAGCCACTACACCCACAAAGACGACTCGGTCGGGCACGACGTGCTGCTATGCATCAACACCGGCTCGGTCATGTCGGACCCACAGCGGTTCAAGTTCGACTCCGACGAGTTCTACCTGAAGACACCCCAGGAGATGGCGAAGGCTTTCGCCCGCTGGCCGGGAGCGTGTGAGAACACCCTTGCGGTAGCCGAGAGGTGCAACGTGGAGATCTCCATGGGACAGCTCCTGCTGCCGCGCTACGAGGTGCCACCGGGCCAAACGCTTGACGGCTATCTGCGCGAGCTCGTCTTCGAGGGTCTCAAGCGGCGCTACCAAGGCGATGTCCCCGAAGCCCGGGAACGGGCGACCTACGAGCTGAAGGTCATCGAACAGATGGGCTTCGCCGGGTACTTCCTGGTCGTCCAGGATTTCGTCAACTGGTCGAAGAACCAAGGCATCCGCGTCGGGCCGGGACGAGGCAGCGCGGCGGGCTCGATCGTGTCTTACGCCCTCGGCGTGACCGAGCTCGATCCTTTGCGGTACGACCTCATGTTCGAGCGCTTCCTCAACCCCGAGCGCATCGCGATGCCCGACATCGACATCGACTTCGACGATCGCAAGCGCGGCGACGTCATCCGTTACGTGTGCGACAAGTACGGCAAGGACCACGTGGCGCAGATCGTCACCTACGGCACGATCAAGGGGAAGCAGGCGATCAAGGACGCCGCCCGCGTTCTCGGCTTTCCTTACCAGGAGGGCGACAAGCTCACCCGGATGTACCCCCCCCTCATCATGGGTAGGGACTCCGGGCTCGCCAGCGCGCTCGAGTCATCTCCGGAGCTCAAAGAGGCCTACGACGCGGGCGGGGCCGCCAAGGAGATCATCGACACCGCTCTGAAGGTCGAGAACCTGAAGCGTTCTGCGGGGATCCACGCTGCCGGTGTGGTGATCGGGCGCGACCCGCTCGTCGAGCACGTCCCACTGAAGCGCGGGGACCACGATGAGGTGGTTACGCAGTTCGACATGAACGGCGTCGAGGAGCTGGGCCTGCTGAAGATGGACTTCCTCGGGCTGCGGAACCTCACGGTGATCGAGCTGGCGCGCGATTACATCCGTGCCAACAGAGGCATCGACGTGGATGTCGACAACCTCGACTTCGAGGACTCGAAGGTGTACGAGATCCTGCAGCGCGGCGATACCGACGGGATCTTCCAGCTGGAGAGCGAGGGGATGCGCCGCTACCTAGCGCAGCTCAAGCCGACGAAGTTCGAGCACATCATGGCGATGGTTGCGCTGTATCGCCCGGGTCCGATGGACCAGATCCCGTCGTACATCGAACGCATGCACGACCCGAGCAAGATCACGTACCTGCACCCCGAGCTCGAAGACATCACCAGAGAGACCTACGGCGTTCTCGTCTATCAGGAACAGATCGTCCTAACGCTGCAGAAGCTCGCGGGCTATACGCCGGGCCAAGCGGATCTCGTGCGCAAGGCGATCGGAAAGAAGAAGCGCGACATCATGGTCGCGGAGAAACCCCGTTTCACCGAGGGTTGCATCAGGGGCGGCGTCACGAAAGCGGACGCCGAGCACCTATGGGGGCTGATCGAGCGCTTCGCGGACTACTCGTTCAACCGCGCTCACGCCGCTTGCTACGCGTACATCGCGTATCAGACGGGGTGGCTGAAGGCGCACTACCCCGTCGAGTACATGGCCGCCCTCTTGACTTCGGTGAAAGATCGCAAGGACGACAAGCCCAAGTACCTGAGCATGGCGCGCAAGATGGCGATCCCTATCCTCATCCCCGACGTGAACTCGTCGGACATGGACTTCACCCCCGCGGGCAGCTCGGTGCGCTTCGGCCTGTCCGCCGTCAGAGGCGTGGGGGAGGGCGTCGTCGAGAAGATCGTCGAGGCCCGCCAAAGAGGCGGAGAGTTCAAGTCGTTCCACGACTTCGCCCGGCGGGTCGATTACACCTGCCTCAATCGCAAGACGGTTGAGTCGCTGGTCAAAGCAGGGGCGTTCGAGTCGCTGGGTCACACGCGCAAGGGCCTCCTCGACTGCTTCGAGGACATCTGCTGCGAGGCGATGGAGCAACGCAAGATGCGCGAGCACGGCCAGTTCGGCCTCTTCGATTCCGGCAACGACGACGCCACCCCGGACGATCGAGCGATCCCGCTGCACGAGCATCCGAAAGAGCTGTTGCTCGCGCAAGAGAAGGAGGTCCTGGGGCGGTACGTGTCGGACCACCCGCTCCTTGGTGTGGAGGGTCTCCTCGCTCGGATGACCGATGTAGCGATCACCTCGCTGGTGGACCGGCGTCCCGGCGAGGTAGTGACGATCGGCGGGATCGTCGCCGGGCTCTCGAAGAAGGTCACCCGGCGAGGCGAGATCATGGTGCTACTTCAGATCGAAGACGTCGCCGGAGCGAGCGTCGAGGTGGTGGTCTTCCCCCGGGTCCACGAGCAGTTCGGCCCCCTGCTGCGGCCCGACGCGATCCTGCTGGTGAAGGGGCGCGTGGACCAGGACGTGAGGGACGATTCGATGAAGATCATGGGGCTCGAGTTCCACGAGCCGGACCTCGGCGAGGATCGGCCTCTCGTCATCAACATGGCGGTCGAGTCATGCACGCCGAAGATCGTGGACTCCCTGAAGGACGTCCTCGCGAACCACCCCGGGACGACGCAGGTCTTCCTGCATCTCGCCAAGAACCGCAAGACCACGGTCCTGCGCCT
>JADDQX010000055.1:9445-12209 GCA_016781115.1 Actinomycetota bacterium | reverse complement strand
AGAGAACGATGGCCGCGACTAACACGGGCAGGGCGAAGATCACGTCGTTGCGGTCGAAGAAGGTGAAGGCCAGACCCGCCCCCGCGGCGAGAGCAGACCAGATGTACATCACGACCACGGCCTGGCGGTGGCCGTGCCCGAGGTCCATGAGCCGGTGATGGAGATGCTCCTTGTCCGCGTGGAACACGCTGGTCCGCCTCCGTGCGCGGCGCACGACGGCGAGCACGGCATCCACAAGGGGCAAGGCCAGCACGAGGAGCGGGATCAACAGCGGCGAGTAGGCCAAGAACACCTGCGGCGTCGACGTCTGCGTAAGGGTCGAGATGAAGGACGTGTTGGTGATGCCGACCACGGTCGCGCCGCCGAGGATGAGCCCAAGCAGCATGCTCCCTGAGTCACCCATGAAGATCCGGGCCGGATGGAAGTTGTAGCGGAGGAAGCCGAGCGTGGCACCGACTAGGGCGATGGCGAGCAAGGGGGGAGGTGCCGCCAGGGCAGCGAGGCTCTCGGACGTCAGGCTCAGCTGATAGGTGTAGACGAAGAAAGCCGACGCCGCGATCGCCACCAACCCTGCAGCCAGACCGTCGAGCCCATCGATCAGGTTGACCGCGTTGACCATCGCGACCAGCCACCCCACCGTCACCAGGAAAGAGACGTCGTCGCTAAGAGGGATGAAAGTTCCGTTCGGCAGCAAGACGTACTGCATCTTGACGCCCGCGAGGAACAGCATCCCGGAGGCGAAGACCTGCCCCGCGAGCTTCACGGGGGCGGGCAGGTCCCTCAGGTCGTCCACCGTCCCGAGGGCGAAGATCACGACTCCCCCACCGAGGATCCCGAGCATCTGGGATGTCTGACTGAAGATGCCCTCGAAGAACGGCAGGCGAGATGCGATGGCGCCGGCGGCCATGATGCCGAGGAACATCGCGATCCCTCCGAGGGTCGGCGTGGGGTGCGCGTGGACCTTGCGGTCGTTGGGGCGGTCGATCGCGCCGAGCTGCGTGGACAGACGACACACCAGAGGCGTCGTGAAGAACGACACGAAGAAGGCGACCAAGCCGACGGTCAGGTAAGGCCTCAACCGGCGCTCCTACACCACGTCCGGATACGGCCGGAACCGGTTCGTCAGCTCCTTCACCTGCGCGGAGACCTCGCCCCGCACCACCTCGGAGTCATCCTTCAAGGTGCGTGCGATCAGCCGCGCGACCTCGCGGATCTCGCCTTCTTTCATCCCGGCCGTGGTCGCGGCGGGCGTCCCCACGCGCAGGCCCGAGGCGATGAACGGCTTCTCCGGGTCGTACGGGATGGCGTTCTTGTTGACGGTGATCCCGACCGCGTCGAGGCGCGCTTCGGCCTCCTTACCCGTCAGGCCGACGGGACGCAGATCAACGAGCATCAGGTGGTTGTCGGTCCCTCCGGACACGATCCGCAGCCCCTGCTCGGTGAGAGCGTCGGCCATCGCGCGCGCGTTCGCCACCACCTGCTGGGCATAAGCGCGGAAGCCCTCGCCCGCGGCTTCCTTGAACGCCACCGCCTTCGCTGCGATCGAGTGCATCATCGGGCCACCCTGCCACCCGGGAAACACGCTCTTGTCGATCGCCGACGCGTGCTCTTCCTTGCACATGATCATCGCTCCGCGGGGGCCGCGCAGCGTTTTGTGCGTCGTGCAGGTGACGACGTCCGCGTGCTCGACCGGATTCGGATGAGCGCCCCCCGCGACGAGCCCGATGAAGTGCGCGGCGTCGACGAGAAAGATCGCGCCAACCTCGTCGGCGATAGAGCGGAAGGCCGCGAAGTCCCAGATCCGGGAGTACGCGGTCGCGCCGGCGACGATCATCTTCGGCATCTCGCGCCGGGCGATGTCGCGGACCTCGTCCAGGTCGATCCTCTCGTCGGACTCGCGCACGCCGTAGGAGACGACGTTGAAGAGCTTGCCGGTGAAGTTCACCCGCGATCCGTGGGTTAGGTGCCCGCCCATGGCCAGATCCATCCCCATGAAGGTGTCGCCCGGCTTCAAGAAGGCGAAGAAGGCGGCCGCGTTGGCCTGAGCACCTGCATGCGGCTGGACGTTCACGTGATCAGCGCCGAACAGCGCCTTGGCGCGCTCGATCGCCAGGTTCTCCGCCACGTCCACGTGCTCGCAGCCGCCGTAATAGCGCTTACCTGGGTAGCCCTCGGCGTACTTGTTCGTGAGTGGCGTTCCAAGGGCGGCCAGTACCGCCGGCGACGAGAAGTTCTCCGATGCGATCAGCTCGATCTTCGAGTTCTCTCGATGAACCTCGTCCATCACCGCGTCCGCGAGCTCGGGGTCGATCTTCTCGACCGCAGCCCAGTCGCTCCACCCGGGGTTACTCACTCAGAGCCTCCTCCGCATTCCTCTTCCTCGATGTCCTTGATCTGCGCCAGCCGAGCCTCGTGGCGCCCCCCCTCGAACGGCGTCGAGAGGAAGATGTCCACGATCGTGATGGCGAGATGCTCGGCGACGATCCGGCCCCCCAACGCCAACACGTTGGCGTCGTTGTGCCGGCGCGCCATCAGCGCGGTGAAGTGGTCGAGGCAGAGCGCAGCTCGAACGCCGTGCACCTTGTTGGCAGCGATCTGCTCGCCCTGGCCGCTGCCTCCCATCACGACCCCGACTTCGGCGTCGCCACGAACGACGGCGCGACCCACCGCCGCGCAGAAAGGAGGGTAGTCAACCGAGACCTCGGAGTCCGTTCCCAGGTCGACCACATCGTGGCCCGCATCCGCCAGGTGCTTGGCCACCGCC
>JADDQX010000055.1:0-9282 GCA_016781115.1 Actinomycetota bacterium | reverse complement strand
GCCGCTATCTCGCGCTAAACCGCGCGCGAACTAGCTCCCGCCGCACAGAAGGTCGGCGAGCCTGCGGACGCCGGTCTCGATCTCTCCCGCGGCTCGTTCGTAGGCGAAGACCGGCAGTCCCATCGGGTCGTCCAGATCGAGCGCACGCCGGGGCTCCGGCCGCTTGCCCTGCAACAGCGTCCGCAGGCGGGCGGGGATCTCTGAGGAGGGACATTCCTCCACCTCCATCTCGACCAGCTCCTTCATCAGGATCATCTTCGTCCCCACGTCCTCGGCCACCTGACGCAGCTCCCGGGCGTGGACGCTCGTCATGGCGACGACGAGATCGGCTTCGCCCAGCTCCTGCGGATCCACCGGGCGAGAGCGGTGGTCGTCGAGGTCTATCCCGCGGCCACGAAACACCTCCAACGCCTCGGGCTGGGCGGGATTGCCGAACCCGGCCCACGTTCCGGCGGAGGCCACCTCGATGTCTTCGCAGCCGCGCCGGCCGAGCTCGTCTCGCAGCATCGCCTCCGCCATCGGCGAGCGGCAGATATTGCCGGTGCACACCATCAGTACCTTCATCGGGCCTGTATACCCGCCCCGCTCGCGGATGCTCGATGGTTAGGGTGGAGCGATGAGCGAGTCTTGGGGAAGGCTCCAGCCGCGCATCACCGAGCTCTCCGATCTAAGCAGCGCGTTGCGCCTGCTGGGTTGGGATCAGCACGTGATGATGCCGGTCGCAGGCGGACCCGCCCGCGCGTCCACGGTCGCGACGCTGCAAGCGATCGCTCACTCCCGCCTCTCGTCGCCCGAGCTGGGTGAGCTCCTGGCGGATGCGGAGGCGGATAACTCGTTGGGCGAGGACGAGCGGGCCTCGGTAAACCTGTTGAGCCGCGATCACGAGAAGGCGACGAGGGTGCCCGAGGCACTGGTCCGCGAGCTTGCGGAGGTCGAAGCGCTGTCTTTCCAGGCCTGGACGCAAGCGCGCCCCGCGAACGATTTCTCGATCCTGGAGCCCCACCTGTCACGGGTGGTCGCGCTGAAGAAAGAGGCGGCAGACGCCATCGGGTGGGAGGACGAGAGATACGACGCGCTGCTCGATGACTACGAACCCGGGATGGCCACGAGAACGGTCGAGGCTCTCTTCGACAAGCTCGTGCCCTCGCTGCGCCCGGTGACGGAGACGATCCTCGGCGCCGCCGGCGAACGGCCGCTGTTCTTGACCCGCACGTACGAGGTCGACAAGCAAGAATCGTTCTGCGTGTGGCTGATACAGATGATGGGGTTCGACCTCTCGGAGGGACGTTTCGACGTTTCTCCTCATCCCTTCACGATCCATATCGGGGGCGGTGACGTGAGGCAGACGACGCGGTACGAGCCGAAAGCATTGATGATGTCGATCCGTGGATCTATGCACGAGACGGGACACGCGTTGTACGAGCAGGGGGTCCCCAAGGAGATGGTGGGCCTCCCCATCGGAGACATCCGCTCGCTGGGGCTGCACGAGTCGCAGTCGCGCATATGGGAGATCCAGGTGGGGATGGGCAGGGCCTTCGTCGAATTCATGCTCCCCCACTTGAAGGACCGGTTCCCCGAAGAGCTTGGGCGCCTCAGCCCCGACGAGTTCTACCGGGGCGTGAACCATCCCAGGAGAAGCCTCATCCGCATCCAGGCCGACGAGGTCACCTACAACCTCCACATCGCGTTGCGCTTGGAGCTCGAGCTCGCGCTGTTCCGCGACGAGCTATCCGTCGCAGAGCTTCCCGAGGCCTTCGAGGCGGCGATGGAGAAGCACCTGGGGATCCGCCCCGACGACCACGCCGACGGCGTCCTGCAAGACATGCACTGGGCCGTGGGCGGATTCGGCTACTTCCCCACCTACACGCTGGGAACGTTGTACGCGGCCGCGCTGTTCGAGCGGGCGCGCTCCGATCTGGGCGATCTCGAGCAGGACCTCCGCAACGGAGACACGTCGCCCCTTCTCGCGTGGCTGCGGGACAAGATCCACATCCACGGAGGGCGGCGCTCCGGCACGGAGCTCGCGGAGCAGGCGATCGGCGCGCCGCTCGGGGTCGAGGCCTTCCTGGACCACCTGAAGAAGAAGTACGCGGAGATCTACGACGTCTCCTTCTGATCGCCCCCCACCACACGCAGCACGAGGTCGGGCGCAAGGGCTCCACTCCGCAAGACCGTCGCGGTAGGGCCGAGCCTGACCACCGTCGACGCCTCTCCACCGACCTCTCCCCCATCGATGTAGACCGCGACCGCATCACCGAGAGCAGCTTTGGCTTCGGCCACGGTGACGGCCGCCGGCCTACCCGAGATGTTGGCGCTCGTGACCGCAAGCGGCCCCGACCGTTCGAGCAGATCGAGAGCGAGACGAGAGGCGGGCACTCGGACCGCGACGCTCCCATCTTCGATGCCGCCGAGGTCATGGGCGAAGCGAGGCGCACGCGGCAGAACGATGGTGAGGGGGCCGGGCCAGAACCGCTCCGCTAGCTCCAGAGCCTGCTCATCGAAAGATGCCACCTCCCGCAACGAGGCGATGTCGGCGCCGAGCACGGGCAACGCGCGCTCTTTCGGCCGCCCCTTTGCGGCGAATATCCGCTCGATCGCCTCCGGCAGATCGGCCCGCGCACCGACGCCGTACAACGTGTCGGTGGGAATCACGACCAGCTCGCCGCGGACCAGCGCCGCGACCGCGTCCTCCAGAACGCTCACCCTCGCCACCTCGCCTCGGCGATGCGCGGGCGTCCGACGAGGTCTTCCCGGATGGCCGGAGACGTGTAGCCGAGGTGCGTCAGCAGCCGCGCGACAACGCCGGCCTGGCGATCTCCGATCTCCGAGAGCAGGACGCCGCCGTCGCGCAACCACCCCTTCGCGCTCACCGCGATGCGCTCGAAGATCTCGAGTCCGTCCCGCGCCGAGAAGAGGGCGATCTCCGGCTCGTGGTCCGCGACCTCCACCGGAAGCGCGTCCCTCTCACTCTCCGATACGTAAGGCGGGTTCGAGACGACCACGTCGACCCGTCCCCGCAGCGGGTTCGGGACGCCCTCGAAGAGGTCGCACAGGATGAGCTCGACGTCGAGCCCGAGTTGGCCGCGGTTCTTGCGCGCCCACTGCATCGCCTGTTCGGAGATCTCCGTGCCGATCACTCGCGCATCCGGCCGCTCGTGCGCGATGGATAGAGCTATCGGACCCGCTCCCGTACCTACGTCGATGACGGTCCCCCGTGGCGGGAGCACCTCGATCGCGCGGCCGGCCAGGGATTCCGTTTCCGGCCGGGGCACCAGCGCTCCGGGTCCGATCTGCAACTCCAGGTAGCGGAACCCGGCGAGGCCGGTCAGGTACTGCAGCGGCGCGCCGGCGGCCCTTCGCCGCACGAGATCCATGAGCCGCTCCTCGTCGTGCGGCGCCGCCTCGATCAGCCAGCGCGCCTCGCGGTCCGCGTTGTGGATGCCGGCGCGGGCAAGCGTCTCGGAGATATCCCGGACCCGCTCCGGATCGGTCAGGAGGCGTGCTCCAGACCCGCGGCGCGATCCTCCGCCACCAACCGGTCGATGAGGTCGTCCAGATCGCCCTCGAGGATCTCGCTGAGCCGGTGGACCGTGTAGTTGATGCGATGGTCCGACACGCGGTTCTCGGGGAAGTTGTAGGTCCGGATCCGTTCGGACCGGTCCGCGCTTCGGTACTGGGACTTGCGTTCTGCGGCCTGTTCCGCGAGCTGCTTCTCCTGTTCGATCTGGAGCAACCGCGCGCGCAGGATGCGCATCGCCTTCTCCTTGTTCTGCAGCTGCGACTTCTCGTCCTGACACGCGACCTCCACCCCGGTCGGGAGGTGCTTGATCCGGACCGCGGAGTCGGTGGTGTTGACGGACTGCCCTCCAGGGCCACTGGAGCGATAGACGTCGATCCTCAGCTCGTTGGGGTCTATCTCGACCTCCACCTCCTCGGCCTCGGGCATGACGAGGACTCCGGCGGCCGAGGTGTGGATGCGGCCGCTGGACTCGGTGACCGGGACGCGTTGGACGCGGTGGACGCCGCCCTCGTGCTTCAGACGCGAATACGCGCCCTTCCCCTTGACCGCGAACACGACCTCCTTCAACCCGCCCACGCCGCTTGGGTTCGACGACAGCACCTCGGTCTTCCAGCGATGAGCTTCCGCGTAGCGCGTGTACATCCGGAAGAGCGCTGCCGCGAACAACCCCGCCTCGTCGCCGCCCGCGCCGGCCCGGACCTCCACGATCACGTCTCGGTCGTCGTTTGGGTCCTTCGGGAGAAGCGCCTCGGTGATCTGCTCCTCCAGAGCGCGAAGCGTCGCCTTCTGGGTCGCGATCTCTTCTTCTATGTAGGCCTTCTCTTCTCCAGAGGAGCCGCTCAGCATCTCCTTCGCCTCTTGTAGATCCTCGGAGGCGCGCTGGTAGGTCCGCCAGGCGTCGACGGTCGGCTTCAGCTCGGCATGCTCCTTGCCCAGCTGTTTCAGTTTGTCGGGGCGGCCGCCGAGGGAAGGATCCGCCAACTCGCGCTCGACCTGCTCGAAGCGGGTTTCCAGTTCCTTCAGGCGGGCCTCTGGTAGGTGCATAAGGCCTTTCCTCTGTAGATGCTGCCCGTGTCGGGGCGCGCCGGAGTCTGGATATTCTCCGGGACTTCCTCAAGGATACATCTGAGCTACCGACGAAGAAGAGGGCAGACCAGACTGCGGCAGGGACGGCGATGGATCGGTCGAGACGCAGATTCATAGGTGGATCGCTCGCGGCCGTGGGGGCCGCGGCTTCTCGCATCGCTCCCGCGCAAGCGCTCGGGCGGCGACGGCGACGGAACGATCCCCTGTTCGCAGACGACTTCAACCGCGGGGACCGGACGGGTTGGGGCGGCGCGTGGTTCAACCAGCGGTACGAGCGGAGATGGGCGATCGATTCCCGGCGCGGCGTCTACCGCCTGCCCGCTACGGAGAACACGAACTTCTATCGGCCGAACCCGGTCCTGGTCCTGGACCACGACGTGGCCGACGTCGATGTGCGCGCCACGCTCTCGACCTCGAACGCGACCGCGCGCATCGGTGTGGCGGCGCGGGCCACCGGCTACGCGGACTATTACGTCGCCTACCTGTCGCCGGACAACCTCCTGCGGATCGGACGCTGCGGGCATCACGACGTAAAGAACCTGGGCAAGAAGAAGATGGGCTACGTCGCGAACCGCCGGTACCGCATCCGCCTGCAGGTCCGCGGCAGCGGGCCCGTGCGGCTCCGCGCCAAGGCCTGGCCGGCCGGGACCGCCGAGCCTCTGAAGTGGGCGATCGAGGTGATCGATGGCGGCCCCGATGCACTCACAACCAAGGGGGCGTTCGGCCTCTTCTTCCAGCACGCCACCAACAGGCGGTCGTCTACAGCGAGAGTGATCGACTTCGCAGCCCGCTCTGAAGGGAGGGGGACAACCACTACGCCGTCCATCACGTTCTCCTTCACCGGCCCTCCGCGCGCATCCACGATCACCGCCGTTGCGGCGTCGGCTGTTCCCGCAGAGATGTGGTTCGAGGTCGCACGCGACGCAGCCTTCGCGCAGCCTGTTCACAGAACGGTCGCGAAACGTACTAACCGGGCTCTGGTGGTGAAGGGGCGGCTCGACTTCTCGAGCTTCGGGGAGTCCAGCTTGGTGTACTGGCGAGCGCTCGCAAGGCGCGGCGGCGTGACGGTCGTCGGACCCACCTCCAGCTTCAGGACCGGTCCGGCCGCGGGCCTTCCGGTTCGCTTCACGTTCGGCTCCTGCACCCGGTGGCAACCGACGCCGAAGCGGTCGTTCGAGCACGCTCGGTTGAAGTTGCCGGACTTCTACCTGCACCAGGGGGACTTCGGCTACGTGCTCAGCAAGGTGATCGCTCAAGCTTCCGACACGTATCACGATCACTGGACGAGGATGCTGCTCGACCCCGGGATCGCAGCGCTCACACGAGAGGTGCCTTTGGGGCTGGCACGCGACGACGCGGAGTACGGCGTGAACCGGGCGGACGGAACGACGCTCAGGCCGTTCACCATCCGCGCGCACGACGCGATGAACGGGAACCCGGGGCCGTACTACGAGACCCGCTATGGAGACGTATCGGTGTTCTCGATCGATTGCCGCGGGTTCTCCACCGGCAAAGGTGTGCCGGCCGAGACACGCTCGAAGCTGGGAGATGCGCAGAAGAGATGGCTCAAGGACTCGATGAGGGCCGCGGTAGCAGATCAGATGGCCCTTCTCGTGGTCTCGTCGCCGATGGCCTTCGGCTCCGACGCCAGCCCCGAGGGCTGGCGTCGTCACTACACGTTCGAGTGGTCCGAGCTCGTCGACTTCTTCCAGACGCTCGGGGCTCCGGTCCTGATCCTGTCCGGGGACGCGCACGGCCACAGGCTCCACGAGTTCCCCCAGAAGAACCTCTCCCCCGACGTCCCGCGGATCGTCGAGATCGTCTCTTCGGGAACCGAGCAGAACAGGTTCTTCGACGACATCGACCCACAGTTCCTCATCAAGAAAGCGAAGGGTTCGGGTTTCGGCCTGGTCGAGCTGGGGGCCGAGCAGGACGTCGGCGGCCAACGCACCCGCACCCTCACGTTGACCGCGGTGAAGACGTCGGACGGCACCCCATTCTGGACCGCGAGCTACCTCGTCGTCAGAGGCGTCGGGCTCCTACCGATCGTCGGGGGCTGACCCGCCGGATCAGTCCAGCGGCTCCGGGACGTTCTCATCCACGGGAGCTTCGATGTCTTTGGCAACGGCCTGCATCGCCGCGATGGCCACTTCGATCTGGTCGAGAGAGGGCGGCTTGGTCGTGATCTTCTGCAACAGGAGACCCGGCAACATCGAGACGCGGAAGAACAGCGAGTCCTCGTTCTTCGACCCCAGCTTGATCGCCTCGTAAGAGATGCCGGCGAGCACTGGGATCGCCAACAGACGCATGGCGATCCGCGGCAGCAAGGCTTCGGGAAGGAACAGGTCCATGATGAAGTGCGCCACGATCGTCAAGAACAGAACGATGAACAGGAAGTTCGTTCCGCAGCGCACGTGAAGCGTCGAGTACTTGCGGTCGATCTCGGCGGGATCCAGGTCGTCGCCGTTCTCGTACGCGTAGATGGTCTTGTGCTCCGCGCCGTGGTACTGGAACACCCGCCGGATGTCTTTGAACTGCCCGATCACGAACAGGTATCCGACGAACATCGTGAGACGAACGCCGCCCTCGATCAGGTTGAAGACGAGCTTCGACTCGCCGGTGAAACCTGCGACCAACGACTGGATCAGGCGCGTTCCGAACACCGGCAACACGATGAAGATCGCAGAGAACAGCAACATCGCGGTCCCCATCGTCCAGCCGAGCTGCTTGTCGCTCAGCTGCTCTTCCTCTTCGAGCGCGTGGTTCGCCGAGATCATCAGCGCCTTGATCCCGATCTGCAGAGACTCGACCAGGACGAGGACACCGCGGGCCAGCGGCTTCTTCAGCCACGGATGCCGCTCCGCCATCGTCGGCAGGTCGTGACGCTCGACCGCGATCGTTTGATCCGGTCGACGGCAGGCGACGGACCAGGAGGCGGGGCCGCGCATCATCACGCCCTCTAGAACGGCCTGGCCCCCGATCGAAGGCCGTTTGTGGTCGTGTGTTGGCGGCACTTAGAGGGTCAGCTCTGGTCGGAAGTCGGGGTCTTCTTTCCGTACTTCTTCTGGAAACGCTCGACGCGGCCCCCGGTGTCGACCAGCTTCTGCTTGCCCGTGTAGAAGGGGTGGCAGTTGTTGCAGAGCTCGACGTGGAGCTCCTCTTTGACGCTGCGGGTGACGAAGGTGTTGCCGCAGGAGCAGGTGACCTTCGTCTCTTTGAAGTCGGGGTGGATGCCCTGTTTCATGTCGATTCCTCTCCTGTTTCTAGTTGCGCTGGCTCTCTGGCCTCGCGAGCCTTCCGAGCTCGTTCATAGGCTACGGACGCCCGCGTCATGACTCGGAACGTCAGCCACAAACCGCCGACGAGGCCGATGATAAGCAGCCATTGCGGCCAACCCAAGCCCAGCACCCGCTATTCCCCCTTTACGGGGGCCTTCGCTATCTCCCTCAGGAACTGCGCGTTCCCCTGGGTCGCCTTCATCTTGTCGATGAGGAGCTCGAGCGCACCGCCGTCCGCGAGCGCGTGGAGAACGCGCCGCAGCCGCCACACGAGTTGGAGCTCCTCGGGCGTGAGAAGGAGCTCCTCTTTACGCGTACCGGAGGCGGATATGTCAATCGCGGGGAAGATGCGCTTCTCCGAAAGTTTCCGGTCGAGCTTGAGCTCCCAGTTACCCGTCCCTTTGAACTCCTCGAAGATGACCTCGTCCATGCGCGAGCCGGTCTCGACCAAGGCAGTGGCCAGGATCGTGAGCGAACCCCCGTGCTCGATGTTCCTCGCGGCGCCGAAGAAGCGCTTGGGCGGGTACAGAGCCGTCGAGTCCACACCACCCGAGAGGATCCGTCCCGAAGCGGGCGTCGCAAGGTTGTACGCCCGCGACAGACGAGTGATCCCGTCGAGGAGGATCATCACGTCCTTGCCCATCTCGACGAGGCGCTTCGCGCGCTCGAGGGTGAGCTCGGTGACCTGGATGTGGTCGTCGGACGGGCGATCGAAGGTCGAATAGACGACCTCGCCGTCGACCGAGCGTTGCATGTCCGTAACCTCTTCCGGCCGCTCGTCCACCAGAAGCACGATCAGGTGGGTTTCGGGGTTGTTGGTGCGGACCGCGTTCGCGATCTCCTTCATGACCGTGGTCTTGCCCGCCTTCGGGGGGCTCACGATCATCCCGCGCTGGCCCTTCCCGATAGGCGCGATCAGGTCGATGATGCGCGCCGTCACCAAGCGCGGGCTGTCCGGCTGCTCGAGCGTCAGCCGGTCCTCCGGGTACAGCGGCGTTAGATCGGCGAAGCGCGGTCGTCGCTGCGCGTGCTCGGGCTCTTGCCCGTTGATCTGGTGGATCTTGAGAAGCGCCTGGTACTTCTCGGAGTCCTTCGGAGACCGGACGGACCCGACGACCTCGTCGCCTTTGCGCAGGTGGAAGCGACGAACCTGAGAGACCGACACGTAGACGTCCTTGTCGCCCGGCAGGTAGCCACTCGTCCGCAGGAACCCGTAACCCTCCGGCAACAGGTCGAGGACGCCGGTCCGCACCTCTGCATTCGGGTCGTCTTCGGCGTCGGTGTCTTCCAAGCGGTCGTCTCGCATGTAGTGCGGGACGTTCGCGGGGCCTCCCGGGCCCCCCTGGCCACCGCGGCCTCGGCGTCTCCTGCGTCCGCGGCCTTCACCGCGCGGCTCCG
>JADDQX010000054.1 GCA_016781115.1 Actinomycetota bacterium | reverse complement strand
AGCAGTCGCTCATCGTCGTCAAAGAGATGAAGATGCGGCCGAAGATCGACCGGCACGACTACGAGACGAAGAAGGGTCACGTCGTTCGGTTCTTGCGGCAGGGCGCGAAGGTCAAGGTCACCATCATGTTCCGAGGAAGAGAGATGGCTCACCAAGAGCTCGGTCGGAAGCTGTTGGACAAGCTTGCGGTTGACGTGGCCGAGATAGCGAAGGTGGACACACCTCCCAAGGTCGACGGGAGGAACATGACGATGGTCCTCGGGCCCTACAAGGAAGCGATCACCCACAAGCCTGTGCACGTGCCGAAGCAGAAGGGCGGGAAGCCGGAAGAAGAAGCCGCTCCGGAGCAGCCTCGAGAAGCCGCTGCGGCGCCGGTGAGGAAGCTTCCGCCGAAGGTTACGAGGGCCGAGGGAGGCTGATGACGTGCCAAAGATGAAGACGCACAAGGGAGCTCGGAGCCGGTTCAAGATGACGGGGACGGGCAAGATCCGGCGCCGTCAGGCGAACCTGAACCACTTTCTCGGCAAGAAGACAGCGAAGCAGAAGCGCCGGCTCGAGAAGAGCACCGTCGTCGATCGCAGCGACGTCAAGCGCATCCGCCGGATGCTCGGCGAGTAGCCAAGGAGGCTTTCCCATGCCACGGGTCAAGAGGGGCGTCTCAGGACGCAAGAAGCGCAAGGAAGTACTCAAGCAGGCGAAGGGGTATTACTCGGCGCGCGGCAAGCACTTCCGGGCCGCGAACGAGCAGCTGCTCCACTCCGGGACCTACGCGTATCGCGATCGGCGTGCGCGCAAGAGCGATTTCCGCCGACTGTGGATCACCCGGATCAACGCGGGCGCGCGCTTGAACGGGCTGTCCTACAGCCGGCTGATCGCCGGGCTGCGGGTGGCCGAGGTCGAGGTCGACCGCAAGATGCTGGCGGAGCTCGCGGTGAACGAGCCCGAGGCGTTCGCGGCGCTCGTGCAGGTAGCGAAGCAGTCGCTCGACGCCGAGGCGTAGCGCACGGCTCAGGTTTCGAGCCTCCAGAACCCGAAGGTTCAAGCGGCTCGGCGGCTGCATCGCCGCACCTGGCGCGACCGATCGGGTCACTTCCTCCTAGAGGGGCCGGTGGTCGTGCGCGAGGCCTTGGAAGCGGGCGTCCAGATGATCGACGTGTTCGTCGCGGCAGAGGACCGCGATGCGATGGCGCTCAAGGAGGACTGTCAGGAGCGAGGCGCGGCCGTCCTCGAGGTAGGGGAGAACGTTCTCAGAGCGGTGGCCGATACCGCGACACCGCAGGGTGTCGTAGCGGTCGCCGAGATCCCGCCCTTCGAGCTGACGGACCTGCCGCCGGCCGCAGACCTCGTTCTCGTTCTCGCCGAGGTGCGCGACCCCGGTAACGCGGGGACCCTCGTGCGCTCGGCCGCGGCGGCGGGAGCAGGATGCGTCATCTTTTCCGAGGGATCTGTCGACCCTTTCGGTCCCAAAACGGTGCGGGCGTCCTCCGGCGCTGTCTTCAAGATCCCGATCGCCCGGTCTGCTCCTCTCGGCGCGACGCTCCTCAGGCTCAAGGAACAGGGTTTCACCACCGTCGGCGCAGAGGGACACGCAGCAAAGGTGGTGTACGACGTCGACCTGCGCGGCCGCAGCGCGCTCGTCCTCGGGAACGAAGCGCACGGGCTGCCGAGGGAGGTGTCGGCTTCGCTCGACGACCTGGCGTCCATACCGCTGGAGCCCGCGGTGGAGTCTCTGAACGTTGCGACGGCCGGGTCGATCTTCCTCTTCGAAGCCGTGAGACAGCGCCGTTTATCCTCGGCACCCCATGGATGAGGGCCCGCGTTTCGCCGAGATGATCTCGAAGATCGCGCACGAGCTTCGCTCGCCGCTGACCTCCGTGAAGGGCTTCTCTTCTACCTTGATCAGGCGCTGGGATCGCTTCACCGACGAGCAGAGGTTCCAGTTCGTCGAGACGATCCATTCGGATGCGGAACGTATGGCGCGGATCGTGTCGGAGGTGTTGGATCTAGCGAGGCTGGAGACGGGGCGGCTCGAGCTCCATCTACAGAACGTGGATCTGGCCGCTCTCGCCACGGCGGCCGCAGGTCATCACAAGGCGCTGCCGGGGTCGGAGCGGGTGGAGGTTCGGCTCGCCGACGGCTTGGTCGCGCACGCGGATCCCGAGCGCCTTACGCACGTTCTGGGCAACCTCATCGAGAACGCCATCAAGTTCTCCGACGAGGGCGCGATCGTGGTGGAGGGGCGTACGTCACCTCCAACGGTGGAGCTGTCGGTGAGCGACCAGGGGGTGGGGATCGAGCCCGAGCGGCTGGAGGCGGTCTTCTCCGGGCCCGGGCCTACAGCGCAGAAGGCGACACCGTCCGGCACGGGGCTCGGCCTCTACCTGAGCAAGCGGTTGATGGAGGCGCACGGCGGCTCGATCAGCGTGCAGAGCTCGCGGGGCACCGGGTCGACCTTCACGATCACGCTCCCCGAGGCGGCGCCGGGTGAGTGAGCTTCAGGCGCTTCTGGAGCAAGCCCGAGCCGAGGGGTTGGCCAGGATCGCCGAAGCGGAGGACCTGGTCTCCCTGAACGAGGCGAGGGTGCGGACGCTTGGGCGTAAGGCGCCCCTGTCCCAGGCCCGCTCCGGCCTCGGGAAGGTGGACGAGAACGAGCGCAAGGTGATGGGTCGCCTCGCCAACGAGGTGCAGAAGGAGCTTGAGGCCGCCCTGCAGGCCAAGCAAGAGGTGTTCCAGGCGGCGGAGCTCGAGCAACGGTGGGAGCGGGAACGCATCGACGTCACGCTGCCCGGCGCGGTGCCGCCGCTGGGCGCCCTGCACCCATTGACGAAGACGATCTGGGAGATCGTCGACATCTTCATCGGCCTCGGCTACTCCGTCGCCGAAGGGCCGGAGGTGGAGCTGTCGCTGTACAACTTCGATGCGTTGAACACCCCTCCGGCACACCCGGCGCGGTCGGCGCAGGACACCTTCTACGTCGACGGAGCCGGCGAAGAGGTTTGCTTGCGAACGCAGACATCGCCGATGCAGATGCGGATCATGGAGACCGAGGCACCACCGATCTACGTCGTCGTCCCGGGTCGGGTCTACCGGCGCGAGGCCGAAGACGCCACTCACACGAGTCAGTTCGCTCAGATAGAAGGTCTCGCCGTCGACGAGGGGATCACGATGGGCGACCTGAAGGGTTCCCTCTCTGCCTTCGCGCGCGCGATCTTCGGTGGCGACCTCGATGTGCGTCTCCGCCCGCACTACTTCCCGTTCACCGAACCCTCGGCGGAGCTGGACGTTCAATGCTTCGTTTGCCGTGGCTCCGGGAGCGGCTGTCGCATGTGCAAGGGAGAGGGTTGGATCGAGGTGCTGGGTTGCGGGATGGTCGATCCCGCCCTCTTCGAATGGGCCGGCCACGACCCGGAGCGTTACTCCGGGTTCGCCTTCGGGATGGGCGTAGAACGCATCGCAGCGCTCGCGCATGGCGTCAGCGACATCCGGTACTTCTACGACAACGACCTTCGCTTCCTCTCGCAGTTCAGGGGGATCGCATGAGGGTTCCGATGAGATGGCTTGCCGAGTTCGTGGACGTGGACGTGCCGGTCGACAAACTCGCGGAGCTGCTGGACCTCTCAGGGACGAAGGTGGAGGCGGTGCATCGTCCCAGCGCTGCCATCGGTGGAGTCGTGGTCGCCGAGGTTCTAGGGATCACCCAACACCCGAACGCGGATTCCTTGACACTCGTCGACGTCCGCGCCGGTTCCGGAGACGCCGAGCTGGTCGTGTGTGGCGCGAGGAACTTCCGTGTCGGCGACCGGGTGCCGCTTGCGCAGGTGGGAGCGCGGCTTCCCGAGATGGAGATAACGGAGCGCAAGATCCGGGGGGAGACGAGCAGGGGGATGCTGTGCTCGGCAGCCGAGCTGGGCGTCTCGGCGGACCACTCGGGCATCCTCGTGCTTCCGAACGACGCGGCACCGGGCGACGACGTGGTGGACCTGCTGGGGCTCGATGACACGATCCTCGAGCTGGAGATCACCCCGAACCGTCCCGACTGCATGAGCATCGTCGGCGTTGCTCGGGAGGTGTCCGCGATCCTGGGGAACGACCTGAGACATCCTCTGGTGCAGGTCGAGACCGACGCGGGAGTCGCGAGCCCGGTGCGGGTCGACGTGCAAGATGCCACTGGATGCCCCCGGTACCTCGCCCGCTACATCGAAGGCGTGAAGGTGGCTCGTTCGCCGGCATGGTTGACGACGAGGCTGCTGAGCGTCGGTGTGCGCGCGGTGTCGAATGTGGTGGACGTTACGAACCTCGTTCTGTTCGAGCTCGGCCAGCCGCTGCACGCGTTCGACGCGGCGAATGTCCCTGACCAGCACATCATCGTGAGGCGGGCGCGTCGCGGTGAGGGCATGACGACGCTCGACGGCCACGAGCGGACCCTGCATCCCGACGATCTGCTGATCGCGGAGAAGAAGGAGCCGCTGGCGATCGCGGGGGTGATGGGCGGTGGAGACTCGGAGGTCTCCGATGAGACCACGGCCGTGATCCTCGAGTCCGCCCACTTTCAACCTGAATCGATCTCGTTCACCAGCCGTCGACACGGCTTGAGGACGGAGGCGTCGGCGCGCTTCGAGCGGGGAACGGATCCCGACCTGGTCTCCGTCGCGGCCGACCGCGCCGCCTCGCTGATCGCGGACCTGGCGGGGGGACGGGTGGCACCCGACATCGTCGACCAGTACCCGTCTCCGATCGAGCGGGCTTCGATCACGCTGCGTCCCCGCCGCGCGGAACAGGTTCTCGGAGCTCCGCTTGGAATCGATCAACAGGCCTCGTACCTGCGGGCCCTCGAGCTCGAGGTGGTCGAATCGGACGGCGCGCTGCAGGTCCAGGTGCCGCTGTTCCGCCCGGACCTCAAGCGCGAGATCGACCTCGTCGAGGAGGTCGGCCGGCTCGCGGGCTTCGATCGACTCCCGAACACTTTGCCCCCCGGCAGGACCGGGCGGCTCGACCGCGAGCAGCGGGCCGAGCGCGCGATCCGAGTGCTGCTGGCAGACCTCGGTTTGCACGAGGCCTGGACGAGCTCTTTCATGGCCGAGGTTGACCTCAGTCGTCTCGGCGTAGGCCGGGGCGACCCGGCCGCCGGGGTCGTCCGACTGGCCAATCCGATGTCGGAGGAGGAGAGGTGCCTCCGGACGACCTTGTTGCCCGGCCTCCTCAGGTCGGTTGCGCTGAACGAGCGACAGCGCGCGCCGGGCGTGGCGCTGTTCGAGATGGCGCGCGTCTACGAGCCTTCGGGCGAGCGACTGCCGCGCGAGGCGGTCGTGCTCGCGGGAGTGTTGTCCGGCTCGAGGCGCGTGGCTTCGTGGGATTCGCCGGAAGAGCCTTGGGATCTCTTCGACGCGAAGGGCATCGTCGAGGCCCTGTTCGCGTCGCTTGGCCTTCCGGCGCCGGGGTTCTCGCAGGCTCAGGGGTTGCCGTTCCATCCGACCAGGGCCGCGGCGATATCGATCGAGGGGCGGTCCGCGGGAGCCGTCGGGGAGCTGCACCCGCAGACGTTGGTCGCCTGGGAGATCGAGCGTCCGGTGATCGCGTTCGAGCTCGCGCTCGCCCCTCTGCTCGCAACGTTAGGGGGCAAGCCAAAGGTGCAAGAGCTGTGGCGCTTTCCGAGCAATCTCTTCGACATCGCGATCGTGGTGGATGCCGTTATGGCTTCATCCGAGCCATCGAGGATCATCCGCGAGGTAGGCGCGCCCGAAGTGGTCGACGTTCGACTGTTCGATGTCTATGAAGGCGACCAGATCCCGGCGGGCAAGAAGAGCCTCGCCTATGCCCTCGAGCTCAGGGCCCAGGAAGGAACCGTGACCGACGCGATGGCCGCAGAGGTCAGGGACCGGATCGTCGGCGCTCTGGCCGCGCGTCTGGGGGCCGAGCTACGAGGATGAGCCGGCGGTCGAGAGATGTCTGACCGAGACTTCCTCTCGATCGACGATCTGTCGCGGGACGAGCTTCAGTCTCTTCTGGAGGAGGCCGCCGCCGTCAAGGCAGATCCGCGCGCGTGGGCGGATCGGCTTCGAGACAGGCAGGTGGCTCTCATCTTCGAGAAGGCGTCCACCCGCACCCGCGTCTCCTTCGAGGTCGCGGTCACCTCCATGGGAGGACATGCCGTCGTGCTGCGGGGGGACGAGTTGCAGCTAGGGCGCGGCGAGACGCTCGAGGACACGGGCAGGGTCCTATCGCGGTATGTAGATGCCATCGTCGTCCGCACCTTCGGCCAGGACCGTCTCGAACGACTGGCGGATGCCGCGAGCGTTCCGGTGATCAACGGGCTGAGTGATTTCGCACATCCGTGTCAGTGTCTCGCCGACCTCCAGACGCTCAGGGAGAAGAAGGGGGAGCTACGAGGCCTTTCGCTGGCCTACGTGGGGGACGGGAACAACGTCGCCCACTCGTTGATGTTCGGCGGGACGAAGCTGGGCATGGATGTCCGGCTGGCGTGTCCGACCGGGTACGAGCCGTTCCCCCAGGTGGTCGAGAGATCGGTAGAGCTGGCGGCGGAGTCGGGAGGAAGGCTCACGATCACCGACGACGTCGAGCGCGCGGTCGCGGGGGCGGACGTGCTCTACACCGACGTGTGGGTGAGCATGGGTCAGGAGGAAGGGGACCGGCGCCGGACCTTCGCGCCGTACCAGGTGGGTCCGGCGATGATCGACCTCGCGGGCGACGATGTCATCGTCATGCATTGCCTTCCCGCCCATCGCGGTGAGGAGATCACCGCCGACGCGATCGACGGGCCCCGCTCGGTGGTGTGGGACCAGGCGGAGAACCGCCTGCATTCGCAGAAGGCACTTCTGGCTTGGCTGCTGGAGCAGTGACGACGCCGGCTTGAAGCGGCTGCCGAAGAGGTTCTACGACCGCGACGCGCCGGCGGTTGCCCGCGACCTGATCGGCTGTCTCTTCGTCCACGACGGACCGGATGGAAGAACCGCCGTGAGGCTCGTGGAGACGGAGGCTTATCGAGGGCCGCAGGATCCCGGATCGCATGGCTTCCGCGGGATGACGGCGCGGACCCGCACCATGTTCGGCCCCCCCGGCCACCTCTACGTCTATTTCACCTACGGCATGCATTGGTGCGTGAACATCGTCTGTGCCGCGCCCGGCGTCTGCGAGGCGGTTCTGTTGCGCGCGGGTGAGCCGCGCGACGGGATAGACGTGATGAGACAGAACCGCGGCGGCATCTCGAACCATCGTTTGCTCGCCTCCGGGCCCGCGCGTCTCGCGCAGGCGATGGGGATCTCCAAGAGCCACGACGGCTCGACCCTGCTGCGGGGAGGCTCCTTCTTCTGCGCCGAGGACGGTGCAACGGCCGCGCTCCGGGAAGGAGAGGTCTCGCAGACGCCACGGATCGGGCTCGGGAAGGGTCGAGGCGATGACATCCCATGGCGATACGTGGTGCCCGGCCACCCGCACGCGTCACGGCGGCGCTGATCAGGCGACGCTGTGGCTAGGGGTTGACCCAGATCGTGACCAGGCTGCCGGCCTCTGCGGACGTTCCCGAGCTCGGCGACTGCTTCCACACCAGACCGCGGTTCTTCCTCGCTTGACCGGGGCTGGATTCACTCTGGTAGACGACCCGCACGTCGAACCCCTGCGAGTGCAGCTCCGACTCCGCCGAGCTCTCGGACTGACCGAGGACATCTGGGACGGTCGACCTGCCCACGTCGGCGCTCGGTGCCCCCGGTGTTGCCACCGACAGGGTGACGGTGGAACCGGGCTCGGCTCTCGATCCCCCTCCCGGGCTCTGCGCCACTACGGTGCCCGGCGGGTAGGTCGAGCTCCCGACCTCTTCGCGCGCGACCGCGAATCCCGCTCGCTCGATGATGCCCGCGGCCTCGTCGACGGGGAAGCCGACGACGCTTGGGACTTCCACGCCTTCGCTCTCGAAGGGACACGATTCCTCGGGCTCGGTACCTTCCGCGAACGTGGCCGGCGCCGAGAACTCCTCCGGTGTGAGCTTCGTCGCGAGGCATCCAGTACGGGTGTCCACCTCCACCGTCACTGTCCCCGCGGCGGGCGGGACGAAGGAGGACGCGGGAACACCCGACAAGGCTTGCAGCATGAAGGCCGACCAGATCTGGGTCGGGAAGGAGCCACCGGTGACGCCTCCGGACGTGAGCGTGCGGGTGGGTTTACACGGCTGCGTGGAGTACGTGCAATCGGGCTTCATCTCGATGGACCCCTCCGGATACCCGACCCACACCGAGGCTACGAGGTCCGGCGTGTAACCGACGAACCAAGCGTCGCGGTACTCCTGCGCGGTCCCCGTCTTGCCTGCCGCGGGGCGACCGATGTCGCCGTAGGTCGCTCCGGTGCCGCGCTCGATCACCTGTTGCAGCGCGGTGGTGGCGAGGTAGGCCACCGCCGGCTCGATGGCCTCCTCCGGCTCGGTCTCATCCTTGTAAAGCACCTCCCCGTCCGGAGCCGTGATCTTCGTGATGGCGACCGGTGGGTGATGCGTGCCGTTGGCAGCGAGCGTCCCGTAAGCCGATGCCATGTCCAGCGGGTTGACCACGTTGGTTCCGAGTACGGCCGAGGGAACCGCGAGGAGCGGGTCGTAGCCGCTGATCCCCATGCGCTCCGCGACGTCCGTGACGGCTTCCTCGCCGATGTCGTTGATGACCAGCTGCGCGTAGACCACGTTCACGCTGTTAACGGTTGCTTCGAGCAAAGAGAGGCTGCTGCCGAAGCTCCCGCCCTCGTAGTTCTGCACCTTGTAGTCGGTTCCGTTCTCGCCCAGGCCCGGGAACACGACCTGTGAACCTGCTTGGTAGGTCTTCGACAGAGGGATCCCCTCCTCGATGGCCGCGGCCAGGGCGAACACCTTGAAGGCGGAGCCGGCCTGACGCCCCGTTCCGGGTGCCCTGAGCTCGACGTCATGCTCGTCTGGGACCGGCTCGACGTCTTTGACCCGTCCCAGACCCGGTTCGTTGGCGATCGCCAGGTTGAGCTTCGCCCGGGGGTCTTCCTTCTCGGTCGCGAAGTAGTCACGGCCGCCGACCATGGCCTTGACGTGTCCGGTCTTGGGATCGATCGCCACGAGCGATCCCGCCGGGTCGCCTTCGTACGAGAGAACCGATGCGACCGCCTCTTCCGCGGCCCGCTGCATGTCGAGGTCAACCGTGGTGTGGATCCGGAGGCCGCCCTTGAACAGGCGTTTGGTCCTCTGCGAGATCGTCTCTCCGACCGCCTCGAAGCGCGGGTCGTACGTGATCAACCTCTGCACGTAGTCCATGAAGTACGCCGCGGGGTAGCGGTCCTTCTTCGACACCTTCTGGAGCTTCAGCTTCTGCTTCTGTGCTCGGTCGACCTTCTCGGGGGAAGCCCACCCCAGCTGCCTCATCTTGCTCAGGACGAGATCCCGTCGTTCGGTCGCCGCCTTGGGATCGTCGTAGGGGTCGTAGTCCTCCGGCGCCTGGATCAACCCGGCGATCGTCGCGGCTTGTGCGAGAGTGAGCTTGCCCGCCGGTCGACCGAAGTAGGTCCGCGCTGCTTCTTGCACACCGTAGGCGCCGTTGCCGAAGTAGACGGTGTTGAGGTAGCTCTCGAGGATCTCTTTCTTGCTGAGCTTCTTCTCGAGTTGCCGGGACAGCGCGGCCTCGGTGATCTTACGTTCGAGTGTCCGGTCGGCTATCGCCCCGGGCGAGATGATCAGGTTCTTAACCAGCTGCTGGGTGATCGTGGAACCGCCCTCTCTGATCTCCCCGCTCTGCGCGTTCGCGAGCAGCGCTCTGAGGACGGCACGCAGGTCGACCCCCTGATGCTCGTAGAAGCGCTCGTCTTCTATGGCGATCACCGCTTCGCGCACGCGCTTGGGGATCTTCGACAGCGGGATAACGGTGCGGTTCTCGGTCTTGTGAAGGCTCGTGATCAGTCCGCCATCGGAGTCGTAGACCTTGGACGACTGTGCGAGCTTGAAGCGCAGGTCCTTGCGCTCGAGCTTCGGGAGGTCCGCGAGCTGATCCGTCAGGCGCGCGCAAGAAGCTCCCACGAGAGCGAGGAGCAAGGCCAGAGCGAGAAGGATCCTGTGAGCGCGCTGCATCTAGGCGAGATTCTACGGGCGGAGCCGCGCTATCCCTCGTCTAGCATCGTTCTTCATGGCGGCTGTTCAGGGGAACTCGCAGCTCGACGTTCTCATCAGGAGGACCGAGCATGTGGTGCCGCGCGAGGCCCTGGAGGAGAGGCTCGCGTCGGACCGGTCGTTGAGGGTGAAGCTGGGTCTCGATCCCACGGCCCGCGACGTCACCCTCGGCTGGGCGGTGCCGCTACGGAAGCTGCGGGATTTCCAGGACCTCGGCCACACCGCCGTGCTGATCGTCGGCGACTTCACGGCCCGGATCGGGGACCCCTCCGGGAAGTCGGAGACGCGTCCTCAGCTGACGAAGGAAGAGGTCGAGGCGAATGCAGGATCCTGCGTCTCCTCACTGATGGACATCCTGAGCGAGGACAACCTGGAGGTCCGCTACAACTCGGAGTGGCTGGAGCCCATGGACATGGGCGACATCCTGCGCCTGACCGCCCGCTACACCGTCGCGAAGATGCTCGAGCGAGACGACTTCGCCAAGCGCTACAAGGACAACCGCCCGATCTCGCTGGTCGAGTTCATGTACCCGCTGCTGCAGGGCTACGACTCGGTTGCGGTGGCGGCGGACGTGGAGCTGGGCGGCACAGACCAGTTGTTCAACCTGCTCGTGGGGAGGGATCTGCAGCGGGCTTACGGCCAGGAGCCGCAGATAGCGATGACGCTTCCGCTGCTCGAAGGACTCGACGGCGTACAGAAGATGTCTCAGTCGCTAAAGAACTATGTGTCGATCCGGGAGCAGCCGGACGTCATGTTCGGCCAGCTGATGAGCATCCCGGACGCGCTCATAGAGCGGTACGCCGTTCTGGCGACGGACATGGCACCCGAAGAGGTGGCAGAGGTTGAGGCCGCGGCGCGGCTCGGCGGCCCCGAGGCCGGACGCGCCAAGCGCCGGGTCGCGGCTCGAGTGGTTGCCCTGTACCACGATGAAGCCGCCGCGCAGGGGGCCGAGGCGAGCTTCGACCGGCAGTTCAAGGAACATCAGGCGCCCGAGGAGATCCCGAACGCAGAGCTACCGGCGGACTCGATCGACGGCGACATCGTCTACCTGCCGCGGGTGTTGGCGGAGCTTGGTCTAGCGGCGTCCCGCGGCGAGGCTCGCAGGCTCCTCGCTCAAGGCGGAGTACGGATCAACGGCGACCAGGTCACGGGCGAGGAGTTCCCTCTCGATGCTTCGAGGGGCGCGCTCCTTCAGGTTGGGAAGCGGCGGTTCGTGAGGTTGGTCTAGGAAGTGCCGCGGGGGCGTTTCGTCTCGCCGTCTTCTGAAGCCGCCAGGATGCGCCTGATGACGAGACAGCGGTTCAAGCCGGTGTCCTGTCTGAGCGCGGGAATACGCCGCCGGGGGAAGGGGTTGAACGTGTCGCTACGGGTCTGCTAAATTACACACGCCCGAGGGGCAAGCACGTTGGAACGCCATGGATCCCGGCCCTCCTGCCAGGACCATGTCACACGAGACAGGAGGAGTCGCCTATAAGGCACCTGATCTAGGAAGACCAGGATGCTTGGTGACTCGCCGGTGCGCTTTTTGGACCGGCGTTTTTGTTTGCCCCGAAGTGCAGAGAACGACGCTCTTTGAGAACTGAACAGTGTGCCTGCCGAGAGAACTCTCCTTTCGCAAGGAGATGTTCGAACGGAAACCAGTGGACCCTCGTCGGAATGAGAGTTTCGGCGATCAAGTACCACAAATAAATTCGGCAAACGTTCATGACTTTCAATAGTCAACGTTCGCTGATCAGCATCAAACAATCTTTGGTCCTCGAGATGGACGACCTCGGTCGGCCACCTGTTAGAGGAACTCAGATCTCTACGGAGAGTTTGATCCTGGCTCAGGACGAACGCTGGCGGCGTGCTTAATACATGCAAGTCGAGCGACGAAAGGAGAAGGGGTAACCCTTCTCCCTGAAAGCGGCGAACGGGTGAGTAACACGTGGGTAACGTGCCCTGGACTCTGGGATAACAACGGGAAACCGTTGCTAATACCGGATAACCCTGCAGTACCGCATGGTGCAGCAGGCAAAGTTTTTTCGGTCCGGGATCGGCCCGCGGTGTATCAGCTTGTTGGTGGGATAATGGCCTACCAAGGCAGTGACGCATAGCTGGCGTGAGAGCGCGACCAGCCACACTGGGACTGAGACACGGCCCAGACTCCTACGGGAGGCAGCAGTGGGGAATATTGCGCAATGGGCGGAAGCCTGACGCAGCGACGCCGCGTGAGGGATGAAGGCCTTCGGGTTGTAAACCTCTTTCAGCAGGGACGAAGCGAGAGTGACGGTACCTGCAGAAGAAGCACCGGCCAACTACGTGCCAGCAGCCGCGGTAATACGTAG
>JADDQX010000053.1:7625-12748 GCA_016781115.1 Actinomycetota bacterium | reverse complement strand
GCAGTGCCCGCACGAGACCTCGGGAACGTTGAAGCTCTCTCTCATGGCACCAGGCTAACCTTCCCCGCATGCGGATCGGGATGGTGGGACTGGGCAAGATGGGCGCGAACATGAGCCTTCGCCTCGTCCGCGGCGGCCACGAAGTGGTGGCTTACGACGTGAACCCGGCCGCCATCGCGAAGAGTGTCGACGAAGGCGCCGTCGGTGCGTCATCGCTGGAGGACATGGCATCGAAGCTCGAGGCGCCGCGCGTCGTTTGGTTGATGGTTCCCGCCGGAGCGATCACGCGCTCGACGATGGAAAGCCTGTCGACGATCCTGACCCCGGGTGACATCGTCATCGACGGCGGCAACTCCAGGTACACCGATACCGTCGAGCGTGCCTCATGGCTGTTCGCGAAGGGTCTCTCGCTCGTCGACGCGGGCACCTCCGGCGGGATCTGGGGTCTGGAAGCGGGCTATTGCCTGATGATCGGGGCCGACGAGGAGGAGTTCGAGCGGCTGAGGCCGCTGTTCGAGACGCTGGCTCCAGCGCACGGCTACGTCCGCGTCGGCCCTCCTGGAGCGGGTCACTTCGTGAAGATGGTCCACAACGCGATCGAGTACGGCCTGATGCAGGCTTACGGCGAGGGCTTCGAGTTGATGCGGGCGAGCGAGTTCGACCTCGACCTGGCCCAGGTGGCAGAGGTATGGAGACATGGCAGCGTCGTCAGATCCTGGCTCCTCGACCTCCTGGCGTCGGCCCTCGCCGAGGACCCTCAACTCGAGCGGCTCACGGATCACGTGGCGGACTCGGGAGAGGGCAGGTGGGCGCTGGGCGAGGCGATCGATCGCGCCGTCCCCGCTCCCGCACTCGCGACCGCCCTCTTCGCCCGCTTCGCCTCGCGGCAGGAGGAGTCGTTCTCCGGCAAGGTGCTTGCGGCGCTGCGAAAGGAATTCGGCGGGCACGCTGTCAAGCCGCCGGAACAGCAGTGAGACAGCAACGTTGACGCAGACAACGATCGCTCCCGAGCGGATCGACGAGGTCTCTTCCGAAGATGTCGCCGACCCCGACAAGCCATGGCTCGTGATCGTATGGAACGACCCGATAAACCTCATGTCCTACGTGACGTGGGTGTTCCAGAAACTGTTCGGCTACCCGCTCGCGAAGGCGACGAAGCTCATGCTCGAGGTGCACCACGAAGGGCGCTCGGTCGTGTCGAGCGGCCCCCGGGAGAAAGCCGAGCTCGATTGCTACCGCCTGCACGCGCACGGTCTGTGGGCGACGATCACCAGGAGCGACTGAGTGCCGGAGCTAGACAAGCAGGGGGATAGCTTGCACCTGCAGCTGGACGAGCAAGAGGCCGGGATCCTGCGCGAGCTCCTGAAGGAGATGCGGATGCTGCTAGAGGCGGACATCCCACCCTCGGATGAAGTGTTGCAACGCCTCTTCCCGCGCGCTCATCAGGATGACGGCGAAGAGAAGGCGTACCGGGAGCTTGTCGGCGACGAGCTTCGCACGGTGAAGCTCGAGGCAGTGCGCGTGGTGCAAGAAGCGTTGGGTCCAAGGGGCTCCGCCGACATGAGCCTTTCGCCGGACGCAGCCGAATCCTGGCTGAGGTCTCTGAACGACATCAGGCTCGCGATCGGAACCCGTCTAGAGGTCGATGACGAGAAGATGGGGCGCGAGTACGACCCGAACGATCCCGAAGCCCCAGCCTTGGCGATACTCCACTGGCTCGGATGGCTGCAGGGGTCGATGTTGGAAGAGCTGAGCGCGTAGCTCGCGGCGGAAAGGGAGACAGATGCTGCAGCAGGGAGACGAGGCTCCGGAGTTCGAGCTTCAAGATGCCGACGGACACACATGGAGGCTCACGGACCTCAAGGGCCGAAAGGTGATCCTCTACTTCTATCCGGCAGACGATACGCCCGGTTGTACGACCGAATCGTGCGATTTCCGGGATGCATCCCCCGATCTCTCGCGAGCCGGCTACGTCGTGTTCGGAATCAGCCCGCAGGGGGCCGCGTCTCACCGGAGGTTCGCCGACAGATACGGGCTCAACTTCCCGCTGCTGATCGACGAGGACGTCTCCACCGCCCGCGCCTACGGCGCATACAAAGAGCTCGGCAACTACAAGACGATCCCTATCCGGATCAAGCGCTCGACCTTCGTGATCGACGAAGAAGGCCGGATCGAGCACGCCGAGTATGGCGTGAAGGCGCAAGGGCACGTCGACGCGCTGCGGGAGCGACTCAGCGTCTAGAGGTTCTCTTTAAGGAACGCGATGTCGTCCGCGATCCCGGGCCACGGCGTCTCGCAGATAACCGGTACGTCGCCGGCAGCGCGCACCATCTCGAGCAAGACGCCGGTGTCGATCTGGCCGTCGCCGAAGTTGGTGTGGCGATCCGCTCCGCTTCCCGCCTTGTCTCGCGAGCTGTTGGCGTGCACGAGGTCGATCCGGCCCGTCGCGTCGAGCACCCGCTTCACCACGTCGCCCAGATCCTCCCCCGCCGCGTGGGCGTGGCAGGTGTCGAAGCAGAAGCCGACATCGAACCCCTCGAGGTGCTCCCACAGGCCCGCGATGGTGTCCACGTAGCGGGTCATCGCGTTCGTGCCGCCGGCGGTGTTCTCGATCAACACCGGGACCTCGCTCTCCAGACGTTCGAAGACGGTTCTCCAACGAACGAAACCTTCCTCGACACCGTCCTCCGCGTGGCCGCCGTGGACGATCACTCCCGCGGCCCCCACGAGGGCCGCGGCTTCCAGCGTCTGATCGAGGATCTTGCGGGATGGGATCCGGACCCTGTTGTTGGGCGAGGCGACGTTGATCAGATAGGGAGCGTGGACGTAGACCGGGAGGTCGGAGGCCTTCAAGATCTCGGCGTCGGCGCGCGGAGGTGGCTTCTTCCACGACTGTGGCGGCCCCACGAACAGCTGGACGCACTGCGCGTCGACCGCAGCAGCCTCGGCAATCGGATCGGCATCTGGTACGTGCGCTCCGATGATCACCCGGACAAGCTAGCCGAAGGTGCGGTTGCCCTTTCCCCCCGACTTGGAGCAAGATGCGCCGATGAAGCTGCTGCGAGATGTCGCGGTGCGCCACCTCCTCACGGTCGATCCGAACGCGACGCTGAGGCGGGCCGCGAAGGTGATGACGGATCGCGGCGTCGGATGCGCGGTCGTGATCGAGAACGAGAAGGTGGCCGGCATAGTCACCGAACGAGACATCTTGAGGGCGATCGCGGCCGATCAGCGCATGGACGAGACGAAGGTCGCCGAGATCATGACGCGAGAGGTGGTGAGCGGCACTCCCGGCTGGGACATCGTCCGCGCCGCCAAGGCGATGACCGACGGAGGTTTTCGCCACCTCCTGGTGATGGAGATGGACGATCCTGTGGGGATCGTGTCGCTACGGGACCTGCTCGACAACATGGCCGCGATGGTTCAGCGGGACGCTTCCTCCGCCTGAACGCGCAGCCGGTCCAGCAGACGCACCTGCATCTTCTTCAGCCGCCATCTGAGAAGCAGCGAGAGAACCGAGCCTGCGATCCCTGCAGGTAGGTCCGCATCCATCCGATGGCTGATGAGGGACCCGCCCTCGCGCGGCATCACGCGGTAGGTCACGCGCATCCGCACCCCGACGATCACGTCCTCTTCGAAGACATCCTCCTGCACGTTCGTCGCGATGCTCCGACCAGTGACATCGAAACCGAGGAGCCGGGCCGCTCCGTCGACCACCGCCCCCTCCTCCACCCGCTCGGGACCCTCCGTCGAAACGATCTCCGCTTGCCACTGCGGCCACGTCGACGGCCGCAGAATCGTCGCGATGACGGTCTCCCACGACGCGCCCGATGCGATCGATGCTTGGGTCTGGAAGATCTTCGTGTGGTGAGCGCGCGGCATCACAACAAGGTAAGGCGTCGGCGGAGCTAACAGGAGGTTCCGCCACCCGTGGGTCGCTCCGACCGAGAGCGCGCCGCTATCCTCGCTTGATGGGTGCTCCGAAACTCGCCATCGCCGCCGGCAACAAGCTTGGAACCCAAGCCGCGATCAACGTCGCTCGCTCCGGCGGCAACGGGATAGACGCCTGCCTCGCGGCAGCCATCATGGGTTGGGTCGCGGAGCCTTTCTTCACGTCCATCGGCGGCTCCGGCTTCATAACGATCCGAACGCCCAATGACGAGGTAGAGGTGATCGACGGCAACAACATCATGCCGTTCACCGTGCCCGAGACGCCGGGACAGGGCATCCAGCGGATCTTCCTCCCGGAGTACGCCGACGGCATCTACATGGGCATCGGTGGAGGGTCCGTCGCGGTCCCGGGGGTACTCGCCGCGGTTCGGAAGGCGTGGGAGCGTCACGGGAAGATCGAGTGGGAGGCGCTGTTCGCCGACGCGATCGAAGCCGCCCGCGATGGGTTGCCCTTCCCGCGAACCTCCGACTACTACCTCTCGTGCACCTGGGAGATGATCTGGTCGAAGTACCCCGCGGCGCGGCGGATGTTCAGCTCCGACGGAGAACCTCTGCGAGAGCGAGCAACATTCAGCCAACCCGAGCTAGCGGAATCACTCGAGCTGATAGCAGCGAAGGGTCCAGCGGTCTTCTACTCGGGCGAGCTCGCGCGCGACATGTCGGACGCGATGGTCGCCGACGGGGGCTTCATGCAGGTGCGCGACCTGGCGGATTACGAAGCCGAGATCCGTAGCCCGATCTCCACAGAAGCGTTCGGCTGGATCGTCTCGTCGAATCCCCCGCCGGCGGTGGGCGGAGCCGTCCTCATCCACATGCTGGCCCTGCTCCAGTACGCGGATCTCTCTGATGAGGTCGAGCGGCTGCGCGTCATCGTCGAGGCGCAGCGCGCGGCCGTCGGCTATCGCAAGGAGCGTTATCAGGATCCGGATGGCGTCGCCGCCGCGTTCACCGAGGCGTTGAAGGAGCTGCAGTCTCGGTCCCAGCGGTCGGGTGACACCACCCATATGTCCGCCGCCGACAGCGACGGCTACGTCTGCTCGCTCACCGAATCGAACGGGTACGGCGCCGGCCTCGTCGTCCGCGGCATGTTGCTCAACAACACGCTTGGAGAAGAGGAGCTCAATCCTTTGGGGGCGCACCGGTTGCCGCCCGGGTCTAGAACACACTCGAAC
>JADDQX010000053.1:0-7495 GCA_016781115.1 Actinomycetota bacterium | reverse complement strand
GCCCGGGTCTAGAACACACTCGAACATGACGCCTACGATCGCCAGGGGCGACGGCATCACCTTGGGGCTCGGCTCTCCCGGAGCCGATCGCATCGTGGGCGCGATCGCGCAGACCTTCCTCCGGATCGCCGTGGACGGTGACTCGATCGCAGATGCGGTCGCGGCGCCGCGAGCCCACCTCGACCCGCGTCCCGAGGGAGAGAAGCTTTGCTACGAGCCCGGGCTGCCCGGGGATCAACTGGCCTATAGCGCCAGACCGTATGAAGAAAAGCACATGTACTTCGGCGCGGTGCAGGCTGTGGCTGTGAGAGATGACGGGACTCTGGAGGCCGCGCACGACCCTCGTCGGTCAGGGGGAAGCGCATTAGTCTGAGCCCGTCGTTCGGCAACCAAGAACTACGGAGCATTACGGCGGTAGACGGTCCGAAACGAGCGCACATCACGGCTGGGTGGGGGGCTAGACGGCGAAGCGGATGTTTAGGACGTCACCCTCTTTGACGACGTAATCCTTGCCCTCAACGCGCAGCACACCTTTCGCTTTGGCGTTGTCCCACTTCCCGGCGGCCACGAGGTCGTCGTAACCCACGACCTCCGCGCGGATGAAGCCCCGCTCGAGGTCCGAGTGGATCGCGCCCGCGGCCTCCGGGGCCTTGGCGCCCCGGCGCACCTCCCAGGCCCGCGTCTCGTCCTCGCCGGTCGTGAGGAAGGTGATGAGGTCGAGCGCGCGATAGCAGGCCGCGATCACGCGATCGAGCCCGGGCTCCTGGACCCCGAAGCCGGCGAGCAGCTCTGCGGCCTCGTCTGGCTCCATACCCGCCACCTCCGCCTCCAGCGCGGCGCTGACCGCGACCGCGTCCTCCGGCAGTCCGCTTGGTAGGTCGCCTCCCTCTTCCACGTTCACGACGACGATCCACGGCTTGAGCGTCAGCGGGCCGTAGCCGCGCAGGATCTTGCGGTCGTCGGCGTCGAAGTCCCCGTCTCGCAGAGGCTTCTCGGCATCCACCAGCGCATGCGCCCGCTCGAGCACGTCGACCTCGGCCTTCGCGTCACCTTTCCCCTTGGCTTTCTTGCGGGCCTTCTCGAGACCGCTTTCGATGCTCGCTAGATCCGCCAGCACCAGCTCTGCCTCCAGCGATACCAGCTCCCCAACCGGGTCTGCGTCGGGGCCGAACGCCCGCACCACCATGCACAACGCGTCGGTTTGGCGGAACTCGGCGATGCCCTGCGCGGTGAGGCCGCCGGGGACGTCCACGAAACGCACCTTTGCCGCGACCACCTTCTTCGACGCCTCCTGACCCGCAAGGACTTGGAGGCGCGCGTCGGGCACGTCGACCACCGCCTGGTTCGAGCGTCCACCCGCGGCCCCCGAGCGCGTGAGCGCGGTGAACAGGGTGGATTTCCCGGAGTAAGGCATGCCGACGATGCCGACGTCTTTCATGGCTGTGAGGGTAGCGGCCGCGCACTTGGCTCCCACCGGATAGCTTCCTGCGCGTGCAGACGGGACTGCGGGACAAGGGCGTGCTCGTCACCGGCGGCGCCGGCGGCATCGGCAGCGCGCTCGTGCGTACCTTCGCGTCGGAGGGCGCGAAGGTGGCCATCCACTACCGATCCAGCGCGGAACGAGCCGAGATGCTGGCCAAGGAAACCGGTGGCGTGGCGCTGCGGGCGGACCTGACGGTCGAGTCCGACGTCGACGCGCTGGTTCCGGCGGCGGTCGCGAACCTGGGGCGACTCGACGTCCTGATCGCGAACGCCGGCGCGTGGCCGTCTCAGGACCAACCGGTGTGGGACATGCCTCTGGAGCGCTGGCGGCGGACGATCGCTGCCAACCTAGACAGCGTCTTTCTTAGCTGCCGCGCCTTTCTTCGCCACGTCTCGCAAACCCAGACCGGCAACATCGTCATCATCTCGTCGACGGCGGGGCTCATCGGCGAGGCGGGTCACGCGGATTACGCCGCCGCGAAGGGGGCGCTCGCGAGCGGCTTCTTGAAGAGCTTGAAGAACGAGATCGCCCGGGTGGCGCCGCGGGGGCGGGCGAACGTCGTCTGTCCGGGGTGGACGGAAACCGAGATGGCTCGAGACGCTCTGCAGCAGGAGGGATTCGTCGAGCGGATCACCCGCACGATGCCGCTGCGCAAGGTCGGGAGGGCCGAAGACGTGGCGCGCGTCGTGCTCGCTCTTGGCTCCGACGAGATCTCCGGGCACGTGACCGGAGAGGTGATCACGGTGGCCGGAGGCATGGAGGGCCGCGTCCTCCACGACTAGCCCTGCAGCGCCGGCACCTCGCAGCTACCCCTTCACGGCCATTCTGTGGTCATAAGTGAGCGGATAGCGCTCTCGCGCGCGCTCGGTTCGGGGGCGGGGGTCGCTACAGGATGCTCGCTCCGAGGGCGCTCGCGACGAGCTCCACGGCCAGGATCCCCGTCTCGTCCGCGTGATCCAGCACGGGGTTGACCTCTACCACCTCGACCGAAGTGAGGATCTGGGCCTCCGCAATCAGCTCCATGGCCAGATGCGCTTCCCGGTAGGAGAAGCCGCCCCGGATAGGGGTTCCGACGCCGGGAGCGATCTCTGGATCGCACACGTCGACGTCGAGTGAGAGGTGGACGAACCCGTCGCCCGACACGCGCTCGGTCGCCTGGCGCATCACCTCCGGGAGCCCGCGCCGGTCGATGTCCGACATCGTGAAGACCTGAAGCCCCAGCTTCGCGACCAGCTCCTTCTCTCCGGGGTCGAGGGCTCGGACCCCGACGAGCGCGACGCGGTGAGGATCCACCCAGGGCGCCTCCTGCATACCGTCGAGCGAGAAGCCGCACTGACCCAGAGCCGCCGCCAAGGGCATGCCGTGGACGTTGCCGGAGGGAGAGTTCTCGGGGTTGTTCAGGTCACCGTGCGCGTCCACCCAGATGACGCCGCCCGGCCCGTGCACCGAGTGCAGCCCCGCGAGCGTTCCCATCGCTATGGAGTGGTCGCCGCCCAGAACCACGGGAAGGTCTTCTTCTCGCGCGACCTCAGCGACCCTGCGCGCGATCTGGGAGCACGACGCCAAGATCGCCGGTAGGAAACGCGCGTGCTCGTCGCTCTCGGACGCAACCTCGGGGATCTCCGCGGCAACGTTGCCGCGGTCGTCCACAGCGAAGCCGAGCCTCTCGAGTCGTTCCTGCAATCCCGAGTAGCGGATCGCGCTGGGGCCCATGTCGACGCCGCGGCGAGAAGAACCGAGGTCGAGCGGCGCCCCGATGATGGCGACCCTGTTGTTTTCCATGCCACGATGGTTGCATGGACGGAGCGACTCCGCGGCCCGTCGCGGTCGTAACCGGCGCATCTGCCGGTATCGGAGCAGCAACGGCACAACGTCTCGCGAGCGACGGGTTCGATGTCGTCTTGGGGGCGCGCCGGGTGGACAAGCTCGAAGAGTTGGCCGCGCGGTGTGGGGGCCGGGCTCTGGCGCTAGACGTCTCCGACGCTTCCTCCGTTGAAGTGTTCTCGAGCGAGGTCGAGCGCGTGAACCTGTTGGTGAACAACGCGGGGCTCGCGGTCGGAGTAGATCCGCTGGCGGAGCTGTCGGATGAGGCAGCGGAGACGATGTGGCGAACCAACGTTCTGGGCCTCCTCCGCGTCACCCGCGCCTTGTTGCCCAAGCTGGAGGCGTCCGGCAACGGCCACATCGTCAACCTGGGCTCGATCGCCGGCTTCGAGGTCTACGCGGGTGGAGGTGGCTACACGGCCACGAAGCACGCGGTGCGAGCGATCACGAGGACGCTTCGCCTGGAGCTCGTCGGAAAGCCCATCAGGATCACGGAGGTTGCGCCGGGCCTGGTCGAGACAGAGTTCTCGATGGTGCGCTTCGCGGGCGACGGCGCCAAGGCTGCCAAACCCTACGAGGGGATCGAGCCGCTGACGGCCGAGGACATCGCAGACTGTGTCGCGTGGGCAGCGACCCGGCCCCCCCACGTCAACATCGACGAGATCGTGGTCCGGCCGCGCGCCCAAGCAACAGCAACCGTTGTGGCCAGGGAGACCTAGGCGAGTCGCCTGTCCTGGTCGTCATGCTCGTAGGGCGGGTCCTGGTCGTGAGGCGGCGGCGGGAGCTTGAGCGACAGGAAGACGGTCAGTCCGAGGGTCACCACGATGATCCCCAGCGACATCCAGATCGGCACCGAGAGGTGGTGGTCGTGACAGAACATCGACTCGCCCCCGCATGGGACGGCGGTGCCGAGCATCTTCAAGCCGACGAACCCGAGCACGATCGCCAAGCCGTACTTCAAGAGATGGAACCGGTCCATGAAGCCCGCGAGCAGGAAGTACAGAGCTCGGAGCCCGAGGATCGCGAACACGTTCGAGGTCAGGACGATGAACGGATCGGTCGTGATCCCGAATATCGCAGGGATCGAATCGATCGCGAAGATGATGTCGGTCACCTCGATGAAGATCAGCACGATCAGCAGCGGTGTCGCTACGCGCTTGCCGTTCTCCATCGTGAACAGCTTCTGGCCGTCGAACCTCGTGGTCGTGCGGATCCGCTTCTGCGCGAACTTGAGGACCGGGTTCTCTTCGGGGTGAACCTCTTCCGTCCCGCGAGCGATCCTGAACGCCGTGTAGATCAAGAAGGCCCCGAACACGTAAATGATCCATTCGAAGTTGTTGATGAGAGCGACCCCGAGGGCGATGAAGATGCCTCGGAAGATCATCGCTCCCAAGATCCCGTAGAAGAGGACCTGATGTTGATAGGCCAACGGGACGCGGAAGTAGCTGAAGATCAACACGAAGACGAACATGTTGTCGACCGACAGCGAGTACTCGATCAGGTATCCGGCAAAGTACTCGGCCGCTGTGGACCCGCCCTTCCAGAAGTAGACGATGACTCCGAACACGAGAGCCAGCCCGATCCAGATCGCGACCCAGATGCCGGATTCGCGCGCGGTCGGCTCGTGTTCCTCCGCGTGGAAGAACTTGAGGTCGATGACCAACATCGCGATCACGAAGCCGATGAAGCCCGCGTACAGGTACCAGGGTTCCAAGGTTGCCTCCCAGAGCAGGTCCCATCCCATAGGGTCGCGGCTCGCACCTAGAGGGGACCTAGATCAGATGCAGATCGTGAGGATAGTGGTAGCGGCGGCCCTGGTCGTTTCGCCCGCCTGCTCGGGCCAGGGCTTGTCCAAAGAGGAGTTCATCGCGCGGGCCGACGCCATCTGCCAAGCGGCGGACGAGAAGACTCAGGAGCTGGAACCACCCAAGTCGCCGGAGGCGCTCGAGAAGTTCGTGGACGAGGCCCAGGCGATCACCGCCACGCTGTTGCGCGACCTGCGGGAGCTGGAGCCGCCCGAGGAGGATCGCGATGTCATCGACCGGATGCTGGCGAAGATCGAAGAGGCGATGTCTTACCTGCCGCAGATCCGGGACGCGGCGGAGAAGAAAGATCTACAAGAGGTGACTCGGCTCGGCCAAGAGCTACAGAACGCTGCGGCCGAGGCCAACGAGACGGCCCGGGACTACGGCATGGAACGCTGCGGCCGGCCTGATCCCGCCCCCGCTCCTTGACCGAGACCTACGGCCAGGCCTCGGCGCGTTCGGACCTGATCGGGATCGGCCTCGCGATCGTCGGCGCGGTCGCGTTCGGGACGCTGGCGATCTTCGCGAAACAGGCGTACGCGGCGGGAGCCGAGGCGGTCCCGCTGCTCGCCTTCCGCTTCGCGATCACCTCGGTGGTGCTGGTGGCCTTCAACGGTGTGAGGCGGCGTTCGATCTGGCTCGGGCGAGGTCGAACGGGACGATTGCTCCTCCTGGGAGCGGTGGGGTACGGGCTCGAGTCCGCTCTGTTCTTCCTGGCCCTCGAGCGGGCACCGGCGTCGGTCGTCGGTTTGGTGTTCTACAGCTATCCGATCTGGACGACCTTGCTCGCGATCGCTCTGAAGCTCGAGCGGTTCGACCCGCGCCTCGCGATCGCCCTCCTCCTCGGAGTGGCGGGCGTCGGATCGATCTTCTCGTTCACGGCAACCCCGCCTGCGGGCCCGCTTCTCGCTCTGGGTGCTGCGGTCGTCGTCGCGCTCTTCTACATCGGGGCTCAGATCCTGAGCAGCGGAACCCCGCCCGCCACCGCCGCGACGTGGACGGCGGTCGGAGCGGGTTTGTCGCTGGGAGCCGTCGCGCTGGTGCAAGGGAGCGGGCTTCCGTCTGCAGCGCGCGTTCCGGCCGCCGGCTTGGGCGCCGCCACCGCGATCGCGTTCATAACGACCTACGCGGCTATCGGGCGGATCGGCTCTTCGCGTACCTCGATCGCCAACATGATGGAGTTGGTGACGACGATCACGCTCGCGACCATCTTCTTGGCCGAAGACCTCACCATCCGACTCGTCATCGGCGCGACGCTCGTCCTGCTCGCGATCCCGGTCCTGGCGACGAAGAAGCGGGAAGCCCTCCCGGCGGCCGACGCTGCCTAGGCGTCAGCGGTCGAGGATCGCGTCGATCTCGTCTAGGTCGGCGGCGGAAAGGGTGACCGACCCCGCTCCCGCGTTGTCCTTGACGTGCTCCGGCGAGCGCGATCCCGCGATCGCTCCGGTCACGCCTTCTTGGTGGAAGACCCAAGCCAGCGCCAGCTGGGGAAGCGTGATGCCTAGACGGTTCGCGACCGGTTTCAGCTCTTGCGTCTTCGCGACGTTCCTCTCGAACTTGCCCGGAGCGAACAGCTTGTCGTAGTAGCTGATGCCGTGACCGCCGCCTCGCCAGTCGTCCTCGGTGAAAGTCGTGTCGGCGGTGAAGGTCCCGGTGAGCAGCCCGTACGCGAGGGGGCCGTACGCGATCACGCCGGTTCCGTTCTCCTTGCAGAACGGGAAGAGGTCGTCGCGCCCCTCCTGCCACAGCATAGAGAAGTGCGGCTGAAGAGAGTCGACGTGGCGGACCTTCTCGCACCTTTCGATGAGGTCGCGCTTGAAGTTCGAGACGCCGATGTAGCGGACGAGGCCGTCGTCCACCAACTGGGCCATCGCCCCCCACGTCTCCTCGACGTCGAACTCGGAGGTGGGCCAGTGGATCTGGTAGAGGTCGATGACGTCGCACCCGAGCCGGCGCAGGCTCGCCTCGGCCCCCTTGCGCACTTCGTCCGGCCGGTAGCCGCTGCCGGCGCCCCTGGAAGCGACCTTCGTGAAGACCATCACATCTTTGCGGCCCTGCAGAGCGCGCCCGACCAGCTCTTCCGAGCGGCCGCCCCCGTACACCTCGGCCGTGTCGACCCAGTTGATCCCGGAATCCGCGCCGGTTCGGATCGCCTCTATCGTTCGCTCGTCCGGAACCTCCGGCCCCCACGCGTTGCCGCCCGCCTCCCAAGTGCCGAAGCCGACCGCGGAGATCTCCGGCCCCTGCGAGCCGAGTTTCCTCATCTTCATCGCCGTCCTCCATCCGTGATCGTGTCCCTGCCCTTGCCGTGGTCCCAGGACGCGAAGCGAGAGGCGGTCAACACGATGTTGACCCTCTTTCGCGCCTGGCGCTCGATGTTCAC
>JADDQX010000052.1 GCA_016781115.1 Actinomycetota bacterium | reverse complement strand
CGCTTTCTTCGATAGCGAGGGCATCATCGTCGCGATCCTCGACATGGAGCCATGCCAGGCCGACCCGTGCAAGATCTACGACCCGGGCGTGGCTTACGAGGGCGCGCTCGAGGTCAACCAAGGTGCCTTCGCCAAGTGGGGCGTCGAGGTAGGCGACCGCGTCACCGTGAGCCACTGAGCGACCTCGGAGATCCGTGACCTAGGCCACAGCACGACGCTCCTTCTTCCGCTGTCATAGCCGTACGAGCGCGTCACGGGACCGCTCCCTTCTTCAAGGAGGTACGCATGCAGCGGTTTAGGTCGGCGGTATACGGACAGGCGGGGCAGACGACGGCGGAGTACGCGCTGGTGCTTCTGGTCGCGGGGATCGTCGTCGGTGTCTTCACCGCCTTCGTCAAGTCGGGCGCGCTCACCGACATGTTCCAGACGGTGGTGTCGTCTCTCGTAGAGCGAGCCGAAGGCTAGCAACGTGCCTACCCGCAAGAGGGCCGAGGGCGGACAGGCGACCGTGGAGCTCGCTTTGGCACTCCCGATTCTGGCCCTCTTGCTCGCGGCACTGGTGGAAGTCGGTCTGCTGGTGGCGGATCAGGCGCGGCTGTGGCATGCCGCACGGGAAGCGGTGCGCGTGGCGGTCGTGGATCCCGACCTCTCCGACGCCCGCGCGGCGGCTGAAAGCACCGGGCTTCGCCCCGTCGAGGTGAGCGTGTCGCCGGAGATGCATCTCCGCCGGCAGGGCGATCCGTTGACGGCCTCTCTTCGCTACCGCCCGAACGCGCGGGTGCCACTATTCGGCGCTCTGTTGCAGCGGGTCGACCTCGCCGCGGAAGCGACGATGAGGATCGAGCAGCCTTGACCGTCGTTCATGGGGTCCTCGCTACCGCGCTCGCGTTGGCACTTACGGGTTTCGTCGTCGACATCGCGGACACCAGCGCCACCAAGGCGCAGGCGCAGATCGCTGCAGACGCGGCGGCGCTGGCCGCGGTTGCGGAGTCTGGTCCTTACGGAGGTGGCGAGCACGAACGCGAAGCAGCACGTTTCGCAGCCGCGAACGGCGCACGTCTACTGGAGTGTCGGTGCGAACCCGGCGCGACCGCGGTCCAGGTCAAGGTGGTGCTGGACGGGGTCGTGGCTGAGGCGCGCGCGGTGTTCGACCCCGAGGCAGTGATGCCACTCGACCTGGCTTACGCGGGAGAGGGGCTTCACCCGATCTTGGAACGAGCGGTGGACGATCTGGTTCGCGCCGCACGTGGCGCCGTCCACGTGGTCAGTGGCCGGCGGAGCAGTGAACGCCAGTCGGTGCTCTGGGCCGACGCGCTGGCGCGCTACGGCAACGCGGAGGTGGCCGACGATTGGGTGGCGCGGCCGGGTACCTCGATGCACGAGAAAGGGTTGGCGGTCGACCTCGGGGGCGACGTGGAGCTGGCGGCAGACATCGTGGAGCAGCTCGGTCTCCCTCTCCACCGTCCACTCGAGAACGAGCCGTGGCACTTCGAGCTGACCCCGTGAGCCGCGCCCGTAGGATGCCGCGCATGCCGGATGGGAACTTCTGATGCAGCGCGCCCCTCACAGGCTCGTCGATGCGTTCGAGTCGAAGCTGGAGCCACTGGAGGCCGAATTCCACCGCGCCTACTGGGATTCACAGGTTCACGCGTCCCCGGAGAACGATCGTCGGCGGGCGGAGCTCGAGCTGGAGCTGAGGAGCCTCAAGGGGGACGCCACGTTCCTGGCGGGCGTGACCGAAGCTCTTGCTGAGGAGCTTCACGACCCGCTCCTCCGCCGACAGCTACAGGTGCTGCGGCTGGCGCTGACCGCCGACCAGATGACCGACGCTCAGCGGGAGGAGCTGGTCGAGCTATCCAGTTCGGTGGAGAGCGACTTCGCCACCTTCCGCGCCGAGGTCGACTGCGAGTCGCTGAGCGAGAACGAGATCCTGGAGATTCTGGAGACCTCCTCGGACTCGGCGCGGAGCGAGCGGGCCTGGAGGGCTTCGAAGGAGCTCGGGGGCCGCGTCGCGGAGCGCGTGCGCGAGCTGGCGAGACTGCGGAATCACGCGGCCCTGGCTCTTGGCTACCCCGATCACTACGGCATGGCTCTCGATCTGCAGGAGATCTCCGAGGAGTGGCTCTTCAAGCTGTTCGATGAGCTCGAGGAGCTGACGCGCGAGCCGTTCCTTCGGTGGAAAGCCGGCCTCGACGAAGCTCTTTCCAACCGGTTCGGCACCAAGCACCTGCGGCCGTGGCATTACGCGGATCCTTTCTTCCAGTACCAGCCACGCTCCGCGACGGTCGATCTAGATCATCTGTTCGGTGACGGCGCCGCGGTGCGCTTGGCGCAGGGGACCTTCGGGTCCTGGGGGATCGACATCGGCGGCGTCCTCGAGCGAAGCGACCTCTTCCCACGCCAGATGAAGAGCCAGCATGCTTTCTGCCTCGACGTCGATCGCTCGGGCCGTGACGTCCGCATCCTGGCGAACATCGTCCCCGGCGAACGGTGGGTCGAGGTGATGTTGCACGAATGCGGCCATGCCGCCTACGACGTGTCGATCGACGGCAAGCTGCCGTACCTGTTGCGCGAGCCGGCGCACACCTTCGTTACCGAGGCGGTGGCGATCCTGTCCGGCAGGCTGACGCGGGATCCGGAGTGGCTCGTGAACGTCGCGGGGGTGTCGCCGGGCGAGGTCGACCCGCTCGCGCAGGAGCTGGCGCGATCGTCCGCGATCCAGAGCATCTTGTTCGCTCGCTGGGTGTTGGTCATGGCTCATTTCGAGCGGGCGCTGTATGCGGACCCCGAAGCGGATCTAGAGGCCATCTGGTGGGACCTGGTGCAGCGGTTCCAGTTCGTTCAAGGACCGGAAGATGAGGTTCCCGGCGTGTGGGCGGCGAAGGTCCACGTTGCGAGCGCTCCCGTCTACTACCACAACTACCTGCTCGGAGAGCTGCTTGCATCGCAGCTCATGGAGACGATGCGCGCCCGCGTCGGTGGAGTGCTGGCTGGGACCGCTGCCGGCGACCTTCTGCGCGAGTACCTGATGAAGCCCGGCAACAGCCTGCGGTGGGACACGCTGATACAAGACGCAACGGGCGCTCCGTTGTCCCCGCACGCGTTCGCCGCTGAGGTCGCGCTCTAGAGGCTCGCGTTCTTCTTGAACCGAGCGTAGATAGAGCGTGCGCCGGGGGCGATGAACACGACGCTGGCGGATCCGACCCATCCCAGTGACACCGGAACGGTGACGTTGCCTACGTCTTTCGCCCCCAGTTGGGTGCCTAGGATCCCCAGTCGGAACATCTCGTCCGCCGTGATGTCGAAGCGCGCGTGCTCTCTCGTGACCGCGATCCAGCGCAGCAGCGAGGCGGGGTTGGCCGCGGTCTCTTTTCGCAGCTTCCGCAACAGCGCCACGAGCATGTCGCCTTGATGCGTGGTGCGCGCCACGTCTCCACCGCTGAACGCCTTGCGCGCTCTCGCGTAGGCGAGCGCCTGGTAACCCTTCAACTTCTGCACACCCGCGCGTAGAACCGCTCCCGACCCGCCGATGTCATTCACCGCTCGTGGGATGTTCATCACGACGCCGTGCAGCTCTTTGATGATGCTCTCGAAGCCCTCGAACCCGACCATCACCCAGTAGTCGAGCCGGATCCCCGTGAGGTTCTCCACCGTTCTGGCGAGCAACTCCGGGCCGCCGCGGAACAGCGCCTCGTTGATCTTGGCGGAGCCCTGGCCGGGGATGTTCACCCACGAGTCGCGCGGCAGGTTCAGGACGCCGCCCTTCATCGTCTTGGTGTTGATCCCGATGATGTGGATCGCATCGGCGAGCGATCTGTCGGGGTTGCCGGACCGGGCGTCGTTGCCGATCGCCAGGACGAAGATCTTCCCGCTGGTGGGGTCGTAGCTCTCGTGGACGCGGCCGAACAGAGGCTTCGCGGCGATCGTCTGGGGGCTCTCGCCCACGAGCGGGACGACCGTGCACACGACGATCAGGAACGCGACTAGAGCGGCGCAGCGGTTGATCACCTGTTGCGAGCCTTCTTGCGGTCTCCGCTCGGACGCCTCTTCCCGTTGTCGCCCTTCTCCCCGCGCCCGTCGCCGGCCTTCTTGCCGTCATCGGCACGGTCGGGTAAGGGCGCTTGGTCGATGGTGAACGCGACGACCCTCCAGTCGGCGGCGGAGCGCTTCAGCCACAGCGTCGAGCGGTGGAGGAACCGACTGGCGTCGGGCTTGTCCGCGCCGGCGCGGATGGAGACGGTCGCCACGGCTAGACGCGCCCCGTCTGTCGCGCCGATGCCTATCTCGGCACTGCGGTAGCTCGTGGAAGCCACTCCAGCTCTTGCGGCGCCGGCTCCCGAACGTCGAAAGGCTCGAGCGGCCGCCGCGGTGAAGTTCTGCTTCAGCTCTTCCGGAAGTCGATCGCGGTGGAGGAAGACCGCGTCGTACACATCTTTCACCAGCGCCACCAGCGCGGGGCGTTGCCGGGCGACGGTGCGTGCCTGCGCTTTGGTTACCTCGTCCGGCACACCCGAGACATGGGTCGTGATCTTCCACTTCGCCTGCGGAGGGGGAGCCTCGGCGGTCACCGAAGTGACCTCGGGATCATTCGCCGACGCCGCCGGCTTGCCCGGTGGGTTGGTCCCCAACACGAGGATGGTCACGATGAGCGCCGCCGCTGCGGCGACGCCTGTGAGCAGCCATACCTTCGTCTGTTCGGGAACGACCAGGCTCATCTGTTCACCTCCTCTGATTGGAAGAGACGCTTGGAGGGTAGCCAACGATGCTTGGGCCGCAGCGGATATCGCGGGCGGGGTCGCGATGTCCCCCGCCCGCCGCCTCTCTTCGGCAGCGGAGAGGGCGGGTTTAGGATTCGGCCTCCCTCACCATCTGATCTCACCGTCTAAGAGGAAGGACTCCGCATGGAGCTTGGTCTGGATGTACGCAAGGTTGGTTCGCATTCCGTTGTGGACGTGAAGGGCGAGATCGACGTCTACACGGCCCCCAAGCTGCGGGAGAAGTTGATCGAGCTCGTGTCCGACGGCTCCTACGACGTGGTGGTGAACCTCGAAGGCGTCGACTTCCTCGATTCGACGGGCCTGGGGGTGCTCGTGGGCGCGCTAAAGCGAGTCAAAGCCCACGACGGCAGCCTCTCGCTGGTCTGCACCCAGGACAAGATCTTGAAGATCTTCAAGATCACGGGGCTCACGAAGGTGTTCCCGATCCACTCCTCGGTCGATGAGGCCGCGGGCGGCGCCGCCTGAGCGTCCGGATGCACCCCGTCGAGATAGCCATCCCCGCGGGGACGGCCTACGTCGGGATCGTCCGCCTCGCTGTGGGTTCGCTCGCTCGAGCGGCCGGCTTCGACGAGGAACGGGTCGACGAGATCCGGATCGCTGTGTCGGAGGCGTGCACGAACGCGGTGCTCTCGAACGAGGCGGCGGGTTCCTCCGAAGCGATCGTCGTCGGCTGGAGCGAGGAAGCCGACCGAACGATCGTCGAGGTGGGCGATCGCGGAGCTACGGCCGAGGCCGAGCAGGGAGGGGTCCTGGACAGCCAGGGTTTCTCGTCTCGCCTGATGATGTCGCTCGCCCTGATCCAGGAGCTGGTGGACGATCTCGCGGCCGAGCCGCGCTCCGGCGGCGGCACGACGACGCGCCTCACCTTCTCCCGCCCCTAACCCTTTTCTGCTACCTGGGCTACATCCAGCGTGGGATCGGACGTCAGAACGCCCGCCTCCTCCGGACCGGAGCGACGGGCGCCTGCGTTTCGGCAGAAACCAGGGCGATTTGACGTTTTGGGTAGTCGAAAGTTAGATTCCTGCTCCTGAAAATCATGGAGCGAACCCTAACGAGACCTGATCGCGAGATGCTGAAGGCGATCTATCGCCTGACCAAGGGTGCCCGGCCGCCGGTTCCGGCCGCGCACACCGGCGCGCTCGCGGAGTCGTTGGGGGTGTCGCCGGGAACCGCGACGGCTGCGGTGAAGAAGCTGGCCGAGCGTCAGCTGGTCGAGCACCAGCCGTATCGGGGCGTCGAGCTGACCCAGACGGGACGACGCGCCGCCGTGGCCGCCATCCGCCGGCACCGGATAGTGGAGAGGTTCCTCGCAGACATGTTGGGCTACGCCTGGAACGAGGCCGACCGGCTGGCCGGGTCCTTCGAGCACGAGTTGCCGCAAGAGGTCGAGGACCGGCTCTTCCTGGCGCTGGACCGCCCCGCCAGCTGCCCGCATGGTTTCCCGATCCCCGCCGCCGACTGGGTCGACATCCCCGAGATGCCGCCGCTCTACGCGCTCGAGCCCGGAGATGTCGCCGAGGTCGCCGTCCCCGGTTCCACCGACGCCGACGTCGTCGCCTTCCTCGACACGCTGGGGCTGCGGCCGGGCGTCAGGGTCGAGGTGCGTGAAAAGCACCCCTTCGACGGGCCGCTCGTCCTGCAGGTCGCCGGGCAGGACCGCACCGTCTCCGAGAAGGTCGCCAGTCAGATCTACGTCAAGAAAGAGACATCGAAAGACAGCCCCGCTGCAGAAGCAGTCGGGCCCGAGGAAAGAAAGGAGCAAGCGGTATGAACCACCTCCTACTAGCTGCGGAAGGGGGTTATCAGGAGTTCGAGCTCGGTGGCGCCGAGATGTTCTGGCTGTTCTTCTCGGTTGCGTCCGCCGTGCTCGCGATCATCGTCGGCTTCTCGCTGATGCGCGGTGTTCTCGCAGCGGACCAGGGGACCGCGAAGATGCAGGAGATCGCCGGCGCCATCCAGGAAGGCGCCATGGCCTACCTGCGACGGCAGTTCAAGACGATCGCCATCATCCTGATCCCTCTAGTCGCGATCGTGTTCTTCACCTCCACGCAGGTGTTGCGGCCGGATAACTCGGTGGCGCTCACCTTCGCGGAGTCCGGCATCTTCAGGACCCTTGCGTTCGTCGCGGGCTGTGTGATGTCGGGGCTCACCGGCTTCATCGGCATGGGTCTTGCCGTGCGCGGGAACGTCCGCACCGCCGCCGCGGCGCGTTCGGGTTCCTTACCGGCCGCTCTCAAGGTCGCCTTCCGCACCGGCGGCGTCGCCGGCATGTTCACGGTCGGCCTCGGCCTGCTCGGGGCGACCCTGATCATCTTGATCTTCCAGAACACCTCGTCCGCGATCCTCGTTGGGTTCGGGTTCGGCGGGTCGCTGCTCGCGCTCTTCCTGCGCGTCGGTGGAGGCATCTTCACGAAGGCCGCCGACGTCGGCGCGGACCTGGTCGGCAAGGTCGAGGCGGGGATCCCCGAGGATGACCCTCGGAACCCGGCGACGATCGCCGACAACGTCGGCGACAACGTCGGTGACTGCGCCGGTATGGCGGCCGACCTCTTCGAGAGCTACGAGGTCACCCTCGTCGCGTCGATCATCCTCGGCGTCGCCGCGTTCCAGTCGATCGGTGCGAACCCCGCGCTGGGTCTGATCTTCCCGGTCGTCGCTCGCGCCATCGGCGTGCTGGCGTCCATCGTCGGCGTCTACGCCGTGCGTGCGACCGAGAAGGACAAGAGCGCGATGGCCCCGATCAACCGTGGCTTCCTCACGGCGGGTCTGCTAACGGTGGTGGGCACCGGCCTCGTCGCCTTCACCTACGTCGGCGACAAGGGTCCCGGAGGCGGCCACGAGGGCTTGAAGGTGTTCCTCGCGGTCGTCACAGGTCTGGTGCTGGCGCAGGTCGTCAGTCGGTTGACCGAGTACTTCACCTCGACCGAGACGGCACCCGTGCGGGAGATCTCCGAGGCCGCTCGGACCGGCCCCGCGACGACGATCCTGTCCGGCATCTCTTCTGGTCTCGAGTCGACGGTCTACGCGGTCATCGCGATCGCCGCCGCTCTCGGGGTCGCGATCGCACTGGGTGGCGGCAACATCCAGTTCTCTCTGTACCTGGTCGCGCTGACCGGCATGGGCATGCTCGCGACCACCGGTGTCGTCGTGTCCGAAGACACCTTCGGCCCCGTTTCCGACAACGCCGCCGGCATCGCAGAGATGTCCGGTGAGTTCTCCGGAGAGCCGGAGCGGATCATGGTCAGCCTCGACGCTGTCGGCAACACGACGAAGGCCGTCACCAAGGGCTTCGCCATCGGATCTGCGGTGATCGCCGCTGTGGCTCTGTTCGCTTCGTACATAGAGACGATCGGCAACGAGCTGGAGTTGGGGCTCGAGGGCTCCGAGCTGTTCCGAGCGGTGGAGACGCAGATCAACGTCGCCGATCCGAAGACCTTTATCGGTCTGCTGATCGGTGGTTCCGTTGCGTTCCTATTCAGCGCCTTGGCGATCCGCGCCGTCGGACGCAGCGCGGCCGTCGTCGTGCAGGAGGTGCGGAAGCAGTTCCGTGAGAAGCCGGGGATCATGCAGGGAACCGAGAAGCCGGACTACGGCCCGGTGATCGACATCTGCACGGCGGCTTCTCTGCGTGAGCTGGCGACGCCGGCGCTGCTGGCGGTGCTGACGCCCGTCATCATCGGGTTCGGCATCAACTACCTCGCGCTGGGCGCGTTCCTCGCGGCGGTCATCTTGACCGGCCAGCTGATGGCGGTGTTCCTCTCGAATTCGGGAGGTGCCTGGGACAACGCGAAGAAGCACATCGAAGACGGGCACGAAGGCGGCAAAGGTTCCGAGGCGCACAAGGCCGCGGTCATCGGTGACACGGTCGGCGACCCGTTCAAGGACACCGCAGGGCCCGCGCTGAACCCGCTGATCAAGGTCATGAACCTGATCTCGCTGTTGATCCTGCCTGCCGTCATCAACCTGCAGGACAACGACACGGCCCGCTTCACGATCGCGGGCCTCGCGTTGGCCGTGCTGATCGGCGCCATCCTGTTCTCGAAGCGCAAGGCCGAGGCGATGGACGCCGGAGTGCCCGCCGGGATCCCCGGAGAGGCCGTGATGAACGACCAGAAGGCGGCGCTTCAGGCCGCCCTCGACCGCTGGATGTTCGATCTGAGCGAAGAGGAAGCCGAGCTGAAGACCAGGCTCCGCGAGGTGAGGGGCCAGATCGAGACCCTGCCCCTCGGGAGGTAGCACCAGCACGTAGCGAAACAGAGAGGCCCCCGGCAAGCCGGGGGCCTCTTGTCGCGTGGGCTCCGCAGGCGGGCTGCGCCGCCGCCTACCGGCGGCAGATGCCTCGCCTTTCGGCTCGGGATCGATGCCGCCGCACGGCAGCGTCCCACCCCCCTGCTCCCTTGCTGGGCTAGAGGTGGTAGGGGACGCTCACGACGACGACGCCGCTTTCGAAGAGCATGCGGCGCTTCACGATCAGGGCGGTTTGGCCGTGCAGGATCTGGTGGCGTCGCTTTCGCACGATGAACTCGGGGATCACGATCGTCACGACCTTGTTGACGCCGTCGGGGTTGAAGCGGTCGAGGTACCTCTCGAGCGAGATGCCGAGATCGCGGAAGGGCGACTCCTCGATCTCCAGCGGGTGGGGCACCCGCGCCTCCAGCCACTGGTCGCCCAACTTCTCGGTCTCTTCCGGCTCGAGCCCGAACGAGACGGCCCGGATGTCGGTGGGACGCAGCGTCTCCGCGTACTCGGTCGCCTGCAGCATCGCGTTGTGGACGCCCGAGATCAGGACGATCACGTGGTTGCGCCCCGGTTCGTGCGCCTGATCGACCTCGGGGTCGATGTCGTCTCGGAGGATCGGGATGTCCAACACCTGCACGTCCGGCTCTCTCACCAGCACGGCCTTGAGCCGATGCAGGCCCGGGCGCCTCACTATCTCGAACAGGCCTCGCGAGCGCAGGATCTCCGGCGTCATCACCGTGAGGAAGTCGTCGGAGCCGAGGTTCGAGCGCTTCTCGCGCAGATTGGTGAGGAGTGCCTCCGTCTTCCTGCCGGTCAAGGTCTGCAGCGGTATGTCCGGCGCGAGCCTTCGCCAGGGCCCGTGGTTCGCGCTGTCGAACGTCACGGCGGTGATGTCCGCGGCGCGAGTGGAGCGTGCGTAACCGACGGCTCGCGCGGTCGCAGAATCCACCCGGTTCACGAGGATCACGAAGTGCGCGTTCCCCGGCCTCCGATCGGTGGGCCGCCGCGCTGGGTGCCCGAGCTGATCGGCAACGTCCTTGTAGTGCACGTACACGGACCGCATCGCGAACATGACGACCGGGATGGAAGCGATCACGATCCAGGCACCCTTCGCGAACTTCGAGTACGCGATCACGACCAGGACGATCCCGGTCACCGTCCCGCCGAAGCCGCTGATCAAGGCGCTGCGTTGCCATCCCGGCGGCCGCAGCCTGCGACCGCGAACGACCATCCCGGTCTGCGACAGCGTGAAGGAGATGAAGACGCCCACGAGGTAGAGCTGGATGAGCTGGGTGAGGTTCGCGTCGAAGACGTAGATCAACAAGCCGGACAAGAGAGCCAGGATGATGACTCCGTTCGAGAAGACAAGGCGGTCGCCTCGGTTCATGAACTGCCGAGGCATGTAGCGGTCTTTCGCCAGGATCGACGACAGCCTCGGGAAGTCCTGATACGCGGTGTTCGCAGCGAGGATCAAGATCGCGGTCGACATGATCTGGACGACGTAGAACATGGGTCCCCCCTCGAACACGGCCGCTGCGATCTGCGCAACCACGGTTCGCTGGCCCGGTGGGTGCTCGGTGAACACCACGTTCGTCCCATCCGCGAGCCAGGAGATCCCGAGGAACATCGAGGTCGACAGCGCCGCCATGATGAGGAGCGTCGTCGCCGCGTTCTTCGACTGCGGGTAGCGGAAGGCCGGCACCCCGTCTGCGATCGCCTCGACTCCCGTCAGAGCCGTCGTTCCGGCCGCGAACGCGCGCAGGAGCAGCACGTAGCTGACCGCCGTCTCTAGGTGGAGGTCGGCCATGTGCCGGGCACTCTCTGCCTCCGGACATCCGCCGCCGAGGCATTTGACGATCCCGGTGACGATCATCAGGTAGATCGCGAGGACGAAGCCGTACGTAGGGATCGCGAACAAGGTCCCGGACTCTTTGACGCCGCGCAGGTTCATCAGCGTCACGAATGCGATGAAGGCGAACGCGAGCCCGATCTTGTACGGCCCCAGCGCCTCGGATGCGGACACCATCGCCTCGACTCCTGCGGTGATCGAGACGGAGACGGTCAACACGTAGTCGATCAACAGCGCCGACGCCGCGAGGAGCCCGGGATACATCCCGAGGTTCTCGTGCGCCACCCGATAGGCGCCTCCCCCCGTGGGATACGCCTTCACGGTCTCGCGGTAGGACGTGACGACGATGAACAGGAGGGCGGCGACCGCGATCGATACCGGCACGATCATGGCGAGGCCCGCGGCGCCGGCCAGTGACAGCACGATCATCGCTTCCTGCGTCGCGTACGCGTTGGACGAAAGCGGGTCCGACGAGAAGACCGGCAGGGCGATCGACTTCGGCAAGAGCGTGTGGCCGAGCTCGCCCGAGGACATCGGACGGCCGAGAACGACGCGCTTCAGAGCCTCGGCGGTCTTGGCCACTGGGGCTTAGCCGTGCTCCGGCGCGGGGATCAACTGGTAGTCAGGGTTCAAGACCTGGAGTTGCTTACCTCGTCCCTCGCCGATGGTGCCCTCTAGGATCAGTCCGTTGCCCAGGCCGATGCCGGAGAGCTTCTGGCGCCCGAGCCACTTCACGACGAGCCTTCCGCTCCCGTCGTCGATGGTGGCTTCGATCGAGCCGCTGCCCTCGCGCGGGTCGATTCGAACGTTCTGGATGACGCCCGCGATCTTGCAGCGACAGCGGCACTGCACATCCGCGATCGGGATCGTCCCGGGAACCGAGTTCGCCCATTCCCGTAGGTGTTCGGCTCTGATGTCTTGCGCCGGACGCGCCAGCTTTTCAACCAACTCACTTAGGAATGTCACGACCGGCAAGTATGGCAGTATCGCCCGCGCTGAAGATCGGGCCTAGGAGGACGGGAGTCGGGTGCACGTCATCATCGCCGGGTGCGGACGGGTCGGCTCTGAACTGGCGACGAACCTCCAGAGACTCGGTCACACGATCGCCATCATCGACAAGAACCGCAAAGCGTTCGAGAGGTTGAAGGCGGACTTCTCGGGAGCGAAGGTGATCGGGTTCGCGTTCGATCGCGAGGTTCTCGCGGAAGCCGGGGTCGAAGATGCTGTCGCGTTCGCTTCGGTCACCAGCGGAGACAACTCCAACATCCTCGCGGCGCGGGTAGCGAAGGATCACTACCGCGTTCCGCACGTCGTGGCGAGGATCTATGACCCTCGCCGGGCTCAGATCTACCAACGGCTCGGGATCCAAACCGTCGCTACGGTGCGATGGACGACGGACCAGATCCTGCGCTCGTTGATCCCGGACGAGGTTCCCGTGGAGTACACCGTCGACAACGGCGAAGTCGTGATCACGGCGGTCCCGGTCCCGGCCGAGGTCGTCGGGAAGAAAGCGGTAGAGGTCGATCAGGCGGGATTACGACGCGTGGTCGCGGTGAGTCGCTTCGGCGTACCCCGGATACCCGACAAGGACCTCACCATGCAAGACGGTGACATCCTCTATGTCTCCGCGGCTCGAGGGCATCTGAACGATATGGATGGCGAGATCAAGAAGGTGGGCCAGCCCGAGTGAGTCCGAAGTCGATCCGTATCGCGATCGCGGGAGCAGGGAACGTCGGGAGCTTCGTCGCGAAGGACCTGCGCGCGAAGGGGCACGACGTGGTGGTGATCGAGCAAAACGAGAACCTGATCCAATCGCTCCAGAACGAGCTCGACGTGAGCTGGGTGCGAGGCGATGCATGTGAGCTGCATACGCTCGACGCCGCCGTGCTGACGTCGTGCGAGGTGATGGTCGCGGCGACCGGCGACGACGAGGACAACCTCGTGATCTCCCTGCTCGCGAAGCAGGAATTCACCGTTCCTCGGGTGATAGCCAGAGTGAACCACCCCGACAACGAGTGGCTCTTCACCGAGACCTGGGGAGTTGATGTCGCCGTCAGCACGCCGCATCTCTTGACGTCGCTGGTGGAAGAGGCCGTCTCGGTGGGGGATCTCGTCCGTCTTCTGCATCTGGAGAAGGGGAAGGTCTCGCTGTTGGAGGTGACGCTGGCCGAGGGTTCGCCCGCCGAGGGCAAAACCGTGGGCGATCTGACGATCCCGACCGATTGCACGCTCGTCGCCGTGGTTCGAGACCGTCACGTGATCGCCCCGACGAAGGAGACGCCGCTTCATCCGGGAGACGAGGTCATGGCCCTCGCATCACCTGAGGCGGAGAGCGACCTGAAGCGCGCGTTGACCGGCGAATAGCCGATGGATCGCTCCGCCGCGCTCGACCTCGTTCGCAAGTACACCGACAAGGAGATCACT
>JADDQX010000004.1:29457-36454 GCA_016781115.1 Actinomycetota bacterium | reverse complement strand
AGGACCGCGCTCTGCTGGCCCAGTCCGTCGCGCTGTATCACGTCATAGTCGAGGGAGTGCTCGCGATCCCGGGCCAGCACTTCATCCAGCGCTACGTCGAGAAGCTCGACATCCTGCCCGGCTTCAGCCAGGGGATCACGAACGTCTCCCGCGACGAATCCCGGCACGTGGCCTTCGGTATCAAGTTCCTGGGGGACCTCATCAGGTCGTCCGAGGAGTGCCGGGCCGCCGCCATCGAGCTCTGGGACCGGGTGACGCCGTGGGTCATCGGGGTCTTCGTTCCTCCGCGGCGCGACCGCGCCTACGCCGAGTCGTTCGACTTCACCCTCGAGGAGATCTTCGCTTTCGGCTTGCGTTCCTACGAGACCAAGTTGCGCCGCGTCGGGGTCGATCCGTCGGAGATTAGGATGTTGGCGGTGCAGGACCTGTCCTTGTCGTACGAAGACCGTGCTCGGCGCGCGTGGGTGCTGATCGATGATGGGGTCATCGGGGACGACAACATCGAGCCGAAGCTCAGCCCGCAGGCCTTCGAGATCCTGTTCCAGGGGATGGTCCAGACTCTGGATCTCGATGTCGCCCGCTCCCTGGGAGGTCCCATCGAGTGGGACTTCACCGATGCAGAGCCGTGGCACCTGGTCGTCACGAACGGTCACGCCGAAGCCAAGCCCGGCAAGGGTGGTGAGGCCGCCCTGCGTCTGGAGACATCGGCGGCGGACTGGGCGAAGATCGCGGTCGGGCGGGTCGATCCACGGTGGGCTTTGTTGAAGCGACGTCTGAAGGTGCACGGCCACCTCACCGCGAAGGCGAAGCTCCCGCGCCTCTTCACCTGATCTCGCGCAACTTCGTCTGGGTCGGACCGTCATGTCTTGTCGAGGTCCGAACACGCAGAGGGGGCTCGTCGTGGCCACCAGGAAGCGAGGGGCTAGGGGAACCTCGCCCACTCGAAGTGCATGCCGTCGGGAACCAGCCAGCGCCCGCCCCAGGTGAAGCCGTGGCGCTCCATGATGTCGACGAGCCGCGGGTCCTGATCGGCCTTCGTGCCGAACGCGTTGTCGGCGACGTTGATGTCGATCGCGATCCCCCAAGTGTGGTGTGACAGACGACCACCGGCTTCCAGGCCGATGAATCGAGGACCGAAGCAGCCGCCATACTGAGCGTCGTCGACAAGGTGGTCCAGGCCTTCTCGCTCCATCTCCTGAAGGGCGTCACGCAGCTGCGGGATGATCGCCCGGTGGCACGTGATCGTGCCCAGGATCGGAACCCGCGCGGACCGGATGTTGGCCCGCCTCCAGGTGGGATCGACCTCGACCCATCCGTCCTGCTCCAGGACGACGGGGAACTCGCCGAAGGTCTTCTTCACGAGCAACTGCGGAAGGACCGCATCGCCATACCTCAGGAAGGGCGTCTCGCCTCTCGCCCGGACCCGCAATGCCTGGCCGGGACGGAGCAGCGCTCGGATCCGCTTCTCCACCGCCGCCCGCGCCGACGAGCCGCGCAGCTGGATCAAGAGGAAGCGGTCGACCCTGGTCCAGGTTGGCGGGACCTTGCCGGCCAACAAGGCTTCGTAACCGTTGGCAGCTAGGTCGTCGATCGTCGAGTGGGCGCGCAGGGTTCTGTCCACCAGCCGGATCGCGCCGTCTTCGGCGGCCGCTCTTAGGCCTTCCGCCGATCGTGCGATCGCCGCCTCCCCTGGATCGAGACCGAGCACTGCGTTCCGCTCCGCGGGAGCAACGAAACGTGCGTACTCGGACGGTTCGATGAGCGCGACCTCCAATGGGATGGCTGCGGCGGGGTGTGCCGCCGCGCCCACCACGGGCTTGTCCTGGAGCCAGTCGGTGCCGGTTCGGACGGTGGTCGCGCTCCGAACCCCCGCCAGCTTCTCCACCGCCGCCTCGCCCCCCGCAGGCAACCCGCCGCTCGCCCACGCTAGGAGCAGCCGAGGCTGAAGGACGCCGCGTCGCGGACCAGCGACCGGCACACTGGCCGTTGTCGGCGCGGCCGTAGGCGGAGGCGGACCCGCCGGGCGACTCAGAGCCGCCCCGATCCCGAGGGCTACCAGCGAGCCGATCGCGATCCCGACCATGAGGGAAAGCGCGTTGCCGGCGAGGGCCCGCGTTCTCATCTCAGGCTCCGCGCGATCCCCAGCACCGTCGGTAGGTCGAATGACGGGGCCCTGATGGCGCGATAGATCCCGTCGTCTCCTATCCACTCGAGCTCGCCCCGCTGCGGCGCCCAGCGGGCCGCCGCCCCCGGCAGGTTCACCGCGACCGCGTCGTGGGAGATCGGCGGCAGCATGACGACCCGCGATGACTGGAAGACCCGGATCTCGGATCCTTCCAACCCAGACTCCGACTGCAGATAGATCATCGTCAGGTCCGCTCCGCGGGGGTCGCGGGCAAGCAGCGCGCTGAACGGGCCGTAGCCGCCGGGCAGCTCGGTCGGCCGGCGCGCGAAGCTGATGCTGCCGAGTTGCTCTGGCGTGATCCGCACGATCAGCTTGTCTCCACCGCGCACCTTTCGGGGCGCCGCGCCTTCGAGGGGAAGCGACGCGGCTACTTCGAGCAGTTGCTCGCGGCGCAGGTTCGATTCGAGCCGCACGTGCGTCTCGGCGCGGAACAGGTCGATCGTCCGTCCGCTGTCTGGCTCCGCGGGACGGTAAAGGCCGAAGCTGCCCGTTCGGAGTTCCACGACCTCCGCTGGCTCATCCAGTCCGGCACGGGAGGCTCCGCCCGCCTTGGTGATCTTCAGGTAGGTCGTGCCGCGCGCGAACGCGACGAGCGTGGCGCCGCTCCCAGTGGTTCCGCTCCTGTAAGGCTCCAGCCCGGCGACGTACCGGGGAACGTGCGGGCCCGTCGCCCGTAGCTGCTCGTCGCCGCTGAATCCCCCGTCGCGGATCGTGCCGCCTGCAGGGGCACGGAAGAGGCTCGCGCCGAGCAGGTCGCCTTCGCGCAAGCTGGTCGTAGTCACCCTCAATACCGGCTGGTCCAGGCCCGGTCTCGTGACCTCGAACGCGAGCGGGAACCAGCTGCTCTCGTCCAACCACACATCCACCCGGTCCAGCGGCAGTAACGGTGCCCACGAGCCACCCGCCTGCAGCGCGTCGACCAGCGGGAACGCCTGGCTGTACGTGAGCACGACGTGGAGCGCGCTGCGTCCCGTGACCTCTTGCGTTCCCACGACCTCGAAAGCGTCCGACTCCACGAGTGTCTCGAGAGGGATCACGATGTCGCTGGGGATCCTGGTCGTGCCGTCGAATGGCTGACGGCGCACCAGCGTTCGCTCCTCGACCCCGGCCCGGATCGCGCAGCCCGGAAGTGCCGGAGGGGGGCACGAATAGGGCTCGCGGATCCAGGAGCGGGATGGAGAGGCGACCAGATCGACGTCGTTCGAGGGCCACGCTCCCGTGGGGTAGGCGCTCAGGTCCCTCACGCGCAGACGGAAACGTTCCGGGGCCCGATACCAGACCTGGCCGCGGAACCGGCGTACGGGGACGTCCGCGTGCCATCCGCGTTCTTCGATGTCGAACGTCGCGCGGTAGGAATCGAGGGTTCGCGCGGCGGCGAATACGCGCTGTGTTATCTCCGACGCCTGGGCGGTCTGGGGCGTGCGCTCGAGGATGGGAAGAGTGGCAGCCAGCACGACCAGGGCGGCCGCGATCGCCGCAACCGACGCGAGCCTGATCCTGAACGCCCATACATCACGTTGCGGTCGCCGCGCGATCGCCTTCATCACCCCCGCCGTCACATCGGGCGCGTCTGGGAGCACCTCGAGCCGAAGCGCCTGACGAACCAGATGTTGCGTGGCTTCGAAATGGCGGCATCCGCCGCAGTCCGCGAGGTGCGCATCGAACCTCGCGGAGGGTTCAGCGCCGCCCTCGTCGTCGAGGCGAGCCGACAGCTCTGCGCGGACGCGCTCGCAGCTGAGGTCAGATCTCATCGGCGTCCTCCCTCACGTCGGGACCGAGCAGGTCCGCGAGTTGCTGGCGCGCCCGATGCATCCTGCTCTTGATGGTTCCTTCGCTCACTCCCGACAGCTGCGACACCTCGCGATAGGAGAAGCCGAACAGGTCGATCATCACGACCGGCTCCAAGAGGTCTCGCGGCAGCGTAGCGAGCGCCTCGCGCACCTCGGGGGCGGAGGTTGCGTCGGCGGCCGCGTGGCTTGCCTCACCGGCTTCCAACTTCGTCGTCAAGCGAGCTTGTCGCGCGGCGCGTCTGTATTCGTCGTGGATGCAGTTGCGAGCGATCGAGAAGAGCCAGGTGGAGAAGCGCGAGTTGCCACGATAGCGGCCGATCGAACGGTAGGCCCGTACGAACGTGTCCTGCGTGACATCTTCTGCCGCGAGGGCGTCGCGAGTGAGATGGAGGGAGAACCGGTACACGTCCAGCTGATATCGACGCACGAGCGCCTCGAACGCGGAGAGATCCCCCGCCTTCGCGGCCCGGACATCGTGGGGATCGGGCTCCTCCACCGCGCCCTCCTGACGTGTCAACCCCGCATGGATTCATGGTCCCACGACCACCGCTCAACAGCCACAGACGATCTCTGTACGGGCGGGGTCGAGGCCTCGAGTCACGGGACCAAGTTGCTGGATCGACCCGACACCTGAAGGGCTCACCGTTCGCAGATGCGCGCCCGTCTCGGTGTTCAATAGGGCTATCTCGCCCCGGAGCCCGACGTAAAGCAGTTTCCCATCCGACCCCACCTGCATTCCGGTCACCTTGTCGGGCATCTCCCAGCTGCGAATCTCGGTTAGATCTTCCGTCGAGGCCGCCATGACGCGCCGTCCGTTGGTGACGAAGAAAGAAGCATCATCCGGCGCCACCGTGACGTCGGTGCCGGTCCAGGCAGACGTAAGGTCAAGAGGCGCCGTCCGAAGGACTCGAAGGCGCTTCGCATCCACCTCGGCGACCGCTCCTTCATCTCCGTCGGCGACGTAGACACGATCGCCTTCTGGGGAGACACCAAGGGCGGTCCTCTTGTCACCACCCATCGCGAAGCCAGGGGGTAGATCGATGCAGTGCGCCCACAGCTCATCCAGGCTCAGAACGTGGATGAACGCGTGACGACCATGCGGCGTGTTCACCGTGTACAGCGTGTACAAGCGAGTTCCATCGGGGCTCATCTCTTGGACGCGGGCCGTGCCGCGCATCGCCTCCTGGAGCTCCTTGTCGACCGAGAAGACATCGTTCACCCTTCCGGTCTCTAGGTCGAGTCGCCGCACCTGGTAATGCGTGGGATCGCCCGCCGGCAGGTAGTGGACGACGAAAAGGCTCCGCCCGTCGGTGGAGAAAGCCTCTGGCTCGAAGTTGCCGTCTAGAGAGATCGTCTGCGGGTTTGCTATGTCCTGTCCAGTGATGGTGAACCGGGTTTGGTCCGGCCGCGCGTAGTAGCGGCGGCCGGCGGGAACGAGCGCGACGAACTCCGCGCCGGGAGACACGACCTTCACCCTCAAGTGGCCGGGAACGGTGCGCGCCCAGAGAGATTCACCCGTCGCCGGATCAACCGCGGTCAGGTTGGTTGAGGAATCCTCGAGATCCGTCTTCACTACCGTCGCCCAATCGGGTGCAGGCTCCGCCGAGACGGAGTGGAAGGTAGGGGCCGCACCTCCCGCCTCCACCAGCGCGAGGCCGGTCGACGTCCTCATGTAGAGGAGATCGCCGCCTCCTGCCAGCGGTCGCTCGGCGGCCCCGCACCCCGCAAGGATCAGCGCCATCAGTCCAGGCACGAGCAATACTGGTCGTCGTCCCACCGTCTCCTCCTCGGTAGCGTTGCAGATGAGACGTTTCGCGAGATGGTTCGGTTCTCGGCCCCCCGGGGTTCCTCGAGACAGAAAGCTGCGAGCGGCTACGCTCGGGTGATGGACCTAGATCTCGCTCCCGAACAACAAGATTTCCAGAAGACCGTTCGCGCCTTCGTGGACGACGTCGTGCGCCCGAACGCCGAGCGCTGGGACGAAGAGGGCGAGCTTCCCATGGAGGCCGTCAAGCAGATGGCCGAGCTGGGACTCTTCGGGCTCCCGTTCCCAGAGGAATACGGCGGCTCGGGCGCGGACTTCCTGACCCTCTGCCTCGCGATCGAAGAGCTTGCCCGAGTCGACTCGTCGCTCGCTATCACCCTCGAGGCTGCGGTGGGCCTCGGCGCCATGCCGATCTATCGGTTCGGCACGGAGGAGCAGAAGCAGAAATGGCTGCCGTCGCTGGCGGCAGGCGACAACCTCGCGGGCTTCGGCCTCACCGAGCCGGAAGCGGGATCCGACGCGGGCGGGACGCGCACGACGGCGAAACTCGAAGACGGCGAGTGGGTGCTGAACGGGTCGAAGTCCTTCATCACCAACTCCGGCACCCCCATAACGTCTTTCGTCACGGCTACCGCCATCACCGCCCAGACGAACGGGCGCAAGGAGATCTCAGCCATCATCGTGCCGAACGGGACGCCGGGGTTCGAGGTCGGCAAGCCTTACCGCAAGATGGGCTGGCATCACTCTGATACTCATGAACTGTCTTTCAGCGACTGCCGTGTGCCTGAAGAGAACCTGCTGGGAGAGCGCGGCCGAGGCTTCAGCAACTTCCTGAAGATCCTGGACGACGGTCGCATCGCGATCGCGGCGCTGGCTGTCGGCCTTGCCCAAGGATGTCTCGACGAAAGCATCAGGTACGCGAACGAGCGGAAAGCCTTCGGGCGTTCGATCGGCAGCTTCCAGTCGATCTCGTTCATGATCGCGGATATGGCGACGAAGGTGGAGCTGGCGCGCCAGTCCTACTACCGCGCGGCCTGGCTCGAAAGTGTAGGCAGGCCTTACAAGAAGGAGGCCGCGATGGCGAAGCTCTACGCATCGAAGATCGCGGTGGATTGCGCACGCGATGCGGTGCAGGTGCACGGCGGCTACGGCTACATCGAAGAGTTCCCCGTCTGCCGCCACTTCCGCGACTCGAAGATCCTCGAGATCGGCGAGGGGACCTCGGAAGTGATGCGCATCCTGATCGCGCGGGAGCTG
>JADDQX010000004.1:25480-29307 GCA_016781115.1 Actinomycetota bacterium | reverse complement strand
GGGGAAGCAGGATCTGGAGATCTTCCACGACGCCTACGGATGCGTTCCGCGGCGGGTGTTCGACGTGCAGGTGGCAGCAGCGTTCGCCGGCTACGGCTCGTCGCTCCCGTACGGCCGCTTGGTGGAGTCGGTGCTGGGGCTTCCGCTGGAGAAAGGCGAGTCCTACACGGACTGGTGTCGGCGCCCGCTAACGCACGCGCAGATGCGTTACGCCGCGGACGACGTGCGGTACCTGGAGGGGGTCGCGCAACACCTCAGGGCGAAGCTCACCAACCTGGACCGTCTGAGCTGGGTGGAGGAAGAGCTCGCGGAGCTGGAGCGTCCGGAGGCGTACGGCATGGACATCGACAACGTCTGGAAGAAAGTGACCGGCCGAGGGACCCTGCGCGGGGATCAAGCAGCGGTTCTGCGGGAGCTGGCGATGTGGCGTGAGGAGGCAGCGGCGCGGCGGGACCTTCCACGGGGGTGGGTGCTGAAGGACCCAACGTTGATCGAGCTCGCTCGGCGAGCTCCCTCTTCGACCTCGGCGCTGAGGAGCATCCGCGGCCTGAACCCCAAGGAGGTGGAACGTTCCGGCGATCAGATCCTCGCCGCGGTGGAGCGAGGCCGCAGGGCGCCGAAGGTCGAGGTGGAAAAGGCTCCGCCGCGGGCGATCCAGATGAGGGCACGCATGATCGCCGGTCTCGCGGATGCGCTTGTTCGTGCCAAGTGCGAACGGGCCTCGATCGCCCCCGAGGTCGTGATGACCCGGTCCGAGTTGGAGGCGTTGCTCACCGACCTGCTGAGTGGGAGCAACGGGCGGCGGCAGCATCGTTTGCTGCAGGGTTGGCGGAAGGAGCTCGCGGGAGATGCTGTGGCAGGTCTGGTCGCCGGCCGCGTGGCGCTTCGGATCACGGCCACACCGCCATACGTTCAAGAGGTGGAGGTAGATGGCAGCTAACAACGAAGAAGAACGGATCGCCTTGTTCGTCGACTTCGAGAACCTCGCGCTCGGCGCGAGGGATCGCGGCGGCGCGTTGGATATGGCGGTGATCATGGACGCCCTCAGCGAAAGGGGCCGCGTCGTCGTCCGTAAGGCCTACGCGGACTGGAACCTGTTCGCCGAGCACCGGCAAGGCGTGGTGGCGCAGAGGATCGAGATGATCGAGATCCCTCAGCGGACCGGGATCGTTCGAAAGAATGCAGCGGATATCAAACTCGCGGTCGACGCTGTCGAGCTCGCCTTCCAGCGAGACTTCATCACGACCTACGTGATCGCCTCGGGCGACTCGGACTTCACGCCGCTCGTGCTGAAGCTCCGAGAGCTGAACCGGCGTGTGATCGGCGTAGGTGTGGAGGGCTCTACTTCGGAGCTCCTTCCCGGCGCGTGCGACGAGTTCCTCTTCTATGGCCGCCTGGTGGGACCTTCGGGCGCGGCGGGTGCTCCGGGGCGCAGCCGGAAGAAGGCGAAGTCCGAGCAGAACGGAGAGCCAGACGGCGACGCCGCTACCTCGGACCTCGCGGACATCGCTCGCAAGGTCACCGCAACGCTCGTGGGTCTGCAGCGGTCGTCATCGGGACCCGCTCTTTCTTCGATGATCAAGCGCGTTCTCCTCCGCAAGGACCCGACGTTCTCAGAGAGCGACTACGGCTTCCGGACCTGGGGCGAGCTGATGAGGCACCTGGAGACGATGGGCGTCGTGGAGCTGCTGGAGGGCTCCGCGGAAGGCGATCCTGTGGTCGACCTTCCCGCCGACGGAGGCGGCGAAGAACGCGCGTTCACGCTTCTGCGAGAGGTGGTGACGGAGCTCGAGCAACGGACCGGGGCGCCTCCGCTGTCTGGTCTGAAGAACGAGCTCCGCAAACGGAACCCCGGGTTCAGCGAGAAGGACTTCGGTTACGGCGGCTTCCTGCAGTTCGTGAAGGCCGGCAGCGCCAAGGGCGTGGTCGACCTCGAATGGGATGACGAAGCGGAGGACTACTTCCTGTCGACGGGGGCTATCTAGGCGAGGTGCGGACGCGCGGCGCGGGCGACCGCCGCGGGCTCAAGAAAATCCCTTGACTATCGAACATATGTTCGATAAAGTCAAGCGATGTCGATCAGCCCCGACCAGGTCGCCGAGCAACTGGAGCAGGACCGCTTCGCGGTGCTGGCGCGTCTCGACCAGGCCCGTGCTTCGTCTGGGCGCGCCGACCTGGAGCTGTTAGCAGCCATTCGAGCTGCCGATCGCGGCGAGCTCTGGCGTGACGAAGGCTGTCGCAACGGTGTCCACTGGGTGGCCCAGCGTCTCCACATCTCGGCCTGGAAGGCCCGCCGCTGGATCGACGCGGCGCATGCCGTCGACCGCCTGCCGCTCACCGCGGCCGCTCTGGAACGAGGCGTTATCTCGGCCGACAAGACCGTCGAGCTCTGCCGCATCGCGACACCCGAGACCGAAGCCGACCTGATCGAGTGGGCGAGACGCGTGACTCCGGCCGCGATCCGCGAGCGGGCGGACCTCGAGCAGCAGCGTCGCGCGGAAGAGGTGCGGCGGACGCACGAGTCGCGCTATCTCAACTGCACGGCGGACCACCAAGCCGGCATCTACTGGATCGAGGGTGTGCTTCCCACCGAGCAGGGAGCGGTCGTGGCCGCCGCGCTCGATCGCCTCGCCGACGAGATCGCCTCTCGTCCCAAAGACGAAGCTCTGGAGGGCGACACCTCGGACGAATCGTGGCGCGAGGTGACCGCGCCGGAGCGCCGCGCCGAGGCACTGGTGCTGCTCGCGTCGGGGCAGGTGGCCGCGGAGTCTGACGGCACCACGGTGGTGGTGCACGCACCGCTTGCCGCGCTGAGCCACGACCAGGGCAACGGCTCCATCGACGGACGCGCCCCGCTGCATCCGGAGGTGCTGCGCAAGCTCTCATGTGACTGCCGGTTGCAGTTCGTGCTCGAGGACCGGAAGGGCAACGCTCTCGGTATCGGCCAGACCTCCCCGAAGATCCCCCGCTGGTTGCGCCGTCAAGCGTTACGTAGAGACGGCCACCGCTGCACCTTCGCGGGCTGTGGCTGTCGTCGCTTCTTGCACCTGCACCACATCGTCCATTGGGCGAGGCGCGGGCCCACCGACCTGGACAACCTCACCACGGTGTGCAGCTTCCATCACGCCCTGATCCACGAGGGCCGCTGGAGCGTCAGTGGTTCGGGCGCGAACCTCACCTGGTTCCGTCCGGGGGGTCGCATCTATCAGGTGGGCCCGGCACCGCCGTCGCTCGAAGAGGTCCCGCGGGAACAACCAGAACCCCTACGATTGATCGAGGCCCGCTGCACTTCGCGGCTGTTCCTGCTCGCAGACCCCCGCTACGCCCCCGCCCGCGCCCGCCCTGGATGGAAAGAGGCGATCGAGCCTCTTCGGGTAGAGACCGCTCCGTGATCTGGGGCTAGCGCAGCCAGGTCCGCACTATCGCTTTGCTGAAGCCCCACGCATAGCGGAAGGCGGCCGGCTTCTTCGTGGTACCGCTGGCTCTGCGCCGGAGCGTGATCGGAACCTCGACCACTCGTAGCCCCTTGCGGCCGGCGTCGAGGATCACCTCCGAGACGTAGAACTGGTCCTGCTTGAGGTCGAGTCTCCTGAGCGCCTGCGAGGTGATCGCCCGGTAGCCGGTGGAGGGGTCGGTGATCCTGGTCCTTCCCAGGGTGGTGAGAAGCTTCGCGAAGAGCGTGACGCCGTGCTTGCGCACGCTCGACTCGACCTCGAAGGAGCCGAGGACCCTCGAGCCCTGGACCATGTCTGCGTCTCCGTCCAAGAGCGGTCGGACGAGCACCTCCATCTCCTTCGGATCGTGCTGCCCGTCCGCGTCGATCGTCA
>JADDQX010000004.1:0-25380 GCA_016781115.1 Actinomycetota bacterium | reverse complement strand
CCGCTCGGCGACCGCTTCCGTCGCATCGGTGCAGCCGTCGGCGATCACGATCGGCCTCACCGGCATGTCGTCGATCTGCGCCGGCATCTCGCCCAGGACGGCGGCGATGTTGTCCGCCTCGTTGTAGGCGGGAAGCACGACCGCCAGCGAGCCTCGTAGAGGAGCGGTGTCGGCTTCGTCCAGTCGCCCCAGCGCCATGTGGTCCACGAGGTCCCCGAGCTCGGTCGACAGCTGGTCGTCGCGCGAGAAGCCGCGGAACATGAGCGCGAGCGTGAAGAGGTTCGAGATGACCAGCAGGCCGATGATCCTGCGCTCTCCCCCCGGCTGGAAGCCGAGCGCGCCCAAGATCGGGTCCAGCAGATCGGGAGCCGCCGCTGCCACCAGCAACCCACACGTCACGACGGCGATGAGTACGAGCTCGCCCCGGCGCAGCTGGCCCTTCCGGTAACGCCCGATCGCGAAGTAGGCGATGAGGAAGGCAACGGCCGCGCCGAAGATCCTCAAGCCCATCTCGGTGTGCCTCCCAGAGAGCGAAAGTGCTGGTCAGGTGCCCTTTATGACCGATTCAGGGTAGCACGGGCCCCCGTTCCGCCTAGGGGTTCAGGTAGGGCTTCTCCGGGCGCTCGACGGCTTCGACCGAGTCGGCGTCGACGATGACTTCGTCTCCCAACGGATAGATCTTGCCGGTCACGCGGACCCACTGGTCCTTCTCGAACTGCCCCGGCGGCCCCCCCACCACCCGCACCTCCACGCTCAGGGCGTCGGCCACGCAACAGGAGATCAAGAAGCGCGTCAGGGTGAACTCGTCGGCCGCCGCCCCGGGATCCCGCGTGACGAAGCCGGTGAAGTCCACCTCGCTGCCGGCGCGAGCGACGAGCGCGCTCATGGCCTCTTGCGACCGGAGCGCTCCCGCGACGTCCCCCAGCGACAGCTCGCCACTAGCAACCTCTTCCGGAGACGACGTGAATCCCGCGCTCGAGAAGCTGGAGCGCCGCGACGCTGCGAACGAAGACAGGGAGGCCGGTGGAAGGGCGAGCACCGCCACCACCGGGAGCAGGATGACTCCGACTCCCCACGCGTCCTTCGGTGACAGATGTTCCGGCGTCTGAGAGCGGGCGGAGACGAGGCGGCCGAGCGCGGAGATCGTCAGGATCGTCGCGCCCACGGGCACCACCCAGTCCGTGCGCGACGACAGATAGAGGTTGGTTCTTCCGGATGCCATCAAGAACCAGAAAAGGCTCGCCCACGCGGCCAAGGCGGCCGCCCCCGCGAGCGAGCGTGCGCTCCATCTCATCCGACGAGCACCTCGATCCACAACGCGCCGACCAGCGTGACCGCGGCAACCGTCACGACGACGACCCTGAAGAACCCTTTGCTGAACGTCGCGCTGTAGAGGAAGCCCAACTTCGTGTCCACCATCGGCCCAAAGACCAGGAATGCGAGCTGTGCGCCGACTCCGAACTGGACGAAAGAGGCCGCGACGAAGGCGTCGGATTCCGAACACAACGAGAGGAGGAACGCGAGGCCCATCATCGCCAGGAGGCTCACGACGGGAGCTCCGGCGACAGAACCGATCACCGTCTGCGGCACGAACGTCTGCAGCGCAGCGGCGACCGCGGCCCCCAGTACCAGATAGCGGCCCATGAAGACGAAGTCGCTCGATAGATGCCCGAAGAAGGCGGCGGAGCGAGAGCCGTGTTCGTGGTCGTGAGCCACGGCATCTCCACGTCGGACGCGGAGCATCTCGCCGCTGCTTCTGGATCCGATGACCCAACCGACGGCGACCGCGGCCACGAGACCGAGAGCGCTGCGGCCCAGCACCATCGCCCACAGGCTCTCGCGGCCGCGATAGGCGATGACTGTCGACGCGATGACGATGGGGTTCAGGATGGGCGCGGCCAGCATGAAGGTGATGGCTGCCGAGGGCGCGAGGCCCTTCGACGCAAGACGCCGGGCCACCGGGACGGAGCCGCACTCGCAGACCGGGAACGCCATGCCTGCGAGGGCAGAGGCGGGAAGCTGAAGCGGCCGCGGAAGCCCCGCCAGCTTCTCGAACACCGTCACGGGAACGAAGACCTCGATCACCGCCGATACCAAAGCGCCTAACAGCACGAACGGAACGGCTTCGATCAGCAGCGAGCTGAACACGAGCAGGAAGTTCTGCGCCGCTGCGATACGGCCCGGCTCCAACAGGTGGAGGAGCGCTCCGATAGCCGTCAACCCCAGCACCACCCCCGCGACCGGACGGAGCGAAGCGTTCCTCTGCGGAAGAGGCTGCGCGATGTCGACCATCAGCAATACCTTCCGAAGGAGACGGCGATCGCTGGGAAGACGTCGGAGAAGACCGCCTCGCCCCCCGGCCCGTTGATCCCCTGGAGCGCCGCCAAGACGTCGTCTTCCGAGATCGCCTCCTCGGCTACGACGTCCTGGTCCAGGAAGAGCCCGCCCGCGACGGCCGCGCTCACCGCTGGCTGCTCAGACCCGAGTGCCTGCTCGACCTGCCGCACCACCTCTCCGGCGCGAAGGTCGGGATCGGGCGCGGTCGAGCCCGTCGCGGTCACGACTACGGCCGCTTCCGGTGAGCGATCCGCGACCGTGGCCGCGATCGCGTCGGTTGTTCGATCCATGTCCTCGACCGTCCCAGTCAGCGTCACTGCGAGGAGATCGGGCACTCCATCGCGGCCGTACCCCTTGTTGGTCCAGTTTCGCACCAGGCTCACTACCTCGTTGCCGCGTCGGGCGACCGCGACGTCATCGCGGTCGGTGTCCGCGTACCACTCTGCGCCTATCAGGCCTCGGTCCGCCGGGTCCGCGGCTATGAGTCCGACCCGCGCCCGCTGCTCCGTCAGCTCGTCGAGGTCGTCCCCCAGGGCCGCGATCACCACCACGGGAGCGTTGCGGCTCCAAGGCCGAACGGGCTTCCCCGCATCGTTGCGCACGAGCGATCCGGTGACACCGTGCTGCGCCGGGACCCCGCCCGCCCCGATGGTCGCGAGGACGGCGGCGGGATCCACCGGGACCGAGGGCACCGTCGCGTCGAGCGTAGCCAGCCCCGTTCCCATCCTCGTTGCCAGACGAGGCCACGCCTCCCGGTCTTCCTCTAGCTCCGCGCTCCCAACGCCTTTCCACACGATCTCCACCACCAGTGGAACCGGCTCTGACGGGGCTACGTTCACGATCGCCTGGCCGGACCGAACCTCTGGGTGGGGGCGTTCGATCCCCATCAACCGAGCGATCGTCGGAGCGACGTCATCGAGCCCGACGGCTGGAGGCAGGCCCTCGCCCTCGTTGACGATGCCGCCCCCCAAGAAAGCGAGCGGGACGCGGGGCGGAGTCGTATCCACCGACGGCCAGGCCACGGTTCTCGCGCCGGGAGCACCTCCGGTCACGGTGGCTCCCGCCGTCACTCCTAGGATCTCCGGCGAGCGTCCCTCGCGGAACCCGGCCGCCACCAGTGAGCGGACCGCCTCCGGCAACGAGCAGAAGGGCACCTCCGCCGATGCCTCCACCGGCTGATCGCAGGCGTGACCCACGCACAGCACTCGGAGCACCGCTGCGGGCACACCCAGCACCGCGAGGACGAGAAGCAAGGTCAGCAGACGCCGGTCGAAACCCATCCTTCCGACGTTACCGGCCGGGATAGCGGGGGCGAGCGCGCGCGTCGGGGGGCCGGTTCGCTGTACTAGGGTGCAGCGGACCGCCCGTGTTGTCCCCCCGAGAAGGAGAGGCTTTGTCCAAGCGCGTCCTCATCGTCGTCGCGACCGCCCTGTTGGTCGCGGTTGCGGGCGCCTACGCGCTCCGAGCTCCGGCGGGGCTCCCCGAGGACCTTCCGACCCAGGACGAGATGGCGAACGCCATCGGCGCCGACATCATGACCAACCTCTATCGAGGACATGTGCCGGAAAGATCCGGCGAGCTCATGCTCGTGCCGCGGCCGCACAACTTCCTGATCGGAGAGTGGGACCTCACCACGCTCGGAACCGACACCCCCACCATGAGCACCTCCCATCCGAACCCGTGGAACTACCTGGCGCGGGTTCCGATCATCGTCCATGGGAAGCCGTGGGCGAAGGCGGGTGCGGTGCTCGACGACGAGGTCGATATCTCGAACCTCGCCCCGGCCTACGCGGAGATCCTGGGCGGTGTGGAAGGGCTGGAGGACACGTCCGAGCCGCTGCCGGGTATCGAACGGGCCCAGGGCCCGTGCCTGAGGCAGCCGGGCCGAGGCGATCCCTGCGCGAAGCTCCCGAAGGTCATATTCACCGTCGTGATCGACGGCGGTGGGTGGAACGCGCTGCAGCAGCATGCAGACGCCTGGCCGTTCATCGACGCACTCCGCGACAGCTCGACGACCTACACGAACGCCCACATCGGATCGGCGCCGTCGATCACCGGCGCCTTGCACGCGACGTTCGGCACCGGCTTGTACCCGATCGACCACGGGATCCCGGGCAACCAGATGCGCGGGCCGGACGGGGAGAACACGGACAGTTGGCTGCAGAACGCCGACCCCCGGTACCTCGACGCGCCGACTGTCTCCGAGTTGTGGGACGAGCAGAACAAGAACAAGGCCGTCGTCGCGACCGTTTCGTACGAGGGGTGGCACCTCGGGATGATCGGCCATGGGGCGCAGCGCGAGGGTGGGGACAAAGACATCGCGGTCCTGTGGGAGGCCCAGGACCTGGAGGCCGACGAGGCCGTGAGCGAGTGGTGGATCAACGAGGACTACTACGAGCTGCCCGAGTACCTCGAGGAGACGGATATCTCCACGCTCGAGGCGTATGAGGAGCAGCTGGATCCGCGCGATGGTCTCGTCGACGACACCTGGTACGGCCACACCGTGGAGCAGTTCCAGGATCCCGAGAACGGTCTGCTCCGGCCGGGGAGTCCCGCCTTCGTTCGCTTCACCGGCGACGCGGTCATCGACGTCATGCGCAACGAGAAGGTCGGGCGCGACGACATCACCGACATGTTCTGGGTCGAGATGAAGATGCCGGACTACGCCGGCCACGCGTGGAACGTCATCAACGCGGAGCAAGAAGACGTGATCCGCGAGACCGACCGTCAGATCGCGAGGATGAAGAAGGAGCTGGATCGAACGGTAGGCAAGGACAACTACGTGTTCGCCGTCACCGCCGATCATGGCCAGGAACCGCTTCCAGACGTGTCGGGGGGGTGGCGGATCAACTCCAAGGAGCTGCAGCGAGACATCGAGGACCAGTTCGGGAACGTCGTGGAGAAGGTGACACCGGTGGACGTGTACTTCGATCGGGACGCTCTCGCGGAAGCGGATGTCGACCTTGCGGACGTCGCCGGTTACGTGGGGGCGTACACGATCGGCGACAACATCCCCGAAGGGAAGCCGGGACAGGATCGGGTTCCGGAGGCAAGGCTCGACGAGCTCCTGTTCGCCGGCGCGTTCTCGACCGACTATCTCTCCGCGCTGACCGCGGACAAGATCGAGGCGTTCGATGCGGGGGCCTACCCGGAAAGCGACCTCTACCTGCCTTTCGAAGAGGACACGGTCGAGCCTTAGATGGGGATGATCAAACGCGGCCTGGATCTGATCTTCAAGCAGCGCGACTTCGGGTTGTTGATGGGGGTTCAGTTCCTCGCGCAAGCCGGCGACGGCCTCTTCCAAACCGCGGTCGCCAAGGCCGTCGCGTTCGGCGGGCAGAAAGGCTTCGACGTCGAGAGCGCCAGCAGCGTCGACGAGCTGATAACGATCGTGCTGTTCCTCTTCGTGCCGTACACGCTGATCAGCCCCTTCCTCGGTGTCGTCATCGACCGCTGGGACCGTCGCAAGCTGCTTTTCACCTCGAACGTCCTGCGCGCGGCGCTCGTCGGAGCTATCGCGATCGTCGGTGTGCAGACGACCGCGGAGGAGCCCGTTACAGGCCTGCTCGGAACGGAGCTTCTGCCTTCGGTGCTCTTGTTCCTCGTCTTCATGTTGACGCTGGCCTGCACGCGCGTCGTGCTCGCGACGAAATCCGCGGCCCTTCCCGCCACCCTCGATGGGTCCTCGCTCGTCGAGGCGAACGCGGTGTCGCAGCTGGGGGGAGCCCTGTTTCAGCTCGGAGCAGCCGGTGTCGCGTTCGTCGCTTCGACCCTTCTGCCGTCGTGGCCGATCGTGCTGGCGGGCGCAGTCGTATACGGCGCTGCCGCCGTGCTGGCGATGGCCATCGCGAGAGCCGGCGAGCCACAGCCGGCGGCGCGCCTGAGTGAAGAGGTAGCGCGGGTGGCGCGCAGCATCGCGGCGGGTGTGCGAGAGGTGGCTCGGACGCCGAAGGCGGCGGTCTCCATCAGCACCTACTTCTGGCTGAGGTTCCTGTGGAGCTTCACGATCGTCGGTGTTGCGTTCATCGCGCGGGAGCTCGTCGCGGATGACGACCTGCAGGTCCTGGTCCTCACGGGCGGCGCGGGCGCCGTCGGAGCCGTCCTCGGCTTCGTCATGGCGGGAAGGCTGCACGAGCGCGTGCGCACGACGTCGATGCTGGTGCTCAGCGCTTCGGCCGTTGCCGGCCTCGCCGTCGCGATCCTGGGTGGGCTCGAGATGAAGGCTTCGATCGCGCTGCTGACCTTCTTTCTCGGCTTCGGGTTCTTCCTCGGGAAGATCTCACTGGACACGATGGTGCAAGAGGCGCTGGGGGACGACTTCCGCGGGCGCGCCTTCTCGCTGTACGACATCGCCTACAACCTCGCTTGGGTCGTTGCTGCGGTCATCATGAAGCTCTTCTATGACGCCGACACCCGCGGGGTCTTGATCGCGTTGGTCGGGGTGGTCTTCCTCGTCGGGCTCGCGCTGCTCGGGAGTTGGTTCAAACGGGCCGGTCTGCTCGCTCGCTCTGAGAGTGCTGCGGTCTAACCGGCTGCTGGCCGCGGCCGCCGTCGTGGCGGCCTTGGTGATGGCCTCCAGCTGGCTGGGCCTGTTCGATCGAGAGGGAGAGCTTCCCTCGTTCGACGCCCAGGCCTGCTCGCTGCCGAGCGATTACCTCGAGCGCACCCAGCGCGGCTATTTCGGCCCCCGTTCGGGACAGATCGCGTTGATCCCTCGCGAGCCGGCTTACATGGCCACCGGCGGTGGCGGCTGGAGCCACTCCGGCCCGTGGCCATACCTGCAGGACGTTCCGCTTGTCTTCTACGGGCCGGGGATCATCGAGCGGCGCGGCGCGATCCAGCGCCCCGTGACCGTGGCAGACGTTGCCCCCACCTTGATGACGATGCTGCGCGCGTCTCTCCAAACCGACGGAGGCGAGGCGCTCGACGAGGTCGCAAGGTTCAGCGGCAAGATGTTGCGGCGGCCACCGCCGAGGCTGATCCTCACGATCGTGTGGGACGGCGGAGGGTGGAACACGCTCCGGCAGTGGCCGGAGGCGTGGCCGAACCTCGCTCGGATCATGCGAGAAGGCGTCTCGTATGAGAAAGCGACCGTGGGCTCGAGCCCGTCGGTGACCCCCGCGGTCCATACGACACTCGGAACCGGCGAGTTCCCCAGCACCCACGGCATCACCGGAGTGCCGATGCAAGACGAACAAGGTGTCGTGGTCGACGCCTTCCTGAAGGGGGAATCGTCCCGCTTCCTGCAGATCCCGACGGTCGCCGAGCGGTGGGACGAACAGACGGATAACGAGGCGCTGGTGGGGATGGTCGGATACGAGCCCTGGCACCTCGGGATGATCGGCAAGGGGGCCGAGATGAGCGGCGGCGACAGGGACGACGCCGTCTGGCTGGACGTGGAGACGAACGAGTGGATCACGAACCCGTCTCACTACCGGTCGCCGCGGGCGCTCGTCGAGACGGGCGGCCTCGATCGCGATCTGGACGAGCTCGACGCCGCGGACGGCGAGGCGGATCGGGCCTGGAGGGGGAACGAGATCCTCGACTCACCGGATCGGATCGAAGAGACACCGGCCTTCATCAGGTACCACGCCCGCGCGCTGATGAACATGATCTCCGGGGAGGGCTATGGCGGCGACGGCATCACGGATCTGTTGTTCACGAACTTCAAGCAGATCGATCGCGTCGGCCACTACTTCAACATGGCCTCGGACGAGGTGCGGGATTCGCTCATAGAGACGGATGCGCAGCTGGGCGAGATCTTGTCCTTCCTCGACGACGAGGTCGGCCGCGGTCGGTGGGCCGTGGTGCTCACCGCCGACCACGGCCAGCAGCCCGATGCGGGCGCCATCGATGGCTACGGGATCGATCCGCGTGAGGTCGAGGCGGATATCCGAGACCGCTTCGGGGCCGTGGTGGAAGCGGTGTGGCCCACCGAGGTGTTCCTCCACGAGGACCGGATGGCGGAGCTCGGCGTGTCCGTCGAAGACGTAGCGCGGTTCCTCGGGGACTACCGCCTGGCCGACAACACGCAGCGGCCCGACATGCTCGTCGGCGGGGCAGGGCGCTTCCACTCGCAGGACCGCATCTTCTCGTTGGCCGTGCCCGCGGTGCTGTTGCCCGACATCGACTGCGGGACCTAGTCGCAGAGGGGGCCGGGGGCCGCTCGTCCGGTAGGATGGCCGCACCGATGGCTACTACGACCTTGACCGAGCGCGCCCACGCTCCGACCGATCCCGAGGCACCTCAGAACCCTTTAGACCGCGTCCTGGGGAAGCCTCTCGCTTACGTCCTGACGGCGTTGGTGCTGCTCACCCTGTTCGCGTGGCCGTTCCTGTCGGACCAGGACCGCGTAGCTCCGACGAGGGATCCCGCCTTCTACACGTGGCGGATCGAGGGGCTGATGACGGAGGAGCCGGCGAGGCTGCTCGAGATCGAGGGGCCCGAGGGGATGTTCGCTGCCGGGTACCGCGTGACCGCGCCGGTGCTGGGGGCCTTCCTGAGGCAGATCCCCAAGGTCGCCCAGCTGTCCTCGGTGACCTTCATGATGGTCGGGCTTCCGGTGCTGACGGCGTTGCTGCTGGCGGGCTTCGCCTACCGGCAGCGGCCGGACCCTTTGATGTTCCATTCGGTCGCGTTCGCCGCCGGCGGGCTGATGCTCACGCCGCCTTTCGTCGGCTATCTCGACAACATCCTGGTGCTGTTCTTCCTGGCTGCGGCCTTGCCCTTCCTGGCTCCTTCACGCGAGTCGTGGCCGGCGCGGCTGGCGCTAGGCGTGCTGCTGTTGCTGTGCGGGCTGACGCATCCCACGACGCTCGTCATCTTCTGTCTCGTTCTCGGACTGATGGCGGTGATCCGTTTGCTGGTGCGGCGCTTCGACCTCCGCTCGGTGATCCGCGATGACGGTCCGATGCTCGCGACGGCGTTCGTTGCCACGGTCGTGACCGTGGCCATCTGGACCATCGGTATCTGGGGCCGGTCCGTGTCCTTGGCTGAGGCCGCGCTGCTCCCGCCTTATGGCGTCGACTTCTTCTTCGACCGCCTCGTGCTGTGGGTGAAAGCGATGAGGCCGCTCCTGAACGGGCCGCTGCTCCTGATCGGGCTCGTCGGCCTGCTCGCGGCGCGCCCCTTCCACAAGCTGAGCGAAGACGACCTCACGCGAGTGTCGGTCGCGTGGTTGGCGCCTCTTGTGGGCATCTTCGGCTTCTTAGCCGGCGTCGCCTACACCTACTACCGCTTCTTCAACACGACCCTGGCCTGGGTGCTGCTCGTCGGAGTCGGCGCGTACTTCGCCATCCGGTTCTTCGTGGAGCGGACCCGTCTGGGTGGCATCAACAATCTCGCGTGGCTCGGTGTGCTCGCCGTCCTGTTCATCCTGGCGACGAACTTCACGAACGGCTTCAAGCTCTCCGGCTGGACGAACCCCGACAACCAGTGGATCGAGCCGCAGACCAAGGAGGACATGGACGCGCTGCGCGCGTACCTCTCAACGCAGGATCCGGACCGGCCGGTCGTGTTCATCGCCGACGACGAGCCGCCGCGCCCGTTCCAGATCTACGCGTTCGCAAAGCTGACGGGTAACACGTCTCGCTATGGGCTCCCCGAGGGGATGATCGACCAGGGTTACCTCTATCTCGGCTCGCTCGAGAACTACCTTGCGGGTGAAGCAACGGAGCGCGGCAACTCGACCTACGACGAGCTATCGCCGGCTCTTCTCGCGGACGTAGAGAAGGGGATCGAGCGGTCGGGTCAGGAGCCGATCGTGGTGCTCGCGTCCGCGTTCAACAAGAAGGGGGCGAACACCGGCCTCGCCGCGTCTGAGGACGTGGTGGTGGTAGCGGACGGCGCAGTGGATGCCGAATCTCGCACTGGCGGCACCACGACAACCCTTCTCTTTCCGGAGGACCCGAATACGTCGGGCGCTCTCCACCTTCTGCGGGTCATCGGTGGCTTCCTGTTGCTTCTCGTGCCGGGGTTCATCGCCTTCAAGACGTTGTTGCCCGAGGGTGAGCTGCCGGAGGCGCTCGGCATGGTTCCCGCGCTGTCGACCGCGCTGCTTTCGTTCACCGGCATCGTCGTCATCGCCGTCGCTCGCGGCCCCTTCACGTTGACGCTCGCTCTCGTCTCTGTCGTGGTTGCGGCGGTGATCGCGTCGCTCTTGGGCGGCCGAGCCGGGAGTCGGCTCCCGTTCATCGCCGGCGGGCGCGCCGCTCGCGCCTGAGCCTGGTGCTCGCGCGTCTCGATCGCCTTCCCTCTGCTCGCCCCTCCACGGCGGCGCGCGTTCTGTGGCTGGTCGTCTTGGGCGCGACGGTCGTGGGGATCGGCGGGTGGGCGACGCAGACGCTCGTAGGTGGCGTGATCGCTCTGTGGAGCTTCTGCCTAGCTGCCGCCGGTCTGGCCCTCGTGCTTCCGTTCCCTCTGGCCCTGGTCTCTCCGCTGTACATGGGCGTCCTCGGATGGCTGGTGGACATGCTGCCGCTGGTGATCCTGTGTGGCTGGGCCGCCGTCGTTGTTCGTTCGGTTCTCGTGCTGGCGACGGAGCGGAGGCTTCCGCGCGGAGGTCGCTGGGTGTGGCTGCCCATCGGGTTGCTGGTTTGGACCGCGCTCGGGGTCCTTGTCATCACGTCGCTCGACTTCAAGCACTTCCTGCTGCTGCTCGGCATCCAGGTGCTGGCGACGGGGGCGGTCCTGGCGGTGGTGGACCAAGTCCCTTCGCTGGAGGGGCGGTCCCGGATCGTGTCCGGCATCGGTGGCTTCATCGTGCTGCTGTCGATCGCGGTCTTCCTTCAGTGGATCGGGGTGAACCTCGAAGCGTTACAGGAGGGTGAGGTGCGGGGACGGGTAGAGGCGGCTTACGGCGTCGATGCGTTCCCGAACAACATCGGGATGATCAAGTACGCCCGCTCGGTGAAGGCAGGCTCGGTCGAGTTGCGACAGCAGATGGGGCAGATCGCCGAGGAGGCTCCCGGCCTGCCGGCTTTCGAGGTCTTCCGACCGGAGTTTCAGGCGTACGAGAACAGTCTCGTCGTCCGCTTCGCCGGCTCCGCGCGCGGTCACGAAGACACGCTCGCGCGGGCCGGTGTGGTCCTTCTCTACGACAACGTGGGCCTCGCTCCCGCGAACACCGTCCCGAGGATGAGGTCCTTCCCGCGCAACGCGCTCACCTACGCAGGGATCTGCGCGGCCCTCTTCCCGCTCGCGTTCTTCCTGGTATGGACGGGTCGCCGGCGGATCGGCTGGGGCGTCGTCGCGGCCGCTCTGTTCGGAGCGGGCTTCTCTCTCGCCCGCGGGGCATGGCTGGCGATAGCGCTGGGGATCATCTACCTGCTGGTCGACGGCGCGCTGCCGAAGCGCGCCAAAGCAACGATCGTGATCGCTTTCGTCGCGGGGGCTCTCGTTCTCACCGGGGTGTACCTGGTCAAGTACAAGGTCGATCCCCTTACCGGCCGCGCCGGTGGAGGCGCAAGCGTGACCACGCGGGACGAGTTGTACCGGGACACGTTCGCTCTGGTGAAGGACAACCCCCTCTACGCGTTGCTGGGCTACGGGACCGAGCAGCCACGTACGGAGAGCGGCACCACCAAAGAAGGGCAGCGGTACGTCCCACCCGCGGGAACGCATTCGACCTATCTCAACTACCTGTTCAGGACGGGGATCCCGGGCGCGCTCATGATCGTCGCCCTCTACGTCGCCGTCGGGCTGCATGCCCGCGCTGCTGCGCGCGCCCGCGACGGCGATGAGCGCCTGTTCGCGACGCTTGCGACAGCGACAGTTGTCATCGCCGCGGCGCACGCAGTGATCCTGAGCCTCTACGTGGAGCCGATCTACACGCTGGTCATCTCCCTGGTGCTCGGAGTGGCCATGGCTGGGTCGTGGGAGCTCCCACGGTCGGTATGGCCGTGGCAGCGAGCAACTAGATCCGCGTGAGCCAACCGGAAGAGAAGCGCCTTTCCGCCGAGGCCGCGGGCGACATCAAGGTTGTTGCCAAGGGCGGCGCGGTCCAACTAGCGGGTCAGGTAAGCCAGCGGTTGTTGTCGTTCGCGTTCGGCGCGATCTTCACGAGGATCCTTGGACCTGGCGCGTACGGCCTCTATCGTCAGGTCTCGCAGATCCTGGCCAACTCCTCGCAGGTCGGGCTCGCCGGCTTCAACTACGGGGCGATGCGCTTCATCACGCGGGCGCGAGCTCGGGGCGACCACGGCGCGGTCAAGGGCAGTCTGCGCGTGTCGCTCACCGCGTCGGGGCTCGCATCCATATCTGTCTTCGCCGCGCTTCTGCTGCTCGCCGATCCGATCGCCTCCGCTTTCGCAGACAGCGCAGAGCAACAGACGGACTTCGCGCGGCTCATCCGGCTCGGCGCCGCGTACGTGCCGCTGTTCGCGCTTCTCCAGGTGCTCCGCTACGCGACGCAGGCCTACAAGACCATGGTCCCATCGGTGATGGCCGGCAACATCGTGCAGCCGATCGCTCGCTTCACCCTGGGTGTAGCGGTGTTGGCACTCGGTTTCGAGGTCGCGGGAGCGATCGTGACGCTGACCGCGAGCGTCGGGCTCGCCGTGCTGGTGGCAGCTTGGTACCTGCGCCGGATGCTGACCGACGAGGAGCGCACGGCCGCGCCCGTGGCGCGGGTTGGCCCGCTCGTGCGGTTCGCGCTGCCTCAGGCGGGGGCCTCGCTGCTCGGGATCCAGACCCTCGGGCTCGGCATCCTTCTTCTCGGCGCGATCAGCACCGACGAGGCGGCCGGCTACTTCGCGATCGCTCTCTCCTTGCAGGGACCCGGCAACGTCTTCCTCGGCGGCATCGTCAACATCTGGGCCCCGGTCGTATCCGATCTCCACGAGAAGGGCGAGATCGGCCGTCTGGACTCTCTGTACAAGACGATCAATCGATGGATAGCGACGTTTTCGTTCCCGGTGTTCGTGGCGCTGATCTTGGAACCAGACGTCTTCGTCTTGTTCTACGGCGACCAGGCGGCGGGCGCGATCCCCGTCGTGGCTCTGCTCGCGATCGGAAACATCTTCTACACGGGGACGGGACCGACCGGGTACGTGATCTCGATGACGGGTCATCCCGGCATCAACTTCGCCAACTCCGCGGCGGCCGTAGCCCTCTATGTGGCACTGGGATACCTGGTCGTGCCCGAGCACGGCGTGGTGGGTATGGCGGTGGTCGACCTTGGCGTGACCGCGGCGGTCAACATCGTTCGGGTGATCGAAGCCAGGCTCCTCGTGGGCGTCCAGCCCTTCGGACGCAACTTCCTGAAGCCGGTGGTGGCCAGCGCGGTCGCCGCGGGGGCGCTGCTGGCCTCGCGGGGCATCACGGGCGACGAGACGATCCGCGAGGTCGCCGCGATCGCCGTTGCAGGTCTGGTTTACGTCCTGACCCTCAAGGTTCTCGGTCTCGACGAGGAAGAACGTCTCGTGTGGAACCGGATCCGCAAGCGCGCTCTGAAGCGGGGCGGCAACAGCAAGGCTGAGTAGGGTCGCTCGATGCCCGACGACAAGAAGGCTCTGCGCAAGAGCCTGCGCACGAACTTCAACCCCGGGCCACGTGACCACCTGAACCGGGTCCTGCTCCGGGCTCGCCAGGCCGCGCACCTCCCCGCGCTGATGGCCGGAAAGAGCATCGAGCGCCCCATCTTCATCATCGGAGCGCCACGGTCGGGGACCTCGATGCTCTACGCGGTTCTCAGGACGTCGTCGAAGCTCGCGCACTGGCCGGGTGAGGCGCACGAGGTGTGGGAGGCCGATCACCATCCCGCCCTGCGCGGTTGGGACTCGAACGCGCTGACCGCTGAGGACGCCGACGCGGCTACGAGGGCACGGATCCGAAGAGACTTCTTCCTGGTCACCGGGACGGGAAAGCGGTTGATCGACAAGACTCCGCGCAACGCGCTGCGTATCGGCTTCATCGACGCACTCTTCCCCGACGCGCGCTACATCTTCTTGCAGAGGGACGGGCGCGACAACGTGAACTCCCTCATCAACGCCTGGCGCACCCCGCGCTACCGCACGTACGCGCTGCCGGAGCCGCACTCGATCCCGGGCGTGGATCCGAAGTGGTGGAAGTTCACCCTCTATCCCGGCTGGCGCGAGGACGTGGGTGGTCCGCTCGAGGTCGTGTGCGCGAACCAATGGAAGTCCTCCTACGACCATTCGCTGGCGGCTTTCGAACGCGTGCCGCGCTCCCGCTACCGCGCGATCAAGTACGAGCAGCTCGTGGAGTCACCCGAAGAGGAGGTGGCTCGCCTGATGGAGTTCCTGGAGCTCGACCTGGAGTCGGCGGTGAAGGAGAAAGCGACCGCGGCGCGGACGAAGCCGGTGAACGTGGTGACGCCGCCCGAGCGTGGCAAGTGGCGGCGCGAGAACCGTGCGGAGATCGAACGGGTCCTGCCCCTGATCGCCCCGACGATGGAGGCCCTTGGCTATGGAGACTGAGGTGCGCGCCCTGGATATGTCGAGCCGGACGTTCGCCGACCTAACCCGCGACCTCGCGGCTTTCGTGCGTGACAAGGGCGATGGCCTAGCGAGCGTTTTCGTCCCTCACGCCACCGCAGGCATAGCCATCATGGAGACCGGCTCGCGTTCGGAGGACGATCTGGAAGAAGCACTCGGCCGATTGCTGCCGCGCGACGATCGCTGGAAGCACAGCCACGGCTCCAGAGGCCACGGCGCGGATCACGTACTCCCCGCTTTCATCTCACCCAGCGTCACGGTTCCGGTCCTGGACGGCGAGCTTCAGCTGGGCACGTGGCAGAGCGTCGTCTTCGTCGACACCAACCGCGACAACCCTCAGCGCAAGGTGCGCTTCTCGTTCCTGGTCGGGTGAGGCTGGTGCCGCCGGCGCACCGCCCGCGGCGATCCGTCGGCCCGGCCGGAAGCTGCCGGCGTCAACGGCCGCCCGTGCTAGTGGCGGTGCCGGTCGATGTTGCTGACGGCGCGGAGGCACTCGTGGGTTCCATGCACCGTGTACCGGTGCGGAGCGACCAGCCGGTAGAAGCCAGCGCGGTCCGGGATCCTCGCTCCAAGACCTCCGTCTCGATCGGGAGATATCTTTTCAACCGTCGTCCAGCCGTCCTGTCGGAGCTTCTGCACCCTCACCTTGCTCAGGCAGAAACCTTCGTCCGGCACGATGAGGCGACCACGCACGGTCAGGTGCTTGCGCAGCGAGAGGGTGAGGCTCGGCTCGACACGGGTGGGAGGCGGCAGGTGTGGCGTGCTGCTGAACGCGATCTTCGTTCCATCCGGAGACCAGGCCGAGGAGGTGTCGCTCCTGTCCTCGCTGTCGGTGAGGTTCGGCGTGCCTGCCTCGCCCGGCTGGAGCACGTGGATGTCGTCCGCCCGGGAGAAAGCGAGCTTCCCGAAGGGGCCGCAGTCCGGGCTGTAACCCCGCGTCACGATCGCGACCTGATCTCCCCGCCGCGATTGGATGAACGGGCCGGGCTCGGCTGGGACGTCGCCGACGAAGTAGAGCGTGCCATCGGGACACCAGGTCGCATAGCGCGAGCCGTAGGGAACCACAGGTCGTTCATCTGTACCGTCGGCATCCACCTGGTAGAGCTTGTATTCGAACGTCTCGAACACGAGCTCGCGGCCGTCGGGCGACCATTCGGGAGCGACGTAGAGAGCCCCGACGGTGCTCAGTTGGCGCAGCCCGGTGCCGTCGGCGTTGACCACGTACACCTGCCCCCTCTCGCCGTCGCGGCCGCCCGAGATGAAGGCGACCTTCGTGCCGTCCGGCGACCAGCTAGAGGGCCCGTCGAACTCCGGCGTGTCCACCAGCAAGCGGAGCCCGCTGCCGTCCGAGCCGATCACGTAGAGCTCCTCGTCGTAGGACGTCTCGGTGCTGGTGACCTGGGAGAACACGATCTCGTCCGATACGGGCGACCAGTCCGGATACCGGCCGTTCCCCCCGCCGAGCTCCGTGCGGGCGCCGGAGGCGACGTCGAAGATCGCAAGACCGTCGACAACGAGACGGGTGGAGTCGGGGGACCAGGAGAACCCGTCACCGTAACCGAAGTGGTCCTCTTGGCCGGAGAGAGGCCGCTGGCCGGTTCCGTCTGCGTCCATCACCCAGAGCTCCGGGCGCGGAGGGATCGGACTCGCGCCGGCCCACGGCACCCCCGTCAGCAGCGCCAGGATCGCGAGGATGGCGACCTTTCTCATACCTTGGATAACGGCTCCGCGGACGCGAAGTTGTGGCCGCACTCGACGTGCGCCCACCATCTGAGAGGTCGCTCGAAAGAGCGGGTCAGGCCTTGGCGAGGCTCCTGATCCTGCCGACGGGGGCTCCCGCGATCCCCGCCCTCGCCTTGAGGCGCGCGGCCGCGCTCGGGTTCGGATAGCGCCGTTCGAAGCCGAGCTCGGTCAAGACGTCTCCCGCGACCGCCTCGAAGATCTCGACGTGCTCGGGCGGCATGTCCGTCTTCCACGACCGAACCCGCCGGATCGGCTGTTCCGTGACGTGCGGGTTGTACTTATCGGCTCTGGCGAGCGCGCCCTTCTGGGTCTGCTCCGGGTCGAGCATCGCGCGGTCGAAGCCGACGCCGATGAAGGCGCAGATGTCTTTCACCTCTCGTTCGTTCTCGCTCACGAGGTCCGTGTAGAGGACCTCGATGTAGCGGCCGCGCTCGAGCGAACGCCCGTCGCGCAGACCTTTAGCGACCCGGCTCGCCCACAGCTCCGCGGCCTTGGCGATGTTCTTGGGGCCGAACGGCACGTCGGCATAGGAGAGCGCGACGTCTCTCCCATCCCGGATCAGATGGATGAACCGGCTATCGGGGAACAGCTCGGCGAGCTCGGGGATGTTGAGGACGTAGCGAGGGGTCTTGTCTCCCCAGCGCGTCTTTCCCTGACTGTGGGCGTAGGCGCGGTAGGCGGCCGCGATCGCCTCGGGGTATGGAACCGCGGTCCTCCCCTCGAGCTCCTGCGCGACCGCCTCGATCGGCAATTCCCAGGCTCCGAACCTCTTGTGGGCCGCCAAGCTCTGCAGGAACGTCGCGGTCTCCACCTCGTCCCGGCCCTCTCGCAACTCGGTGATGAACCTCGATTCAGGGGGGACCGCGATCTGCGGGTGCGCGTTCAAGGTCAAGCGCAGGAAGGTGGTCCCGGAACGGGCGGAGCCGACGATGAAGAAGGGCGGGTGTTGCTCCGCCACTAGAGGTAACCCAGGTCCCGCAGGTGTTGCTCGATCGTGGCCTCGTCCTCCTCCGACAGCGGCGCTTCTTCGTCGACCACGGTGGACTCCTCCACCTGCGCGATGAAGGTTTCCAGGGGGCGCGCCACCTCCGGGTAGCGCCCGTACAGGTTCCGCTTCTCGTCTGGGCTGCCGCCGCCGTTGAGCCTGTAGAGCGCGGGCTTGGCCGTGCCCACGCGCAGCAACTTCCAGTCCGCGGTGCGGGCTCCGGCGATGCGGTTGCCCTCGAGCTTCACGCCGACCGCCTCCATATAGGCGGGCTCCTCCGGGAGCGTCCCGCCTTCCATCAGCGGCCGCAGGCTGCGCCCGTCGATGCCGTTGGGGACCTCCAGGTCGCAGAGGTCGCAAAGGGTTGGGAACAGGTCGACGTGGCGGACCTGCTGCTCGATCGTGGCGGGCGAGACGCGGGGGCCGGAGATGATCAGCGGCACCCGAACGAGGTGCTCGTGCAGGGCGAAGCCGTGGCCCACCGACAGCGACTGGAAGCGTTGGTCGAGCGCCGGCAGCCAGCTCTTCAGCCTCAACGTCTTGCGAGACTTCCGGGCCAGCCGGATGAGCTTCTGCTGGAAGGCGGTGTCGGGGTAGTCCTCGCCGTGGTCGCCGGTGATCACGATGATCGTGTTGTCCCCGCAGGCGTCGTAAACGGGCTGGAGCCACTCATCGGTCGCGCGCACCGCCGCTTGGTACCCCGCCTTGTCCCAGCGCTTGGTGAAGTCGGGAGGGGCCCGATAGGGGCGGTGGACCTCCCAGATGTGCAGCAGCATGAACCACGGGTCGACGTAGGAGTGCATCCTGTCGACCACCTCGTCCCGCCACTCGAAGAACGGCACCTTGTAGCCCTGCCTATGCCGGGCGTCTTCGAACCCTCTCAAGATGCCGGTCTGCGGCAGGAGCGGCCCCGTCACCTCGGCGTGGGTGCGATAGCCGCCGGCGGCGAACACCTCGGCCATGGTCGTCAGCGAGCTCGACAAGCGGTAGCCCTGGAGGCCCCGCACCCCGTGCTTCGGCGGGTAGCAGCCGGTCAGGATGGACGAGAAGGAGGGCGTGGTGGAGGTCGTGGTGGAGACACAGTGGCGGAAGGCGGCGCCGCGGGAGGCGTAGCGATCGATGTTCGGGGTTGCGACCTCGGGGCCGAATACGGCATCGGCTCGGAGAGAGTCGATGGCCAGGAGCAAGACGTTCGGCGGGGTCAATCAGGCCTCCAAGCAGGCGGACGTGGCAGAAGTAATCATCCTAGCGGCGGCCGCTCCGGAGGCCAGGGGCGCGTCAACGATCCGCTGGGTCCGTAGGTGCGCGGTCACCACGCTCTGGTCCTTTCACCTCCACCTCGTGTCCTGGCAGACTCCACGCGATGGAGCACCCGTTCCCGATGTTGGAGGTCCTCGGGGTGCCGGTGGCAAAGCTGGCGCCGCCCGATGCCCTCCAGCAGGTCGCGCGCGTCCACGACGGGGAGACGCCGGCGCTGGTCGCATACGCGAACGCCCACACCTTGAACCTCGCCTGGACCGACTCCAGCTACCGCGAGGTCCTGAGGCGAGCCGCCATCGTCCTGAACGACGGGTCCGGTATCTCGCTGGCCGCGCGGATCCAGGGCGACCGCTTCCCCGCGAACCTAAACGGGAGCGACTTCAACCCGCAGATCCTCGGTCTCGCCGCCGAGCGGGGCTGGCGGGTCTACTTCCTCGGAGCACGACCTGGAGTAGCGGAGCGGGCCGCCAACGCGATGAAGCAGCGCTACGCCGCCCTTAAGGTCGTCGGCTGCCGGGACGGCTACTGGAAGCCCCACGAAACGGCGCAGGTGGTGGACGCTATCCGCGTGACCGGCGCAAGCCTGATCATGGCGGCGCTGGGGAACCCGCTGCAGGAGAGGTGGCTGGACGAGCACCTCTCCGCAACGGGTGCCCGGCTCGGGATCGGGGTAGGCGCCTTCCTCGATTTCGCGGCGGGTCAGGTGCCGCGGGCGCCTGCGTGGATGAACCGCTGGGGTATCGAGTGGATCTTCCGGCTAGCCCAAGAGCCCGGTCGCCTCTGGAGACGCTACGTGGTGGGCAACCCCCTCTTCCTAGCCCGCGTCCTAAAGACTCGCCTACGGCACGACTAGGCCGCGCTCCTGGAGCGCCCCGCCCGCCGCAAGAGGTTCCTTGTCGGTTGTGTGGGCTCAATCGACATAACAGGACAAAGAACGCTGCGCCCAAACGCGCTGGAGCAATAGGGGCGGCGTTGCCGTGCGGCAGCGTCGATCCGGAGCCGAAGGCGAGGCATCTACCGCCGGTAGGCGACGACGATCCCTCGCGGAGCCGAACCCGATCAGTTCGAGCTACGGGCGCACTCCAACGCGTCCTTCAGCTCCTCCGGCGTGAGCGCGGTGGTGAAGACGCGCTCGTTCGAGCGGTCGGCGAAGTCGCCGAGTGTCTCTTCGTCGGGGGCGTTCTCGCCGAGCGTGTAGGTGCGAAGGAACTCTGCGATCTCGACGGGGTCGATGCCGTTCCGCTCCACTTCCTTCTTGTCGAGCATGATCTGGTAACCGCGGTTCGACAGGATCAGGGGAACGTCCGGCGTGACCTTGTCGAACTTCTTTTCGATGTCGCTGCTGGTCTCGCTCAAGATGATGTTCCAGCCCCCAGTCTCCTCGGGGTACGGAGTCATCCCATGGTCGGCGGTCATCGCGAAGACGTAGTTCTTGCGGCCGACGGTCTCGTCGAGGAACCGCAGCAGCTCTTTCAGCTGCCGGTCCTGCTCTTCCAGCGTCTCTTTCTCCTCCTGCTCCACCATGTTCCATTCGTGCCCGGCGAGGTCCGTGCTCTTGTAGTTCACGAAGAACAGGTCCGTGACGTCGTCCCTGCCGAAGGGCTCGTTCTGGAAGAGCTGCTTGATCTTTTCCGTCTGGTAGATCGACCACGCAGGCGTGTAGCGGATCTTGCCGTCGATCGGCAGCAGGGGGTTCCCCAACCAGCGCTGGTCGGCTTCACCGTCCCGCTGGTCGACCTCGTCTATCGCCTCTTGCAGCCCCACGTTGCCGAGCAGGTACTCGGGCAGCGAGTAGAACCGTTCGCTCGTTCGGAACTCGACGTCGCCGAGATCGTCAATGACGGCGATGTCGCGGTCGCCGCCCTCGCTGAACGACCCGTGTCCGATCATCCCCAGGTGCCAGTTGTCCCGGGCCATCATGCCGACGAGCGGGACGTTGCCGTTGGCGCGGTCCCAGATGTCTCCCAGGGTCTCGACGCGCAGGAACTTCGGTGAGTCCCCTTCGTAGGCATCGACCGTGCGCCCGCGGACCCTCATCCTCGTGTCGGACAGGCCGTGCCTCTTCGGGAAGACGCCGGTGCCGATGGTGGCGTGGATCGAGGGCGTGATGGATGGGGACGAGCCGACCGCGGCTCCCGTGTAGTTCGAACCCTTGGCCATCAGCGCCTTCAGGTGCGGCCACGAGTCGGGCCAGAACTCGAGAACGTTGTCGCCTCCGCCATCCCACACCAGCGTGAAGATCAACTTAGGGAGCCCGTTGCGGCGCTCTTCGGGTAGCAGCGCCTCGTGCAGGCCCCGCCCGTCTACCTCCGTCGGAAGATCGAAGTCGAGCAGCTCTGCAAAGGTCGGAACCAGGTCGGCGACGGTGGTCGGACGGTCGTTCGTCACCCCCTTCTTGATGAAGCCCGGCCCGTACAGCACGAGGGGAACGTCCTGCGTGTAGGCGAAGGGCGTGGAGTGGCGGGTGTTGTACTGGTTCGGAAGCTGCTCGATCGCCAGCACGTCGCCGGTGCGGCCCGGGACGTAGCCTCGCCACACGCGCTCCAGTACCTCCACCGGCACGTCGCAGGCGCGCACGACCCGGATGCGCTCCGGATGACCGCCGTCCTGTTCGCGCCGCGACAGCAGGAAGTAGCCGCCGCCGACGGCACCCAGGAGGAGGAACCCGACCAGCAGCAAGGGCAGGATGGGGCGTCGCGACCTGCGGTTGAACAAGCGTGAAGTGGGCGACGACGACTTCGGATCCGTCATGTGCTCGACGGTACTCTGCTCGCCGTGGAGCCAGGAACCGACAGGGCATCGTCTGCCTTCGTCATCGCGACCCGCAACCGGCCTGACGATCTGCTCGAGACCGTCCGGAGCCTGACCGCCCAGACCGTCCTTCCGGCGGAGCTATGCATCGTCGACTCGAGCGACGAGACTCCGACGCGCTCCGGCATCGAGCAGCTATGTGCCGACGCCGACCTCCCGCTCGACTACTACCACCCGGCCCCCAGAGGACTGACCATCCAGCGCAACGTCGGTGTGGATCGGACCACGGGAGACCCGGTCTTCTTCATCGACGACGACGTCTGGATGGCCCCCGACTGCCACCAGGAGGTGCTGGCGGAATACGAACGCTGGGGCCCGGAGCTGGGCGGCGTCAGAGCGACACCCGTCCGTCCGGCGCGGCCGTCGCTTGCAACGCGGGTCTACCGGCGGATCTTCGGCATCGGAGGGTGGTGGCCTGAAGCCAGCGGCAAGGTGCGGCCCGGTTTCTACGCCGAGGGCGTATCGGAGTCGGCGGGGGTGCGGAAGCTCGAGTACTTCAACGGGTGGTTCATGTCCTATCGCCGCGAGGTGTTCGAGCACGAGCGGTTCGACGAGGCTCTGTCGGGCTACGCCTACAAAGAGGACATCGATTTCTCTTACCGCGTCTCTCGCCGCTACGTCTTGGTGCAGACGCCAAAGGCGCGCTGCGATCATCTGAAGAGCCCGAGCGCCCGGCTCAACTCGCACAACCTCCAGCGGATGAACCTGGCGAACCAGTTCTATCTCCATCGGAAGCTGATGCCGCAGGACGGCTTCCACAAGGCTGCCCTGTGGTGGGCGTGGCTGGGGTTGTTCATCTTGAACATCGGGAAGGCGGCCCAGACCAACGACCCGGGGCTGGTGACGGGGATGCTCGCGGGAGCATGGGAGCAAGTGCGGGGACGCGGTCTAGTGGATCCCGCCCTGGAAGCTTCTCGTTCGTGAGCGGCTTCGAGGCGGACGCCCGCGGCGCGAAGAAGCGCGACTACTGGTTCACCGTCCTGTTGACGGACCCGGTGGCGGTGCCGCTGACGACGTTCCTCGCTAAGAGACGCTTGTTAACCCCGAACCAGGTTACCGTTCTCGCCCTCGTGTTCGGCCTCTCCGTCGGTGTCTTCTTCGCTACCGGCGAGCGCTGGGGGCTGATAGCCGGAGCGATCGCGTTCTATCTCGCCTTCGTCTTCGACTGCGTCGACGGCAAGCTGGCTCGAGCCACCGGCATCACGAGCGACAAGGGCCAGGCGCTCGATGCGCTGGCCGACGGAGGCCGCCGCGCCAGCGCCACCCTCGGCCTCGCGTTGTATCTGTGGAACGAGCGAGGCTCCGCCACGGAGGCAGCCCCCGGCGAGGTGATCCCACTGGTTCTAGTCGACAGAGCCGATGTGTTGTGGGCTGTCGTGTACGCGGTGCTCGCGTACTACTTCCTCGAGATCTCCGGCGCCGACAAGGGTGAGCCCGCCGGCGGGGTTAGAGGTAAGTGGTCGCAGGCGCTCGCCGAGAGGCGGCTTCTGCCGAACCCGGGCATGCCCGACGTGCAGGCGATCGTGTTCATCTTCGGGCCGCTGCTCGGCCTCGTCGTTCCCGCGCTCATAGTTGGGATCGCCATGGTGTCGGTGGCTATCCTGCTGACCGTGAGGAGACGGCTGAGATGACGCGTAAGGTCCTGTTGCTCGGCCTGGACGGCGCCACCTACAACGTCCTGGACCCGGCGTTCGCGGCCGGCCACATGCCGAGGTACAAGGCCCTGCTCGACCGGAGCACGTCCGGGATCCTGACCTCGACCGTTCCTCCCTACACGCCGCCGGGCTGGACCTCGATCTTCACCGGCGTCAATCCAGGCAAGCACGGGATCTTTGGGTTCACGCTCGGAAACGTCCAGCAGAACCGAGGACTCGTCCGCCTGGACAAGGTCGCCGCGCCTGCGCTGTGGAACGCCGTCAACGCGCAGGGCAAGAGGATCGGGCTCTTCAACATCCCTATGACCTATCCGGCCCCCCCGGTGGACGGCTGGTCCGTGTCCGGCATGCTCACGCCGGAGGGCGGGGGAGAGACCCCGAGCAACTTCACGCATCCGGAGTCGCTGCGGGATGACCTCGTGCGCGCGGCCGGCTCGTATGAGATCGACATCGAGGTCGACTACGACCAGGACTGGAAGTCGACAGAGATCATCGAGCGCCTGTCGCGCAACCTCGACAAGAAGCGCAAGGCGTTGCGCTACCTGCTCGACAACCACGCGGATCTGCCGCTTTTGTTCGCGGTGTTGGAAGCGCCCGACCGCCTGATGCACGTTCACTACAAGTACATCGACCCTCGCCAGGAGCTCTATCACCGTCCCGAAGCGGAACCGATCCGTCGCCGCGCATGGGAGTTCTTCGACGAGATGGACGAGATGATCGGCGACCTGCTCGACTGGGCGGAAACTGACGGCTACGTCATCACGATGTCGGACCACGGCTTCGGGCCCAAGGACAAGACCGTGAACGTGAACGTCGCTCTGCGCGAGTGGGGTCTGTTGTCGGTCGGGGGAGCCGGAGCGGTGACGAAGTCGGCCGGGTTGCGCAGGGTCGCGCGGAGGGCGAAGAAGGCGCTGCCGAAGTCGGTGTGGCAGAAGGCTAAGGGCGCCGCTCAGTCCTCTATTGACTGGTCGAAGACGAAAGCTTTCTCCGCCCCGATCCCGCAGCAGGGCATCTACGTGAACCTGCGCGGTCGCGAGCCGAACGGCATCGTTTCCGAAGCCGATTACGACTCCGTGCGGGAAGAGGTCATCGAGCGGTTCACGGCGCTGCGTGACCCCGACGACGGGCTTCCTGTGGTTGACCGGATCTACCGGAGAGAAGAGGTCATCCACGGTGACCAAGCCGTGAACGCGCCAGACCTGTTCCCGGTGTGCCGCGCGTATTCCTACGAGCTCTCCGACGGCACCTACTCTCCGGCGATCTTGGATGACTACCGCAGGCTTCCGCGAGGTTTCCATCACATGGATGGCATCTTCGGCATCGCAGGACCGGGCGTCGCGGCGCGCGATGGGGCGAAGGCGCATCTTTACGACATCGCTCCCACGGCGCTGTACCTCGCGGGATGCACCCTGCCGGAGATGGATGGCCGGGTCCTCGAGGAGCTCCTGCCGCCGCAACTTCTGGCGGAGCGACCGGTTCGGGTCCAACCGATGGACCTACCGCTGGCAGGTGAGGGGGCCGAAGCCGAGGCCTACTCGGCCGAGGAGGAGGCCCAGATCGAGGAATCGCTGAGGAACTTGGGGTATCTATAGCTTGGTTTGGAGACGTCCGGGGAGGGCATACGACGTGATTGGGTGGCGGGCACCCCCGCAATCCGGGAATTATGGAGTAACCGAAAGACAATAGAAGCGTCTCAATAGGGCCTGTTGGACAACGAAAGGGGACGAAGTGGCAGACAGAGCCACCGCTGGCAAGACTCCGACCCAGATGTTCGCTCTGGTGTTCGGGGCCGTGTACATCCTGGTAGGGCTGCTCGGGTTCATCAACGACCCCATCTTGGGGATCTTCAACGTGAACGTGCTCCACAACATCGTTCACCTCGCAATCGGCGCCGCCTGGGTGTTCTCTTCGAGAGATCACGCGACCGCGAAGACCGTCAGCTTGGCGATCGGTGTCGTTTACCTGCTGGTCGCGGTCCTCGGCTTCGTGGCACAAGACCTGATGGAGGACCTGCTCGACATCACCGAGGGCGCCACCGGGATGGCCGACAACTTCCTGCACCTTGCTTCGGGAGCGCTCGGCGTCTACTTCGGTACGCGTGACGCCACCACGGGAGCTCGCACCAGCACCGTCT
>JADDQX010000051.1 GCA_016781115.1 Actinomycetota bacterium | reverse complement strand
ATCTGAAGGGCCTCGTACTCGGCCGGCAACTTGTTCGGGTCGGTGCGAGCTTCCTTGATGTACTGATTGACCCCGTCGACATACGCCGCGAGATCCGCGAATGCGGTCTCGCCCAGGTCGCCACCGAGCTTCTTCAGCCGGTCCACCATCGCTTGCAGCTCTTCCTCGCTGTAACCAGAGGAGCGATAGACGGCTCGATCACTGGCGAGGTTTGACTCGGAGGCGCCGAGGAACTCGCTTAGGCGGCCGCGTCCTACGTGTCGCAGTACGTCCATCATGAAGAGACGGTCCTCGGCGGAGACGTAGCCCGCCCCGAACAACGTATCGGCGCGGGTGGTGCCGTAGACGTGCGGGACGCCGAAGCTCTTGTCCCGCAGCACGACCACGCCCTCGCGCGGCGAGTACTCGCGCTCGATGTCGTCCGGCTTGACGCCGAACGTGGCGTCCTTGAAGTACCGACCAAGCTGCTCCTCCGTGATGTCGGGCGCGCCCTGCACCATCCGCTCGTAGAGCTCGATCTGGTCGCTGTTGTGGGGGCTCTGTTGGCGGGTGGCCTGCTCCGGGCCGCTCTGGTAGCGCCCCTGGCCGGGAGGAAGCACGTTCAATGCGGTGATCGCTCCGTCGCGTGCGCCGTAAGGCTGAACCGGCCCCGCCGCTGCGCTGAGGGCAGACGACGACGAGGCGCCCGCAGCGACGACGAGCGACCCCACGACCAGCTTGGAGATGGGTCTCAGCATCTTCGTCCTCTCGGTCTCCGCGGATGATGGTGCGAGACAGAGTAAGTGTAGAAACACTTCTGCGTTACCGGCAGGCCGGCCACATCCCACGCGCGACCCGAAGGAGATCCCATGCCCCAGCTCGTCGAGGCGCCACGACTGGTGATCAACCAGAAGGCGAAGTTGATCGAGTTGACGAACCAGTACAAGGTCCGCGACCCGGACGGGAACGACCTCGGGTACATCGAGCAAGAGGGCCAGAGCGTTGCGCGCAAGGTCTTGCGTTTCATCACGAGGATCGACCAGTTCCTGACGCTGCAACTCGGCGTCTATGACTCAACGGGCCACAAGATCCTCCACATGAAGCGCCCGCAAGGTCTTCAAGTCGCGGGTCGAGGTGAGCGACGGCTCCGGTCGGAAGATCGGCGAGATCGTTCAACAGAACGTGTTCGGCAAGATCCGCTTCGCGCTCACCGGGCGCACCGGCGAACCGCTCGGTCAGATAAAGGCGGAGAACTGGCGGGCGTGGGACTTCGCCATCGTCGACAACGCCGAGCGAGAGATCGGACGCATCGACAAGAAGTTCGTCGGGATAGCGCGCGCCTTGTTCACCACGGGCGACAACTACGTCGTCGACCTCGACCCGTCCGTGCACGGTGACCTCCGCCTGCTCGCGTTGGGTGCGGCGTGCGCGGTGGATACGGCCCTGAAGCAGGACGACCGCGGCCTGAACGTCACCGACCTGCTGGGAGGTTGAGGCTCACGCCCTGCTCCGACAGCAGACACCCACTGCAGAGGCACCCGGAGAACCTCGCGGCGAGCTGTCTTCGTGTCTCGGGCGTCAGTTGGCGATCGCCACACCAGCATCCTCGTGGATCCTCGGCCCCGCACGCGAAGGTGACGCCGCACGAGGGGCACGCGGCTTGCCGCTTTCGGTCGATCTAGACGTCCGGGATCGGGACGGCCCCCGAGCGGGGAAGCTCGACGTGGCGCTTCATCTGGATCACGGTCCCCCGTGGAGAAGCATCGATCTGGACCTCGTCCATGAGCTCTCGCACCAGATACAGACCCCGCCCCCCCTGCGACCTCCAGCTGGGTAGCTGGTGCATCTCGACGGACGCGGGATCGAAGCCCGCCCCTTCGTCGGCTATGGCCACGACGACGCAACCGCCCTCGGTGGAGCAACGGAGCCTCACGATGCCGCCGTGGTCGGACCGGCCGTGCGCCACGGCGTTGGCCGCGGCTTCGTCGGTCGCGAGGAGGATGTCGTACGTCGTAGACGGATCCACGCGCAAGGTATGGAGGAAATCCCGAACGTGCCTGCGCAGTTGCGGCACGCAGGCCGGCTCGTTCTGAGCGACGAACTCGAGCATCTTCTCCCCTGAAATGTCTCGTTTGTCCTACCGGGGTACCCGCTCTTGCCGCCGCCCACACGCAGAGCAAGCTAAACGTACTTCAGTGGAGCCGTCGCTACGATGGGGATCAGCGCGAGAGTGGCGGAATTGGCAGACGCGCCAGCCTTAGGAGCTGGTGTCTTCTAGACGTGGGGGTTCGAGTCCCCCCTCTCGCACATCCTGATGTTCGGGCTCGGATCCCTCTGGCACGTCGACGCCCGGACAAGATGGAAGCTCTAGACCGACTTCAGCTCGTGCCCGCACGCGCAGATGTAGGTCTCGCCGTGCGGGCAGGGCGTCTGGATGATGAGACGACACCCGCAGTCTGGGTTGCTGCAACTCAGGATCGTTCCGGTTTCGTTAGCCATGCTCGCTCCCTTTCGCGATTGGGTCTCGCGCCTCGCAGCGCGAGCGCCCTCAATCAAACAACTAAGGTGCCACGATGTCCGATCGCCAGTCCGCTCTCGAGTTCGCGACCGAGATCGCCCACCTCGGCGGCGACATCGCTATGAAGCACTACCAGAAGGGCCCGGCGATGAGCAGGAAGAAAGACGGGACCTGGGTCACGGAAGCCGACCTGGCAGTGGAAGCCGAGTTGAGGGCGCGGATCGCGAAAGCCTGGCCACAGCACAACATCTTGGGCGAGGAGCAAGGCCACACGAGCGCCTCGGGTGGGGCACCAACGCCGGGACCTACGTGGATCTTGGACCCGATCGACGGGACCCACAACTACATGGCAGGGATCCCCGTGTGGGCGACGCTGGTGGGGCTGCGAACCGAGGAGGGCTACGTCGTCGGGGTGTGTCATGCGCCCGCGCTCGGCGAGACCTATGAGGCCGCGGTGGGAAGCGGCGCCCGGATGAACGGCCGAACAATCACGGCCGCGGACGTGGACACGTTGGATGAGGCGACGACGCTTTTCGGTGACCCCCAAGGCTTCATCGATGACGGCCTGGGCCAGTTCCTCGAGGAGCTGGTGGGGAGCTCGTGGCGGATCCGGGGCTTCGGTGACTTCTGGGGCCACATGCTCGTGGCCCGCGGCGCGGCTCACGTGATGGTAGAGCCGGAGCTAAGCGTCTGGGATGTTGCCGCGCTCATCCCGATCATCGAGGAGGCCGGAGCACGCATCAGTCACCTCGACGGCACCACCTGGAGCGGGCGAGGCTCTTGTCTCACCGCGTGCGCATCGCTGCACCCGCACATCGTCGGCATGGCGCAGGACGTGGCCTCGGCAGGCTAGCTACCCCGACGCCGAAGGTCGATCACAGCCCCAGGTTGTGAGCGAGCCCGCGGAACGCACGGCCTCGGTGACTGAATCCAAGCTTCTCGTTCAGAGGTATCTCCGCCATCGTGCGGGACTCACCGACCGGCACGAAATGTGGGTCGTACCCGAAGCCCTCGGTTCCGCGCGGCTCCAGCGAGATATGCCCCTCGCAGACGCCGTCCGCGACCACCTCATGTCCATCGGGAGTCACGAGCACCGCCACGCACCTGTACCTGCACGTCAGCGCGTCTTCCGGCACGTATTCGAGCTCTTGCACCAGCTTCAGGTTGTTGTCGCGATCGGTCGCACCCTCGCCGGCATAGCGGGCCGAGCGCACGCCCGGTGCTCCGCCGAGCGCATCGACCTCGATACCGGAGTCGTCGGCGATGGCCGGCAACCCGGTCGCGACGACCACGGCCCGCGCCTTCGCGAAGGCGTTCTCCTCGAAGGTGTCGAACGGCTCTTCGAGCACGAGGTCGGGTGCAACCTCATCTAGAGGCACGAGCTCCAAAGATGTCAGGATCAGCCGAACCTGCTCCGCCTTGTGCCGGTTGCGCGACGCGAATACGACCCTCACTCGTCGACCGGAGCTCCGAGAGCGGCCTCCTGATGGCGTGCCAGGTGCAAGATCCCATCCGTCGCTAGATCTAGAAGCCGGTCGAGCTCCGACCGTTCGAACGCTCCCTGTTCAGCGGTCCCCTGCACCTCGACGATCTTGCCGGTGCCGGTCATCACCACGTTCATGTCAACCTGCGCGGTCGAATCCTCAGCGTAGTTGAGGTCGAGGCACGGAGCCCCGCCGACGATGCCGACGCTGACGGCAGACACCGAGTCGATCAGAGGAGACCCCGTTATGTCGCCGCGTTCTTCCAGGGAAGCGAAAGCCTGAGCGAGGGCGACGAAGGCGCCGGTGATCGATGCGGTGCGGGTACCCCCGTCGGCTTGGAGGACGTCGCAGTCCACCCACACCGTTCGCTCGCCCAGAAGCTTCATGTCGGTCACGGCCCGCAGCGACCGCCCGATCAGCCTCTGGATCTCCTGCGTCCGGCCGGACGGACGCCCCTTGTTCACTTCGCGCGGGACCCGTTCGGTAGTGGAACGCGGCAACATCGAGTACTCCGCGGTGACCCAGCCCACGCCACGTCCCTGCATCCACCGCGGCACGCTGGGTTCGACCGTCGCGGTGCAGATGACCCTGGTGTCCCCCATCGAGACGAGACAGGATCCTTCCGCGTTCGGCATGAATCCGAGATCGATCTTTACCGGACGAAGCTGATCGGGGGCGCGGCCGTCGACCCGCATCAGGAGCCGACCTCTAGCCTCAACCCATCGACGGCAAGCTGAACCTCGCTATCCCCGCTCGTCTTGTGCGCCTGCGTGAGCGACAAGCCGGGATCCCGCCCGGGCGGCAGGTGCGTCAGCACGAGCCTCTTCGCGCCGGCGTGCGCGGCGGCCGCACCCGCCTGCGATGCGGTCATGTGACCCTCCCATTCATCATCGGAATCTTGGAGCGTCGCCTCGCACACGAAGACATCCGCGTCCGCGGCCAGTGCCTCTAGGTCCCCAGAGGGCCCCGTATCGGACGAGTACGCGACCACGACGCCATCGCGTTCTATGCGTACGCCCACCGTATCGGGCGGATGGGCCATCGAGTAGAAGCTGAAACGCGCCCCGGCCTGCTGGATCGAGTCGCCCGGACTGACCGAGCGCATCACGAAAGCTTGGTCGAGTTCCTTCGCGAAACCACAGAGGCGGTCGAGGGTCTCCGCGGGAGCCCATAACGGGATCTCGGGAAGAGATTCCTTCTGGCCATAGCGGCGCGCGTGAAAGAGCTGAAAGAGATCGCTGACGTGGTCTGGGTGGCGATGCGACAGGATCACGCCCGCCAGGGACCGGTAGTCGATGTGCTCCAAGAGGTTCCGCCACGTCCCCGCACCGCAGTCGATCAGGATCCGGTCGCCGTCGCTCTCCAGCAGGTAACCCGCGCAAGCTCTCTCGAGGGTGCCGAACATGCCGGACGACCCCAACACCGTCAACGACAGGCTCATGACGCGGCCCGCCTGTCGGCGGCAAGCTGCCACGGTCGCTGCTCGACACCGTCGAACTCGGGGCCGAGGAAGCGTCTGCCGAGCTCGCCGAACCGGTCCTCGCCGCCAGAGGTGATGAACCTGCGACGCCCTTCGGTCGCATCGCGCTTCAAGAGGTCCAGGTCGAGCAATCTGGCGTAGACCTCGCTCGCGGTGGCCTCTGCGGAAGAGATCAAGACGACGTGCTCTCCCATGACGTACCGGATCGCGCCGGACAGCAGAGGGTAGTGCGTGCATCCCAGGATCAACGTGTCGACGCCGCTCTCTCGCAGAGGACCGAGGTACTCCTCCGCCGCGACCAACACCGCCTCCGACGCGGTCTCCCCCGCCTCGACGAAATCCACGAAACGCGGGCAGGCCCGCGACTCCAGCACGACGTCTGCCCCAGTCGCGGTCACGACGCGGTCGTACGCGCCGGACGCGATGGTGGCTTCGGTCCCGATGAGCCCGATGCGACCGCTGCGGCTCGCGGCGATCGCGGCCCTGACCCCCGGCTCGATGACGCTGACGATCGGCACCTCGTACCGGCCCGTGGCCTCGTAGAAGGCGGTGGACTCGGCGGAGTTGCAAGCCACGACCACCAGCTTCACTCCCTCGGCTACCAACAGATCGGTGATCTCGAGCGCGAAACTCCGCACCTTCTCCGGGGGCCGCGGCCCGTAGGGGCAGCGGGCGGTGTCTCCGAAATAGACGATGTCTTCGTGAGGCAGGAGATCGATGACCGCGCGGGCAACGGTCAATCCCCCTAGCCCCGAGTCGAATATCCCGATGGGGCGATCGGGAGTCACCACCAGAGAACCTCCTCCACCTGAGCTTCGGCCGTGTCTATGTCCTGCGTCCATGCCTCCGTGGACAGGTACTTCCAGCCTCCGTCGGGCAGCAGACAGACAACGTCGCCGCCCGAGCCTTCCCGCGACAGCCTCTCCGCCACGCGCTGCGCAACCCAGATGACGGCGCCCGAGGAGATGCCCGAGAAGATCCCCTCTTTCTGCAGCAGCTCCCGCGTCCACAGGATCGAGTCCCGCGCCCTCACCTTCACCTTGCCGTCGAGGAGATCCGGATCGAAGAGAGGTGGGATGTAGCCCTCGTCCAAGGAGCGCAGGCCGTACACGAGCTCGCCGAGCTCGGGTTCGGCCGCGACGACTTTGATGTTGGGATCGTGTTCCTTCAGGCGCCGAGAATTGCCCATCAGCGTTCCGCCCGTCCCGAGCCCCGCGACGAACGCCTTCACGTCCGGGAGGTCGTCGAGGATCTCTCGAGCCGTTCCGCTGTAGTGCGCGTCGGCATTCGCCTGGTTGCCGTACTGGAAGGGCATGAAGTACCGGTCATCTTGCGCGAGTTGCTGAGCCAGGGCGACGGAGCCGTTCGTTCCCTTCGCTCCTTCCGAGAAGATGATGTCGGCGCCGAAAGCCTTGAGCAGCTGAACCCGCTCCGCGCTGGCGTTGTCCGGCATCACAGCGGTGAAGCGGTAGCCACGGATCTTGGTGACCATCGCTAGCGCGATACCCGTGTTGCCGGAGGTCGGCTCGAGCAGGATCTTGTCTCTAGTCAGCTCACCCGAGGCCTCGGCTGCTTCGACCATGGCCAGCGCGACGCGATCCTTGACCGAACCCGTGGGGTTCTCGCCCTCGAGCTTCACCCAGAGACGCACGTCCTCGACCGGAGATAGCCGAGGTATCTCCACGAGCGGCGTGTTCCCGATGGTGTCGAGGATCGACTTGTACTTCATACGAGGCGAACCTAGCCTCCAGCGACAGAAGGAAGGAGCGACACCGTGTCGCCGTCGGCGACCTTCGTGTCGAGCTTCTCGAGGTAACGCGCATCCTCGTCGTTCACGTAGACGTTCACGAAGCGATGCAGCTGCCCCTCTGACGTCAGCAACTGCTCGCGCATCCCGGGGTACCGGGCCTCCAGCTGATCCACGAGATCGGCGATCGTTCCGGGCTCGAGCTCGACGCTCGGGTTTCCATCGGTGAACTTGCGGAACACGGTCGGTATGCGAACTTGGACGGCCACGTCGTCTCCTCCTGTCAGGTCTCCACCGTGCGGAGGCGATCCGCCGATAGAGGGCCGCCCCCAGCGGGGGAGCGGAACTACTGTCATCGTAGTCAACCCTCTATCGAGACGGCTATTTCCTCGATCGAGCCCTCGGAGTCCATCCAGTTCTGCTTCACGATACGGAACGCCCTGATCGAAGGGGGTTCCTGTGCAAGCGACACGATGACGTAAGGCACGTCTTCACTGGCCATGCGAACGTCGGTCGGCGAGGGGTAGGCCTCGGTGTGCGTATGCGAGTGGAAGACGCCGCCGAGCTCCCAGCCCTCGCTCTCGATCTTCTCGTAGACCGCGAACTGCTCCTTCGGGTCGAGTGAGTACCGGACCGGGCTGGCCGACGCGTTCGTCATCCGGAAGACCTGCACGACGCGGCCATCCCGCGCGGCGAGCAGGCCACATGCCTCTTGGGGCTTGCCGTGGATGCAGTGTTCGACCATCTCGTCTGCGAACGTCTTGGGCATGCGGAGCTCGGTCATGCCCCTACCTGGATACGACCGTCTCCGTCGGTCAGCTCCCCGATGTCTGCGGCATCGTCCACGCCGGCTTCCTTCAACCGGCGCAACAACGCGTCAACCTCATCGGCGTCTATCGCTATCAACAAACCTCCCGACGTCTGAGAATCGAACAACAGCGCAGCTTGCGCCTCGTCTAGCGGCGGTGCATCGACGAAGGGCGAGTGCGCGTCTCGGTTGCGTCTGCTCCCGCCCGGATAGATCCCAGCGCGCACCAGCTCGACTGCCCCGTCTATGAGAGGGATCGTCGAGAACGACAGCCGCGCCGAGAGCGTCCCGTCCAGCATCTGCAAGAGGTGCCCGACGAGACCGAACCCCGTGACGTCGGTTGCGGCCGCGGCCCCCGCAGTCACCATCGCCTCCGCAGCCGGGCGGTTCAGCGCCGACATCACCTCGGTCGCGCGCCGGACGACGTCCGCACCGGCCGCGCCGTCTTTGATCGCACTGGAGATGATCCCGATCCCCAACGGCTTCGTCAGCACCAAGCGTTGCCCGACCCGGCCTCCGGTCTTCCGCACGACCCTCTGTGGATGCACGAGTCCCGTGACGGAAAGCCCGAACTTGGGCTCCGGATCATCGACCGAGTGGCCGCCGACGATCGAGACTCCGGCCTCCTCACACGCGTCACCGGCTCCATCCAGCACCCGCCCCAGCAGGGCGAAGTCCAAGGAACGCGGCCAACCCACCAGGTTGAGCGCCGTCACCGGCCGGGCGCCCATCGCGTAGACGTCGGAGAGCGCGTTCGCCGCGGCGATGCGGCCCCATGCATAGGCGTCGTCAACGACGGGGGTGAAGAAATCGACCGTCTGCACCACAGCGAGGTCGGGCGCGACCTGATAGACCGCGGCGTCGTCGGGCGTATCGAGGCCGACTAGCAACGCGGCGTCATCAGAGGTCGTTTTCACATGGCGCAAGACCTGCGCCAGCTCGTCGGTGCCGAGCTTGCAGGCTCAGCCTCCTCCGTGTGAGTAGGAAGTCATGCGGACGTCCTGGGGCACGCGATCACCTCCTTCCGGATCTCGGCCCGTCATCCTTGCAGAGCAGCACCCCCTTAAGCGACGGCCGGCACCACCCGGTAGCGTGAGGGGGTGGACACATGTGACCAACCAGCCGAGATCGAGTCCCTCAGGGAGCGCCAAAGGCTCCTGGAGCGGCTGACGAAGATCCAGCGCTCCATCTCACACCGCGCTCCGCTGCAAGAGGTTATGGACTCGATCACGCAGGGGGCCGTGGAGCTGCTTGGCGATGAGATCGCCGGCATCCGTCTCATCGATCCTGAAGATCCTTCCTACGTCAACCTCGTGTCGGTCGTGGGTGTGACTCCCGAGCAATTCGAGAGCCTGAAGCGAGGACCGGTGGGTGAGGGCGCTGGGGGCCGCGCTATCGCCGAGAACCAACTCGTGATCATCAACGACTACCACAGGGCACCGACTGGGATCCCGGCCCTGGCGCTTGACCGGTTGCAGACGGCCATGGCCGCCCCGGTCCGCGAGGCGGGGAAGGTGGTCGGGAGCCTGGTCGTCGCGACACACCGGCACGGTCGCAGTTACAGCCCCGAGGAACAGGAAGCTCTGTTGTCGCTGGCAGAACACGCGAGCGTGGCGCTGACGGATGCGAAGACCGTCGAGGCGATGCGGGAAGCCCAGCGCGCGAAAGAAATGTTCCTCGCGACGGTGTCGCACGAGCTGAAGACGCCACTGACCGTGATCATGGGCACCTTGAAGACCCTGGAGAAGCACGCAGGGACGATGAACCCCGCGCTGAGGAGCGAGATGCTGAATAGCGCGTTCGAGCGCGGGCGCGAGCTCGAACGTCTGATCGATCGTCTCCTCCAGGGATCGAGGGCCGAGCTCGCCGGATTCAAGCAACACCTTTTCCTGCCGGACCTCGTTGCAGATGCGATCCGCGGCTTCGACCACATGAGCAGGCTCAAGGTCGGCCCGATCCCCGAGATCTTCGTGTACACCGACTCGGTCGCGGTGCAAAAGATCATCGGGGTTCTGCTGGAGAACGCGGTCTCTCACTCGCCGAAAGAAAGCGAGATATCTCTCGCGGCCCAGGTCGCCGACGCCGAGGTGAACCTGACGGTGAGGAACACCGGCTCCCTGCCCGAAGGCCTCGACCACACGATGCTGTTCCTGCCGTTCAACCGAGGGCCGAACGCGCAGTCGACCGGGGTAGGGCTGGGCCTCTACATCGCCTCGCGGCTCGCGCTGTCCACCGACGGCAGGGTCGCGTCCACCTCCGCCGCCGGAAGCGTCAGCTTCACCTTGACGCTGCCGCTTCCAACCGCGGAGCAGGCGACGCGAGCGGACACCGGCGAGGTATCGGTTCAGGAGGACACCGCGCCGCAGGAGGCCTCGCCGCTCTAGAGCGGAGGAGGTCAGCGTCCCTCACGCCTCGATCGTGATGATCCCCTTCATCCCGTAGCGGTAGTGCCCCGGGAGGTGGCACCCGAACATAAGAGTCCCGGGTTCCGCGAACGTGTAGGTCGTTTCGGCCGTCGCGCCCGCCGGCACCGTGACCTCCCCCGGCTTGTCACCGTGGTGTGTCTCGGTTCCCTCCTCGTGCAGCCGTTGCGCCTCGTCGTCACCGATGATCAACTCGTGATCGATCGGGTCCCCGTTCCGAACGAGGAAGCGAACCGTCTCGCCCTCGCTGAAGGTCATGCGCTCCCGCCCGAACGACGAGTGCTCGACGTCCAGCACCACCGTGCGCACCGAACCGGATGCCGGAGCGCAGGAGAACGCGAGCAGCGCCAGCACCGCGCACGCCTTGTTCTTCACGCACGGTCCCACGCGTACTTCGACAGCGCGAGCGCCCCCACCCCCACCAAGAAAGCCACGAGCCACGGCGTAAACGAGGCGTCGTCGTCTAGATCCGGCAGCCGCACCGGAGTCGCCAGACCCGCCGCCACGGGAGAAGGGTCGCTGCGCCCGGTCGCGTCGATGGCTAGGTCGTGATCCAGGGCGCCCGCGGTGGTGTCGATGCGCAGGTAGGTGAACCACATGTCGGAAGCCGGTATCCACTGCATCCCCTTGTCCGAGCGAAGGTCGGAGAGCAGCGCCCTCGGCGCCTCCTCGCTGCGCTCGAGGAGCAACCCATCGCGGTCACTGGGTTGTGCCGGTGCCGGCAGCATCTCGGGGATCCCCTCCGTAAGCAGGAACACATCTGCCTCCACCGAGGCCTCACGGCCCAGTCCTAGGCCGAGGATGCGCAGAGGGACCCAGGGGTTCGGCGTCGGGATCGTCAGGTGCACAGGCGTCCCGTCTCCGACGTTCTGTCCGTCCGCCGCGGCCGCGGCAGGGTCGAAACGGGCCGCCATGAAAACCGGGCTCCTCTGGGCGTAGAAGTCGAGCACCTCTGGCGCGTCCGGCGTCAGAGAGAACCCGTTCTCTCTCGCCCACCGCCCGACCTCATCGCCACCGCCCTTCAGGATGGTGATGTCGAGAGCGTCGATACGGGTTTCGAGCAAGACCTGCGCCCCCGCACTGCCCGCGGTCGCGGCGGCTTCGGCGCCATCCTCGAGCGCCACCGGAGGTTGCACCTCTTCGACGAGACGCTGCAAAGTCCAGTCCCCCGCTCGCTCCACCTTCGAGGGGACGCCGGGCAGTGGCACGATCGATCCGAACTCTGCTCCGCCTCCGGCGAACTCGAACGACGTCACGTAGTGCTCTACGCCATCGACGTAGCCGACCATGGTCGTAGTCCGCACCAGGCTGACCGTCCCATTCGGATTGACGAGACCTCCACATGCCGACGCCGGGCCCGCCGAAACGAGCACCAGAAACACCGCAGTCACGCCCAGCCAGCTCCCACGCTTCATGTCATCCCTCGCTTCCGCTCGGACCTCTCGGCACTGGTAGCTAGGACGTGGCCGGACCTAAGATGGTTCCCGTGGATGTCATGCAATGTCCCGTCTGCGCGTTGAAGTTCCGGTTCTCATCGGAGCTCGAGCAGCACCTGTCCCTCGAGCACCCGAAGTTCAAGGCGGAGGCTCGCTCGGGAGACGAGCAGGCACTGTCCGACGCCCGCCGCACCCGGCAGATCCGCAAAGAGGCCGCCTCGGAAGAGTGACTCCGCCGCGCGGCTCTTATGAGCCGCACCGGAGGCACGGCGTGTTCTCCTTGTAGCCGTGGAGGCTCCTTTCGCTCGCTACTTCCCGCTCGTGAAAGAGCTTCAGCGGGAGATCACCGAGGACCGGGTGACGGGACTCGCGGCGGAGGTCGCCTTCTTCGGTGTGTTGAGCGTCTTCCCCGGGCTCTTGATGGTCGTCGCCGCGATCGGATCCGTCGATGCGTTCGTAGGCAGCGACCTCGCGTTCCTGTCCAAACGACAGATCATCGACTTCCTCAACCTGATCCTCACAGAGGAGGCCAGACCCGCGATCGACGCGGTAGAGGACCTATTCGAAACCGGGAGGCAGGGACTTCTGACGCTCGCGTCGGGCGTCGCCCTCGTGGGGTTGTCGCGCGCCTTCGCGGTCGTTGCCGACGCCTTGAACCTCGCCTATGACGCGAACGAGCAACGGCCGTGGCTGAAACGACGGCTTCTAGGCCTGGGGCTGTCGATCGGAACGGTTGTCATGACGGTGTTCATGCTCGTGATGATCGTCGTCGGGCCCCTGTTCGGGGTCGGCAGCGAGATCGCCGACATATTCGGGCTCGGCGAAACGTTCAGCTTCGTGTGGAGCTTCCTGAGATGGCCGGCGGCGTTCGCGCTGCTGGTGGCGTGGGCGACCACGCTGTTCCATCTCGCCCCCTGCCGGCCGCGGCCGAACTGGAGGGCGGATCTTCCGGGGGCCGTGTTGACCGCGGTGCTGTGGCTGGTGGTGTCTCTGGGCCTGAACCTCTACCTGCAGATCGCCGGCGGCTCCAACCCCGTATTCAGCGTGCTGGGCGGAGGTCTCATCCTGCTGGTGTGGCTGTACCTGTTGAGCCTGTCCCTGCTCCTGGGAGGCGAGCTGAACCCGATCCTCCAACGACACCGGGAGGCCGCCGAGGGAGAAGACCGGTAGCTCGTCGACAACTGCGTTAACAGGGACAGTGGGCAAAACTCGACCGAACCTATCCGTCATCGACGGGTGAGATGGCACCGGACATGGCGAGGCAGCGCAACGCAGAACGCCGCCTTCGGCGGCGTTCGCAGTGGAGCTGCCGGGGATCGAACCCGGGTCGGAAGCGGCGAAGCCGCGGCCCGGGTGAGATGGCTCGGGCATGGCGAGGCAGCGGAACGAAAGGCGGCCGAAGGCCGCCTGTAGTGGAGCTGCCGGGGATCGAACCCGGGTCGGAAGCGGCGAAGCCGCGGCCCGAAGGCGGCCGAAGGCCGCCTGTAGTGGAGCTGCCGGGGATCGAACCCGGGTCGGAAGCGGCGAAGCCGCGGCCCG
>JADDQX010000050.1:12938-13441 GCA_016781115.1 Actinomycetota bacterium | reverse complement strand
GAACCACAACGCGGGGGCCGCGCAGAGCACGACCAACCGTCTCGGGAAGATCCTCCGGTACAACGATGACGGAACCGTGCCCGCCGACAATCCTTTCTCGGCCCCAGGCAACAGGAATCCGGTGTGGAGCTACGGCCACCGGAACCCCTTCGGGCTCGCGCACAAACCCGGGACGTCGAGGCTCTACGAAACCGAGAATGGCCAGAGCTGCGACGACGAGTTGAATCTCATCAAGAAGGGGCGCAACTACGGCTGGGGTGAGAACTACGAGTCACGCGGCTTCTGCGGCACCGCCGGGATGGGCGACAACCCGAAGGGGCCGCTCAAGCGGTGGACCCCGACGATCGTCCCGACGGATGCCTGGTGGTACCGGGGCCGGATGGGCTCGCTCTCGGGCAGCCTCTACATGGGTGACTTCGAAGGGAACCTGCACCGGTTCGTGATGAACGAGCGCGGGACCCGCGTCCGCGCCGACCGCATCATCCACAGCACCGACGGAATCG
>JADDQX010000050.1:0-12872 GCA_016781115.1 Actinomycetota bacterium | reverse complement strand
TTCCGAGCAACTAGCCGCAGGTCTGTTCTTCGTTCTGACCCCGCGGAACCGGCCCCCACGGGGCCCCTGTGCGGACAGCACGGTTAGAGGTATTGGCCTCCTGCGTGGGGGGGTGAGATGTCTTCGGGGGCCGGGAGGCTGTGACGGCGGATTTCCTCGAACCGAGCTCTGCTCTCGGCCTGCTGCGCGAACAGCATGGCCTGGATCCCGTGGAACAGGCCCTCGAGCCAGCCGACCAGTTGCGCGTGCGCTACCCGTAGCTCGGCATCGCTGGGGGCGTCCGCTTCGAAGGGCAGGCTGAGCCGCCCCAGCTCGTCTTTCAGGTCCGGCGACAGCACCTCTCCAAGCTCCCGTACCGACGTCTCGTATACGTCGCGCAGCCGAGCACGGCTCGCCTCATCCAGCGAAGCCTGCCGTACCTCGTCCAGCAGCTGCCGAACCATCGTCGCGATCCGCATGACCTTCGCCGGATGTTCGACGGCCTCGCGTTCGGCGAGGCTGCGCTCCCCGGGCACAGGCGGCTCTGCTCCAGAGTGCTGGATCACATCTTGCTGCTGCACGATGACGGGATCTTGTGACATGCGGCTCCCTAGGCTCGTAGTTGTTGCGCCACCTTAGCGAGGTCGTCGGCGAAGCCGCGAAAGGCTTTCTCTCGCTCTTCGGGCGGACCGCGGAGGATGGAAGAGGGGTGGATGGTGGCCGTGACGAGGTCCGCCAACTCCGAGTCCACGAGCTCTCCGCGCTGGGTCGAGACGCGGAAGTCTTTGCCCAACAGCGCCTGTGCGGCAGTCGCGCCCAAGCACACCAACGCGGTCGGCTTCACGACTGCGAGCTCTGCCTCGAGCCACGGCTTGCACGCGGTGATCTCGGCCATGTTCGGTTTCTTGTGGATGCGCCGTTTGCCCCGGGCCTCCCACTTGAAGTGCTTCACGACGTTCGTGACGTAGACCTGGGTGCGGTCTATCTCCGCGGCGACGAGGGCCCGATCGAGGAGCTGTCCCGCCGGGCCCACGAATGGTTCTCCGGCGAGGTCCTCCTTGTCGCCGGGTTGCTCGCCGACCAGCATGATCTCGGCTTCACGAGGGCCGTCGCCGAAGACGGTCTGGGTCCCGCTCTTGTAGAGGTCACACGCTGTACAGCCCGCGGCGGCCTCCTGCAGCTTGGGCAGCGTCGGTCGCGGCGGGATGAGGGGTGCGGCGGTTTGCAGGGTCGGCGTCACCTCCCCTACGTACCCACAAGCGCCCGTCATATGAAAAAAGCCCGGCGACCGGACGGATCCGGTGGCCGGGCCTTTTTCCGTATCGGCTGGTCTGTCGTAGCGGTACGTATTCGCCCAGCGACGGTGCGTTTCCTGCGCCAAACTGGAAATTCCCGGGAATCGCTACGCCGACTGCGCGGGAAAGCTGATCCAGAACGTGCTGCCCTCGCCGAGGCGGCTGGCGACGCCGACCGTCCCGCCGTGCGTCTCGGCCACCCGGCGCACGATCGACAACCCGATCCCCAAGCCCGTCCGCGAGCCGGAGGCGCTGTCGTTCGAGGTGAAGCGGTCGAAGAGCGTCTGTTGGGCCTGGGTGGGGATGCCCGGCCCCTCGTCCCGCACGTCGATCCTTATCGAGCCACCCTCAGGGCGACACGTGAGGGTCACGGCCCCACCTCTCGGCGAGTACTTGATCGCATTGGTTACGAGGTTCTCGATGGCTTGCCGAACCAACAACAGCGAGCCCTGAAAGCTCGGCGGGGTGTTCGGGTCGATCTGAACCAACAGGACGACGTCGCGCTGGGACGCGTAATCGCCCAGATCGTCTCGCACCTCGTCCAGCAGTGAGGCCAGTGTGACGTCGGTGAATTCTCGGTACAGAGCGGGGTTCTCGAGACGTGCATCGGATCGCAGGTTTGCGGAAAGCCTCTCGAGGCCCGCGATCGAGCGGTCCAGAGCTCGAAAAAGCTCCGTTCGTTGTTCGTCGCTGATGGTGTGCGCGGCGGACGCCAGGTGATCTACACATCCCCGCGCTACCGCGAGAGGGGTAGCGATGTCGTGCCGAACGACATCGATCAGCGTCTGACGCGCCCGTTCACTCTCTTCCTTCGCGGAGCGCGCGGCGGCGAGGCGCAAAGCTTCTGCCGCGTGCAACGCGAGCTCGGTCAACAGCCGCGCCTCGAGCTCACCGAAAACTGGTTCTCCGGGTTGGTTCGCGATGGCGAGCTCGCCCCAGGCGTCATCACCGACCACGATCGGTATGGCCATCAGAGGAGCGATCGGTGGGTGTCGCTCGACAGGTATGCCCACGCCCGCGGGGTGCCCGCGGATGTCTTCGAGGTTCACCAACGTCTTCGTCTGGATCGGGACGGCGAGGAGCCCCACGGCTCGCGGGAGCCGGCTCGGGAACAGGTCGCGCGGCGCGTTGTAGACGAACTTCGCAACCTCGGTCTCACTGCCTTCCTTCAACACGAGCAGTGCGCTGAACGATGCTCCCGTGACCTCCTTCGCGGCGTCGACGATCCGCTGGAGCACGACCTCCAACGACGATGTGTTGAGCACCTCATGGGCCAGGTTGTTCAGCGCCATCAGGCTCTTCACATAGCGCTGCTCGGACGTGACGTCACGCATGATGACCAGCGCGGATCCGTCGACCTCGCCCTCGACCATCGGACACACCTCGACATCGAGGACCCTCTGTGTTGAAACCCCGCAGTCCAGCAAACCACCGGAGCCCTCCGCGATCATCCGGCGAAGCTCGGCCGCGCCGTCACCGCAGATCGCAGCAAGATCGAAATCTTCTGACAGAGCGTCTTCGATGGAGACGCCGAATGCCTCGACCGCGGCAGGATTCCACGCCTCGACCTTGTCCCCTCGCACGACGGCCACGGGATCGCCGATGATCCAGAAGAGCTCGCCCACGACACCGCGATGTACACGGGAGCGCGCGGTCATCGCAACGATGTCATGAGCCGACACTCCTCTCCCAGCCGCGCGCGCAGAGCCACGAGCGGTCACACTGATTGTGGCGGAGACGGTGCTTCTGCGGAATAGACCAGACAGTCTATCTGCGGCATAGCCCAGGCGCCCTAGCCCGACGAGGTCAGGGCGTGGGGGCGAAGGAGAGGCCTAGACCTCGTGGGCGCAGGAGTGGCATTCCAACTCCAAGGTCGCGTGCTCGATGCCGAAACGCTCGTGAAGCATGGACTTCAACCGGTCGGAGTGCAGCTGAGCCTCGTGCAGGGTCTTCTCACTCCCAACGACGATATGAGCCGACAGTGCGGGCACATCGGAGGCGAGGTTCCACAGGTGGAGATGGTGGATCGAATCCACCGCGACATCGGCCACCAGCGCCCTCTCGACCGTTCGCACGTCCAAGCCTCGCGGGGCCCCTTCCAACAAGACGTGAGTCGCTTCAACCAGCACCCGCGCGCCCGACCACACGACGAGACCCACGATCACGAGCGAAGCCACGGGGTCCAGCCAATCCGCGCCCCACACGATGATGCCCACGCCGGCGACCAGAGCGGCGACGGACCCCGCGGCGTCGAGCGCCATGTGCAAGAGGGCCGCTCTCATGTTGAGGCTGGAGCCTTGCGCGCGACGCAGCAAGAAGACGCTGCCGAGATTCACCAAGAGACCCAGCAGTGCCACCAGCGCCAGGCCCGTTCCCGCCACCTCCTCAGGCGAGCGCAGCCGTTGCGACGCCTCCACCAAGAGCCATACGGACAGTGCCAGGAGCAGGACTGCGTTCAACTGCGCGCCAACCACCTCCGCCCGCTGCAAGCCGTACGTGTGTCGGTCCGTCGGGGGCCGCACCAGCAGCTTGTGGGCTACGAGAGCTACCGCCAAGGCACCGACATCCGAGAGCATGTGACCCGCATCCGCGATGAGCGCGAGGGACCCGAGCGTCAGCCCCGCGACGAACTCCACGACCATGAAGGCGGCGTTCGCGGCGAGCGAGATCCACAGCGCGCGGGATTGGTGGGCGCGCAGATCATGGCGATGCCCCGCGGATTCATGACTCACGGGTTCTATGGTGCCACCGCCGATACGCCTCCAAAGAGGTAGGAAGCGTGCGTGACCAACCCCCATTTACAGCTCGATGCTCTGGTCTGCGATCTTGACGGCGTCCTCTACCGGGGCGAAGCACCGGTCCCAGGAGCAGCTTCGGCGATCTCCGAGTTGCGAGAGCGCGGCGTCAAGATCGTCTTCGCCACCAACAACGCGACGAAGACCCTGGAGCAGTACGTCAGACGACTGGGGACGTTCGGTGTGGATGCCGAGCCGGAAGATCTGGTGACGTCTGCCGTCGTCGCGGCGGAAGAGATCCAGGGGCGCGGTTGGAGTGATCGCAGCGTGTTCCTGATCGGGGGCAACGGGATCAGGGACGCGCTCGGCTCGATCGGGATGTCGTTCGTCGACGGCATCCAGGCACGAAGCGCCGAGGTCGTGGTCGTCTCCGGGACGCCGGAGCTCACCTATGACGCCATCAGGACGGCGGCCTTTGCGGTGCGCGCCGGCGCGGACTTCATAGCCACGAACGACGACAGCACTTTCCCCGCGCCCGACGGCCTCTGGCCTGGAGCCGGAGCGATCCTCGCCGCGGTCGAAACCGCCTCGGGTCGGAGGGCCGAGGTGATGGGGAAGCCCCACTGCCCGATGATGGAAGCGATCCGGCGTCGGCTGGACGGGCGCGAGCGCATCGCGGTGGTGGGGGACCAGCCGGCAACAGACCTCGCCGGCGCCCGGGCGATGGGCTGGACAACGGTCCTCGTGTTGAGTGGGGTCACCGACGAAGCCGCCGCACGCGCGGAGCACCCGGCTCCTGATGTGACGGTGCCGAGCCTGGCGCAGCTCCGAGACCTCATCGCCGACTCTGGCTGAGGACGGTCAGATAGCTCTGTAGGCGAGGCCGATCGCGGCACAACCGAGCACGACCCACAAGACGTTCCACCGCCACCGCCACAACCCGAAGAACGCCAGCATCGCGACGAAGGTGGCGAAGACGTCGAGCGAGCCAAGATCGGGAAGAGGAAACGTGACCCCGCCGGCGGACGCGCTGCGGACTGAGCCGAACAGAGCGAAGATCGCGAACGTGACGGCGAGGTTCAAGATCACGCCCACAACGGCGGCAGTGATCGCGGAGAGACTCGAGTTCAGGACCTCGTTCCCGCGCAGGCGCTCGATGAACGGCGCTCCAAGGAAGATCCACAGGAAGCAGGGCGCGAACGTGGCCCACACCGTCACCGCCGCACCGGCCGCTCCAGCAACAACGGGATCGAGCTCGCCGGGGAAGCGGTAGGCGCCGAGGAAGCCGACGAACTCGGTCACCATGATCAGTGGCCCGGGCGTCGACTCCGCCAGGCCGAGACCCGTCACCATCTGTCCGGGGTCCAGCCATCCGAACGTGTGCACGGCGGCCTGGTCGATGTACGCGAGGACGGCGTAGGCGCCACCGAACGTAACGAGCGCGGCTTGACTGAAGAAGAGGGCCTCTTTGCTTAGGGTATCGGCCGATCCCCGTATCGCGATCACCGCGAGTAGCGGCACCCACCAGACCGGAAGGCCGATGACGAGGACGGCCGCCGTTCGGCGGGCCGTAGGAGGTCCGTGGCTTCCGACGGCCGCATCGCCGACGATGACGTCATCTGGTTCTGGATCTCCATGAGCAGTGGGGGCCGGGAACCAGCTGGGTCGAAGGCGCGCTCCCAGCGCGCCAACCACCGCTGCAGTGAGGATGATGAGCGGGAACGGGACCTTGAAGAAGAAGATCGCGACGAAGGCGGCGGCTGCCAACACCGTCAACCGGACGTTCTTCAGCGCCTTCGACCCGACTCGAAGCACTGCCGAAGCGACGATGGCGATCACGGCAGCCTGCAGCCCGTAGAAGATCGCGGCTATCCAGCTGATGTCACCGTGAACCGCGTAGATCCAAGACAGGGCCAGGATGAGGAAGAACGCGGGAAGGACGAAGAAGATCCCGGCCAGGATCCCGCCCGCGGCCCCGTTCAGAAGCCATCCGATATAGATCGCCAGCTGCTGGGCTTCGGGACCCGGGAGCAACATGCAGTAGTTCAGCGCATGCAGGAACCTCTGGTTGCTGATCCAGCGCTTCTTGTCCACGAGCTCGTCGTGCATGATCGCGATCTGGCCCGCCGGTCCGCCGAAGTTGATGAATCCGAGGCGCAGCCAGTACCGGACGGCCTCTCGGAACGGGACCAGGTGGCGCGTGCGCGTCATCGCTCGGAGCATGCCATCTCACCGCACCCAGACGGTTTCTTGCTCGCTCAGCCGGGTAGTCCCTCTACAGGAGTCCGTCGTGGAGAGGAGATCAAGTGGCCAGTTCGATAGACGAAGCCCAGGGCCTCGGAGGAGTGACGGGGCAAGCGCAGGAGAAGGTCCAGCAGGTGGCCGACGAGGCGCGAGAGCGAGCGGTTCAGATCAAAGAAGAAGGCCGCAACGTGCTCCGCTCGCAGGTCGAGGAACGCTCGAGTCAGGCCGGTCAGCAGGTCCACTCCACAGCACAGGATCTTCGTACGATCGCCGACCAGTTGCGTCAGCAGGGCCAAGAGACCCCCGCCAAGATTGCGGAGCAGGTTGCCGAGCGAGGAGAGCGAGTCGCCGGATACCTGCGGACGAGCGACGCAGATCGTCTCTTGAGCGACGTCGAGGAGGTCGCCCGGCGGAACCCGTGGGCGGTCATCGCGGGCGGCGTCTTCCTTGGCTTCGCTGCGTCGCGGTTCCTCAAGTCCTCCAGTTCCCTCCGTTACGACTCGCGCTACGTGAGCACGCGCTCGTCTCAGCAACTGCGGTCGCAGCTGCAAGCGACCGGCACGACGCCGCCTCCCCCGCGGCCGGTCTCGGGCTTCTCCGATTCACCGGTTGCCGAGGGACTGTGATGGCGCAGCAGCAGCCCGGCGAGGACCTGCGTGAGCGTCCTCTCGGAGAGCTGCTGAAGCAGCTGTCGGAGGAGACCGCCACCCTCGTTCGGCAAGAGCTAGAGCTTGCGAAGGCAGAGATCGCGACCACGGGCAAGAGGGCCGGCATCGGGGTCGGGTTGGTTGGAGCCGGTGGGATCATCGCCTTCCTCGCAGCGGGAGCGTTCACGGCCTTCTTGATCCTGGTCCTGGACACGTTCATGCCGGCGTGGCTCGCGGCTCTGGTCGTGACCTTGGTCTACGGCGCCATCGCCGGAGTGCTGGCTCTGCGTGGGCGCGACAAGGTCAAAGACGCGACCCCGCCTGCACCCCAAACAGTCGAGACCGTGAAGGAGGACATCGAGTGGGCAAAGAACCCGACGAGATCCGCCAGGACATAGAGGAAACGCGCTCTCGCATGGGCGAGACGGTCGAGGCCATCGGATACAAGGCCGACGTGCCCGCTCGTGCTCGAGAGTCTGTTGCAGAGAAGAAGGAGAACGTCGTCCAGTCGGTGGTCGGGGCGAAGGACCGCTTCGTCGGAGCCATCGTGGGCACCAAGGAATCCGTAGGAGGTTCTATGAGCAACGCGGGGAGCAGCATCTCCGATTCCGTGAGCGGCGTCGGTAGCACCATCTCCGGCGGCGTCAGCAGCGCCGGACAGTCGGTAGCCGAGACCGGTCGTTCGGTGGCCGGCACCGTCCGGGAGGCGACGCCGTCGGCGGAGGAGCTGAGACGGGGTGCGCAGCGGACGGCTGGACTGGCACAGGAGAACCCTCTGGGGCTCGCGATCGGCTCGGTGGCCGTCGGCTTCATCGCCGGGCTCATGGTGCCCGCGACGCGGGTCGAGCGCCAGACGATCGGTCCGGTGGCCGACCAGGTCATCGATCAAGCTCGCCAGACGGGACAAGAGGCCGTGGACCGCGGCAAGCAGGTAGCGCAAGAAGCGGCCGAAACGGCCCGGCAGGTGGCCCAGGAAACCGCGAGCACCGCGCAAGAGGCAGCTCAGCGGGGAGTCGAGGACCTGCGGGGGACGGCGCAGGAGCAGGGTCAAGAGCTGGCCTCCAGCGCGCAAGAAAGAGCGTCCGAGCTCACCGGCTCCGGCCAAGGCTCCGAGGAGCAGGGTCAGGACAACGAAGGTGGCTCTCCTTCTTCCACGGCGGAGCTGCCCAACTCCGGGCCACCGATCAGCGGTGACCCTCTGATCACCGGCAACGCGGGGATCGGCGGAACCGGCGATGCGATCGAGGGACGCAACCCGGGCGGCACGCCCACGATCTGACGAACGACCATTTAAGGAGGGGGCGCCACGCCCCCTCCTTTCTCCCTCGGACTCGGACAGCTCGGCCCTTGCTCTGCTAGAACAGACGGGTGGACAAGACGATCGGCGTGGTCCTAGTCGATGACGACGATGATCTCCGCCGCGTCGTCCGCAACCTGATCAACGCGAAGCTCGACATCACTCAGTTGGTGGACTGCATCCGCGACCTAGCGACGAGGTGAACGGATCCTCGTCATGAGGAGCGAGCGACGAGGCGCTCCAGGTCCTCTCGTCTGGCGAGGCCGACGAACTCACCTCTCTTACTGGTGACGACAACCGATGTGACCTTGCGCTTGGCCATCCTGTCGAGCAACGCCGCGGCGGGCTCGGTTGGACGAACCGTGGTGGGGCCGCTCTGCATGACCTCCTCCACCGGGGTCGCCGGATCCGCGTCCAGTTGCGACCGCCCTATCCGGCCGAGCACCACGTCCTGGTCGTTGAGCACGACGCAGAAGGTGTCGCTCCGGCCCTCGAGCCGGCCGCGGACCTCCCCGATGCGCTCCCCCAGCTTGCATGTAACCGCCGACTCAGCGGTCGCGACCTCGCCTGCCATCGCGTAGTGAGGTCCGCCTCCCTCGATCGGCAGTCCACTGAGGATCCACTCAACCTTGCCGTTGGCGAAGTCGTAGACGTCGCGGAACCCCATCGCTTCGAGCTGCCACGCAGCCCGCGGGCTCATGTCTCAGATGTCGTCCCAGCAGTAGACAACTGTCGGAGACGACGGATCGAGCGACGCCACCGCCTCGCGGTTGAGCGACTTGAGGGGGATGTTGATCGCGCGTGGAAGATGCTCCTCTTCGTACTCATCGGGAGGCAGCACCTCGATCAGCTGCGTTCGTTCGTCCTCCAGCAGCTTGCGCAGCTGTCGGACATCTACGTCCTTCGGCACCCAACTTTCCTACCATCGTTCCAGAGCTAGGCAGGGAGCCATAGGGGTTTACGTTCGGCTGATGGCTGTTGGGCCCGGCACTAGATGACCACTCCTCTGCAACGCGCTCTGGCGGAGCGGAGTTCCGGCGACTGTTCTTCCCACGGCCTTCGCCACGCCTACGCCTCGCTGATGCTCGCCTGCGGGGTCGACTTGTAGGTGACCTCGGACCTGCTCGGGCATTCGACGATCGCAATCACCGCCGATTTGTACACACACGTTGCGGGGAAGTTGCACAGAGACGCTGCAGAAAGGCTAAATCGTCTCCTAAGCGATCGCTAGTTCGAGCGCATACGCGAAACCGAATCGTGATGTGTGATTAACGGACAATACTTTTCCCCCTCGATCGCACGCTGTTGGTCCACCTTCCCAATCAGCGTCTCTAGCTCGCGTTTTAGCGCACGCATCTCGCGGATGCGAGCGCTTAGATCGTCGACCTCGCGACGAACGACGCCCACGACATAGTCACACGGTCTCTCCCCTCGGTCGCGGAAAGCCATCACCTCGGCGATGTCGTCGAGCTTCAGGCCCAGACGCTGCGCGGCCTTGATGAACTGCAACCTCTCAACGTGCTCGTCGTCGTAATCCCGGTATCCGGACGGGGTCCGAGGGGGTTCCGGAAGTACGCCGATCGACTCGTAGAACCGGATCGTCTTGGGATTGACTCCGATGCGCGTGGCGACCTCACCGATCTTCACCGCATCAAGCGACTTCTGCAGGCGCGGTGTCACGGTGACGTCCGACGCTTCGCACGGCCTCGCTCAGTAGAGACAGCCGGCCCCATAGCGAGTTGGCGAAGACAGCGCTGACGCTTCCGATCATCGCAACCATCGCCCATACCGGGTAAACGAGGCCGGTCGTCGCGAGCGGCACCCCGATTCCGTTGAACAGGAACGCGAGCACGACGTTCTGGCGCGTCTTGGCATAGCTGCGCGAGCTGATGTCGATGGCCACCAACAGCGATTCGAGCGTGTTGCCGACGATGATGATGTCGGACGACTCGATGGCGATGTCGGTTCCGGCTCCCATAGCGACGCCGACGTCGGCCTGCATCAGGGCCGGTGCGTCGTTGATCCCATCGCCGACCATCGCGACTCGACCGCGCTTTTGGAGCTCCCGCACGACGTCGGCCTTCTGATCCGGCAGCACACCGGCGCGGACCTCCTCTATGCCGAGTTCGTTCGCCACGCGACGAGCGGCACGTTCGTTGTCGCCGGTCACCATCACAGGCGCAATATCGCGTTCACGCAGTTCGGCGATGGCCTCCTTTGTTCCCTCGCGTATCTCGTCACCGAGGCCAACCCCGCCGACGACGCGGTCCTCCTGCGCGACCAGTACAACTGTGCGGCCGGTGGTCTCGAGCTCCTCGACCCGAGCCGCCAGTTCGCCGACCTCCAACCCAGACGTACCGAAGAATGCGGGACTACCTACCATCACAGTCTTGCTCCCGACCCGAGCCCGGATACCGCGCCCGGACAACGCCTCGAAATCTTCGGCGTGCTCCAACCTGAGCCCCGCGTCGAGAGCGGAGGCCACGATGGCCCGCCCTACCGGATGCTCCGACGAGGATTCCGCCGATGCGGCCAGCGCCAGGACGTCGTCGCGGTCACCGTCAACGGCTTCGATCTCGCGCACCGTGAAGCGGCCCTCGGTGAGCGTGCCCGTCTTGTCGAGCACGATCGTCCGGACTTGCCGGAAGGCTTGGAACGCCTCACCGGTGCGCATGAGGATGCCTTTCTCGGCTGCGGCGCCAGCCCCTCGCACGATCGCGAGCGGCGCCGCGATCCCGACCGCGCAGGGGTAGCCCATGACCAGCACGCTGAGTGCGGCGAAAACGGCCCGGTCGACGTCGGCCTCGGCACCGAACAGCGCCAGACCCGCGGACCAGAACGTGAACGCGAGTGCGGCCAGGATCAACACGCTCGGGGCGTAGATCTTGAGGACGCGGTCGACGAGATGCAGGATGCCCGGCTTGAGCGCTCGGGCGTCCTCGACGTGGCGGATCACCTGGGCGAGAAAGCTCTCCTCGCCCACCGCGGTCACCTCGACGGCAAGTGTCCCGAAACCGTTGATCGAGCCGCCGATAACCGAGGCGCCGGCATCCTTCTCGACCGGCACCGGCTCGCCCGTGACGAGTGATTCATCGACGGCCGAGTGACCATCGCGTACTGTCCCGTCGACGGGGATGCGGTCGCCGGGACGGATGCGCACGTGGTCGCCGACCGCGACCTCCTCGATCGGTACCTCGCGCTCGTTGCCGTCCTCGATCAGTCGCGCGGTGTCAGGCTGCAGATCGAGTAGTCGTTTGACGGACTGCGAGCTGCGCGTCCGCACGATGAGCGAGAGCCATTCCGAGAAGATGTGGTAGTTCTCGGCCAGCACCGAGACGGCGAAGAAGCCTCCGGTTGGGAAATCGGGGGGCGCCACCGTCATCCCGTAGATCCCTCCCGCGATGCCGGCGAACGCGGTCGCCTCGACCATGACGTGCTGGTTGAGGATGCCGCGCCGCAGCGACTGCAGCGCCATGACGAGGATGTGCCACGCGAGTCCGAACACCGCGACGAGTGCCGCCGCGCCCAGCACCCACGGCAGCCACGCCCAACCGACGTCGCCAAAGAGCTCGACGAACATCAACGGGATCGAAACCAGGCTCAGCGCGGATGCGGCGATGAGCCGGTTGCGCTCGCGCACGAGATCGGCTTCCTCTTCTTCGAATGTCCGCGTCTTGCGGGGGTCCCAGATCGTGTAGCCGATGTCCTTGAGCGTCTGGAGCAGCTCCTCGGGCTGGGTTCGCTGAGGGTCGTATTCGATCAAGGCCTGTTCGTGAGTGAGGCTGACCGCGACCTTGTCGACGCCATCATGCTGACCCAGCGCCTTCTCGATGGTGCCGGTGCACAGCGAGCAGTGGAGACCACCGATCTTGGCGCGGATGCGGGCGCGATCTGGCCGCGCAGAACGCTCCTCCTCCCACAACTTGGCCCTGTCTTCGGTCGCGGTAGTACTCACCTAGACCACCTCGAATCCGAGGTCTTCGACGCGCGAGCGGATCGTTGCTACATCGAGGGTCGCTTCATCGAACGCGACCTCCACCTGCTGTGAGGTGTGGTCGGCCTTGACCTGGCGTACGCCTTCGACGTGACCGAGCGCTTGTTCGATGCGCGAGGCGCACCCGCCGCAATGCATGCCTTTCGCAGTAAGCGTCGCCTGCTCCATCTAACTGACTTTCTCCATCTCGTGGCCGCAGCAGTCAACGAAGCTCTGCGTCGCCTCCATCTGCGGGTCGCTCGTCACCGTGACCTCGCATCCACAGCCGGCCACCGGGCACCGGAACCTGTCGCCTTGCCGAACCTCCATCGCAGCCTCCTCTCGCTCCGCTTTTCAACGTCGCTCCGAGCGTAAACCTTCCAGTAGGGTGGAAAGTCAAGGGGGCGCATACGACGCGCGACGGGTGCGGCAGATTCGCGGCCCGCGCCAAGAACGCGCGAGCCGATTAGCAACTGATTAGCAAGAGCAATCGAGAGCCGCGTCCCGAACATACGTTCGCGCAGCAAAAGGCCTGCTCGCAGGGAGCGGAGGGCGTGGGACTCGAACCCACAAGTCCTTTCGGACGACGGTTTTCAAGACCGTTCGGTTACCAGTTACCGTAGCCCTCCAACGGAAACCCTATTCGGGCCTACGAAGCCCCTCCACTCGGGCTATGGGTCACCTTCACGTCCGCGCCCATGA
>JADDQX010000049.1 GCA_016781115.1 Actinomycetota bacterium | reverse complement strand
CGTCTCGGCGTCTCGAGTCCGGTTCTCCTCAATCTTCGTGACCCACCACTGCCGGTTGTTCCTCGGGGGGCTCCAGTGGTCGGCGCAGCCGTGCCACCAACACCCTTGGACGAAGACAGCCAAGCGGGCTCTTGAGAAAACTATGTCTGCGGTACGACGAATCTCTTGAACCGGGCGGCGATGCAGCCGGTACCCGCGAATCCCTATTCGGGAGAGCTCTCGCCGCAAAGCGAGCTCTGGGGTGGTGTTCTGCCTGCTCTGATTCCGCATCTTCTGGCGAATCGCATCGGACGCCGGTGTCGGATATGGGATGGAGTGGGACATGTCCTGAGGATGGCAGACCACGACGGGATGTCAAAAGGATGTCAAACGAGAAGGCCCCGTACTTCGTGAACTAGCGAAGAATCGCAAACGTCCAGGTCAGACCTAGCGGAGGGCGGGGGACTCGAACCCCCAAGTCCTTGCGGACGACGGTTTTCAAGACCGTTCGGTTACCAGTTACCGTAGCCCTCCACGGAAACCCTATTCGGCTACGAAGCCCCTCCACTCGGCGGATCGCTCACTTCAGCCCCGCGCCCACGAAGAACCGAGGCCTACGAGTCCCCGCTGAACTGATCTTCGACCGGCTCGATGCGGTCGAAGCCGGTGTAGGGCCGTAGCGCCTCCGGGATCCGAACGCTTCCATCCGGCTGCTGATGGTTCTCGAGGAGCGCCACGATGGTCCGGCCGACGGCGCAGGCGGTGCCGTTGAGCGTGTGCACCAAGCCCCTGTCGTCGTTCCCCTTGAAGCGGATCTGCAGCCGGCGAGCCTGGTAGTCGGTCGCGTTCGTTGCGGAAGTGACTTCCATGTATCGCTGCGCCCCCGGTAGCCACGCCTCGTGGTCCACCTTCTTCGCGGCGGATGAGCCCAGATCGCCGCCGCACATCACGAGGACGCGGTACGGGATCTCGAGAGCCTGCAGGATCTGCTCCTGATTGTTTCGGATGACCTCGTACTCCTCCCATGAATCGTCGGGATGAGTGAACGAGAATTGCTCGACCTTGTCGAACTGGTGCACCCGGACGAGGCCCTTCGTGTCCTTGCCATAGCTGCCCGCTTCGCGCCGGAAGCAGGAAGAGAAGCCGGCGTACCGCCGAGGCAACCTTTCTGCCGGGAGGATCTCGTCCGAATGCATCGCCGCGAGTGCGACCTCGGACGTTCCCGCCAGATAGAGGTCGTCGCGCTCGACCCGGTAGAACTCGCTCTCTTCAGCCGGAAGGAACCCGGTCCCGAACATCGCGTGCTCCCGCACCAGCACCGGCGTCACCACGGGAGTGAAGCCTCTCTTCATCAAGAAGTCGACGGCGAAACGCACCAGCGCGAGCTCCAACACGACGCCGGTGCCTGTGAGGTAGACGAACCTGCTGCCGGAGGTCTTGACCCCTCGCTCCGCATCGAAGATCCCGAGCGCCTCTCCCAGAGCTACATGCTCCTTCGGCTCGAAGTCGAACGCGCGCCTGTCGCCCTCTTCACGCTCGACGACGTTGTCGTCTTCGGACAGCCCCTCAGGCACGCTTTCGTGCGGAAAGTTCGGGAGGTGAACCGCAGCTTCCTCTAGCCGCGATTGCACCTGCTCCAGGTCCGGCTCGAGAGTCTTAAGACGGTCCGACAGCTCCTTCGCGTGCGCGATCGCAGCGGGCCGTTCATCCGGCGGTGCCGCGCCGATCGCCTTCGACGCCCGGTTCTGCTCCGCCCGGAGGTCCTCTACCTGGCGCAACAGATCCTTATGACGAAGATCTAGCTCGATCACCCGATCCAATCCGTCGACGCCGCCGCGCCGGGCGTAGGCCGCTCGTACGGAATCTGGTTGCTCGCGCAGGATCCGGAGGTCGATCATCTCTCGCTGCTGCTACCGGGCCGCAGATGCGCGTACGTCTCCACGAGCTCGTGCCGCGACCGCTCCGGCTATCGCTTCGCGCTCCTCGTCAGAGAGGTTGTGTTCGGAACCGAGATTGAAGATCTCCTTCGCATACGTGCGGGTCTCGCTCCGTCCGTTGATGGAGGTGATGACGATGCCGTCCCCATGATCGTCAAGAAGCGCCGCCGAGAACGACAGGCGGCCGCCCATGTCGTCGAACGCGTCGTAGCGAACCATGTGGAACTTCTGGAGGGCGAACCGACCGAGCGCAGACTGAGCTTCTTGGGCTTGGACCACGGAATCGACTCGCTGCTCCATCACGTCCACTCGGCGCATCGCACGTCCTACCGCCGCCAGGACGTCACGATCGCCCTTGTCGCCACGCAGGACCATGTATTCCTTGCGGACCTTGCGCAAGCGGAGATTGGAGGCGACAGCCGCTAGCAGGGAGAAGAGGGCCACTGCCGCCACGACGGCCAGAGTCAGCGTCGTCTGCTCTGTCGTGAGGGCCGGCACGGTGCGTCATCCTACACTCGGCACATGCACCCCGATGAGGTGAAAGTCCTGCTCAGAGGCATAGAAGCAGGCACGACCACCGTCGATGAGGCGCTGCGCGCGCTCTCGGCGTTGCCGATCGAAGACATCGACGTGGCGCGGCTCGACACTCACCGAGAGCTGCGACAAGGGATGCCAGAAGCGATCTTCGCCGAGCGAAAGACCCCCGACCAGGTGATACAGATCGCGCGCGTTCTGCTCGCGAAGAACGCTGGTCCCGTCCTCGCCACCCGCGTCGAGCCCCAGATGGCGGAGCGTCTGAAAGCGGAGTTCCCCCTCGCACGTCATCACGAGGATGCGCGCCTTGTGGTGTTCAGAGCAGAGGCCGAAAGCCGGCTGGGCCGCATCGGTGTTGTATCTGCCGGCACGTCCGACCGATACGTGTCGGAAGAGGCCGCCATCACCGCTGAAGCGGCGGGGGCCGAGGTCGATCGGATCAACGACGTCGGCGTCGCGGGTTTGCACCGGTTGCTCGCGGCCCAGGACCACCTTCATGCGGCAGAAGTGCTGATCGTGGTCGCGGGGATGGAAGGGGCGCTGGCGAGCCTCGTCGGAGGCATCACCGCGTCTCCCGTCGTGGCGGTTCCAACGAGCGTGGGATACGGAGCATCGTTCGAGGGATTGGCCGCTCTCCTCGCGATGCTGAACTCGTGCGCGGCTGGGGTAGCGGTGATGAACATCGACAATGGTTTCGGCGCCGCGATGTTCGCGCTCCGGATGCTCAGGACGATGCATCGATGACCCTTCTGTACTTCGACTGCTTGTCGGGGGCCGCAGGCGACATGCTGCTGGCCGCGTTGATCGACGCGGGTGCACCCGAGGAAACGATCCGGCGCGCGCTCGACTCTCTCGATATCCCGGCGTGGGAGCTTCACGTCGAACAGGTGACGAAACAGGGCCTCCGGGCGACCCAAGTGAACGTCATCACCCACGACAGCGCCACCAGCCGGAACTACCGCGACATCAGAACCCTCCTCGAGAACGCTCCGCTCGCCCACGGGGTGGGGGCCCGGGCGATGAAGACGTTCCAGGTGCTGGCGGAGGCAGAGGGGAAGATCCATGGACGCGAGCCGCAGGAGGTCCACTTCCACGAGGTCGGGGGCATCGATGCGGTCGTCGACATCGTCGGCTGCGCCGCGGCGATCGAATACTTCTCGCCGTCCCGGATCGTGACCTCGCCGTTGGTGACCGGCCGCGGGTGGGTCGACTCTGCCCACGGACCGCTCCCGATACCCGCGCCGGCGGTTCTGGAGATCCTGCGCGGTGTCGCGCTCGAGGAGCGGGGCGATCAAGAGCTAGTGACCCCGACGGGCGCCGCTCTGCTGGTAGCGGCGTCCGACACCTTCGGCCCGATGCCCGCTTTGCACCTGCACGCAACGGGATACGGCGCGGGACGCCGCGATCTGGATCGGCCGAACGTGGTGCGTGTTCTAGTCGGCAGCGAGATCGCTCAGCAGTCGCGGGGCGAAGCGTGGCTGATAGAGACGAACGTCGACGACATGAGCGGCGAGCTGATCCCGTACTGCATCGAGTCCCTGCTACGGGCTGGAGCTTCAGACGCCTGGTCAACACCGATCGTCATGAAGAAAGGGCGCCCCGCGCTCACGCTGTCCATCCTGGTGGCCGCGGAACACAGAGAGCGCGTTCTGGACACCCTCTACCGGGAAACCACGACCCTGGGCGCGAGGTTGCAGCGGGTCCACAAGGACGAGCTCCAACGGGAGTGGATCGAGGTGGAGGTCGCGGGCGAGCCGGTGCGGGTCAAGCTGGGTCGGCGGGGCGGCGAGACAGTGACGGCTTCTCCGGAATACGAAGACGCGCTGCGGGTGGCAAGGTCGTCGGGACTCCCGCTGCGGGAGGTGTTCGAGCTGGCTTCGGCGCGCGCTCGGACGTCGCTGAGAGGGAGCGTCTAGGTAGCTCTCTTGCTGCGCAGATGCTCCAGTACGCCGCGCTCCATCCGGTCCTGGTCGATCCAGCGTTCTTCGAGGTTCTCGCTCCCAACGAACTCGCGCAGCGCCGTCCTTACCTCGGCGTCGTAGGTATCTCCCGCAGGCAGCTGCAACAGCTGACGTAGCTCTGCAGCGAGCGCCGCATCGATGTCGAAGATCTCTAGATCCTGTGGGCGCGGCATCAACAGGCGATGTATCCCGAAGAGTCGCTGGAGCTCGGGTACCGGAGCGGGGTGATCGTCCACCCGTAGGTCGACAGCTACGTCGTTGCCACCCCCGTAGCCGCCGCCCTCCCTTACGACCAGGAGCGCGGCGGACTGCCTGCCCCTGCGGTCACCGCCCGCCGCGTCGCCCGCGGCCAGTGCGGCGAGGAGCCGCTGGGCCAGTTCACCTCGCGCTTCCTCGAAAGCGCTGCTCATCGAGCTCACGACCTCGTGTCCCGTCAGGATGTTCCCCTGGCAGCAGTAGCCGTCACGCGCTACGCCTCCCGCCCAGTCGAAACACCCTCCGCCGGTGAAGGTCGCGGCCCCCCCGTCCCGATCGACCACTCCCAGCTGACGGTCGTCGCGGCCCTCGTCGCCCCCGGTGAGGGATGCCACGACCTCCTGCGCGCTGCGCCCGGAGCTCAGAAGGTCAAGCCCCTGTGGGCCGTACGCGACGTTCGCGAGAGCTTGCGTCGCGACGGCGCCAGCTCCGGCACGGGCGAACCCGACGCACGAGCCGACGGCGAGGAACTTAGAGGCGACCGCTACTCCCCATTCGGGAGAAGGATCGGCTTGTAGGTCGCAGGCGACGATCGAGAAGGTCATCGCCGCCGTTACGCGTGCGCGGCGCGGTGGAGCTTCTCGCCGACGTCGACGGGGTACCAACAGGCCGCGTAGTGGTTACTCGCCACCTCACCCAGCGGCGGCATCACGTCCCTGCAGTTGTCCGGAACCTTGTCCTTGCTCCCGGCGACGATGCGAGCCTTGGGGCAGCGGGGGTGGAAGGGGCAACCGGAAGGCGGATCCATCGGGGACGGAACGTCTCCGGTTAACACCACCCGCTCGCGCGCATCGGTGTCGGAATATGCCTTCGGCACGGCGGACAACAGTGCCGCGGTGTACGGGTGCTTGGGATCTTCGTAGAGCTCGTCCGCTTGAGCCACCTCGACCACGTGCCCGAGGTACATCACGGCGATGCGATCCGAGATGTGCCGAACGACGCCGAGATCGTGCGAGATGAACAGGTAGGTCAGCTTGAACTCGTCCTGCAGATCCTCGAGCAGGTTGAGGATCTGCGCTTGGATCGACACGTCCAGTGCCGATACCGGCTCGTCGCAGATGATCACCTTCGGACGAAGTGCCAACGCGCGAGCCACCCCGATGCGTTGACGTTGTCCTCCGGAGAACTCGTGTGGATAACGGTTGTAGTGCTCCGGGTTCAGACCGACGCGATCCATCAACTCACGCACCTGCTTCTTCTGGTCACCCGGGATCTTGTGGATGTCGAACGGTGCGCCGATGATCTGTCCGACGGTCTGCTTGGGGTTCACCGACGAATACGGATCCTGAAAGATCATCTGGATCTCGCGACGGAGCGGCAACATGTCCCGGCGTGACAGCTTCGTGATGTCCCGGCCCTCGAAGAAGATCTGGCCCGACGAGGCAGGTAGAAGCTTCGTGATGAGCCGCGCGGTCGTCGACTTTCCGCACCCGGACTCGCCGACGAGCCCGAGCGTCTCACCCGGCATCAGCGTGAAGCTCACGTCGGCCACCGCTTGAACACGCGCCACCTCTTTGCGGAAGATGATCCCCTCGGTAACGGGAAAGTGCTTGCTGAGGTTCCTCACCTCGATGAGAGCGCCGTCCCGTCTCCCCGGCCCGCTCGAAGCGGGCTCGGTCGGGGCGATCTGGCTCACGATGCCACCTTCCTTCGCCGCCGCTCTCGCTCGTTCCAGAGGCGCTTCTTGTCTTCGATCGAGAGGTGGCAGGCATCGGGATGGCCGCCGCCGCGGTCGTACAGCTCGGGCACGTCCTTGTCGCAGGGCTCGAAGCGATGAGGGCAGCGGGGGTGGAACGGGCAGCCCGGTGGCACCCGGATGAGCGACGGCGGCATGCCCTGGATCGGCACGAGGCGCGTCCCCTTCTGATCCACATGCGGGATCGACTCCAGCAATCCCCACGTGTAGGGGTGCAGCGGCTGCGAGAACACTCGGTCCTTGGTTCCGATCTCAACGGGGCGACCCGCGTACATGACCATCACCGTCTGGGCTACATCGGCGACGACGCCGAGGTCGTGCGTGATGAGGATCACCCCGACGTTGAAATCGGTTTTCAGACGCTCGATCAGATCCAGGATCTGGGCCTGCACCGTCACGTCGAGAGCCGTGGTCGGCTCGTCTGCGATCAACACATCAGGGTTATGAACGAGAGCCATCGCGATCATGGCGCGCTGTCTCATACCCCCCGAGAACTGATGCGGGTAATCGTTGTAGCGCGAGTCCGGCCGCGGGATGCCGACGGCACCCAGGAGGTCGACAACGCGTTTCTTCGCAGCCTGCTTGCTGCAGTCCTCGTGCGCGAAGATCGCCTCCGCGATCTGATCACCGACCTTGTACAACGGATGCAGACACGCGAACGGGTCCTGGAAGATCATCGAGAGCTCCTTGCCGCGAACCTGGCGCAGCTCCTCCTTGGTGATCTTCAACAGATCGCGCCCCTTGAAGATCACCTCGCCGGACACGTCCGCGGACTCGAGGTTCGTCAAACGAAGGCTAGTGAGACACGTGACGCTCTTGCCGGAGCCCGATTCGCCCACGATCCCCAACGTCTCGCCGCGATCGAGTTTGAAGGAGACGCCATCCACGGCCCTGACGATCCCGTCGGGGGTATTGAAGTGAACCTTGAGGTCCTTGACCTCGAGTAGACGCTCCTGGGTCATCTAGGACAACCGCACCCTGGGGTCGAGAAATCCGTAGATGACGTCCACGACGAGGCTCATGAACGTGACGAACAAGGCTGCAACCACCGTCACCGCCAGCACGACGGGGATATCGGAACGGTTAACCGCCGAGATGACCAATTGGCCGAGCCCCGGGATGTTGAAGACGCTCTCGGTCAAGACTGCTCCCCCGAGCAAGAGCGAGAAGTCCAGGCCGAAGATCGTGACGACGGGTGTAAGGCTCGAACGCAATCCGTGCTTCCCGATGACCTTCCGTTCCGAAAGGCCCTTCGCACGGGCCGTACGTATGTAGTCCTCGCCGAGCGTCTCCAACAGGTTGCCGCGCACCATCCTGGCGTAGAAGGCGGCGTATTGCAGCGCCAGCACCGCCCACGGAAGGATCATGTGAGCGAGCCACTCGCCGGGGTCTTCCCGGATCGGGACGTATCCCGTCCCGGGCGACCAGTCCAGCTGTTGCCAGAAGACGAAGAGCGCGAAGAGACCGACGGCGAAGACCGGCGCCGAGACGCCGAACAATGCGAACCCCATCGCGGCCCGGTCGACCATGGTCCTGCGCCGAAGCGCCGACACGATCCCGACGGAGATGCCCACGAGGAGCCACAAGACGGCAGCGCCGAAGCCGAGCTGCATCGTGACCGCAGCGCGAGTGAACAACTCTTCTTTGACCGGCGAGCGCGTGTCGAAGGAGAAGCCAAGCCCGGGCCAGCCGTATTCGTCCCCCAAGAAGATGTTGCGCACGAACGTGAGGTACTGCACGTGGATCGGCTTATCGAGGCCGAACTGGATCTTGACCTGCTCGATGACCTCAGGGGTGGGGGTCTTCCCCGCGAACGCCACGGCAGGGTCACCCGGTGGCATGACGTAGAAGATCAAGAAGGTAGCGAGCGTGATGATCAGCACGACCATCATCAGGTAGAGCAACCGCCGCGCTATGTACCTGCCCACCGCTTAGTCCTCCATCGAAATCGAACCGGCAGTGCCGACCTTAGAGAGTCGAGAGCCGCCCCCATCCGGGGGCGGCTCCCACTCACACATGTTACGGGTGCAACATTGCTGTGTTGCCCTACTCGTTTGCGACCTCGGTCAGCGCGATGTTCGACCACGCGACGTGCCCTGCGAACTGGTCGAACTCGAACTTCGTGACTCGGGGGCTGGTGCCGAAGACCACCTGAGCGTCCAGGTAGGGGATCCATGGAACGACCTCTTCCATGAGCTTCTTGTCCAGCTCGGCCCAGCAATTCAACCGCTCCTCCCCGGTGAGGTCGACACAGGTCGCGATGTCCTTGTCGACGCTCGGGATGGGCTCGTCCGGCATGTCGATGCCGCACTCCTTCGCCTTCTCCTCGGTCAGCCCGACGAGAGAGTAGTTGTAGTTACCGGTGCACGGGAAGTCGCTGTCGAAGAGGAACCCGACGAAGGTGAACGCGTCGGGGTAGTCCTTGCCCCACCCAGGACGGATGGAGATGGGAACCTCTTTGGCAACGGTCTGGATCGGCGTGTAGGCGTCGGTGACCTCGCGCGAATCCAGCGTAATGCCGATCTTCTCGAGCGAACTCTCGACGACGGGAAGCATGTCGGTGTTCGGCGGCGTGTTGCTACCGATCTGCAGAACGTCCTCGCACACCGGGTCGTCGCAGACGCCGTCGCCGTCCGTGTCGTACTTCGACTGCTTCATCTCTTCCTTGGCCGCGGCCTCGTCACCGGCGTGGTTCTCGCTCGGGTAGGGGTCGTACTCCGCCAGGGCCTCGTTCAGCATCGCGTCCGGGATGATGTGCGTCGCGATCTCACCCTGGGTCGGACCACCCCATGCACGCTGCAAACCCTCTTTGTCCATGATGAGGTTCGCTGCCTTGCGGACGTGGATGTCGTCGAAGGGCGGCTCTGCCAGGTTCATCGTGATGTACCAGGTGCGGTCGCCCGGGTTGATGTAGAGCCTCTGCTTCAGCTCTGGGTCCTGAACGAACTTACGAAGCGTCGCAGGCGTCGGGGTGTAGACGAAGTCGACGTCGCCCGCGATGACCTTCTGCTCGAAGTCGTTGGTGTTGGTGTTGAGCCTGTGCTCCATGCCGTCGATGTTGTTCTGGCGGTACTCATCGGTGGCCTGGTCGTAGTCGGGGTTGCGCACGAAGACCTGGCTCTTGGTCGGGTTGAACCCGGAGATCGGCTTCATCGTGTCGCAGCTGGAGATGTCGAGGTCCTCGGAACCCTCGAACATGTAGCCCGCAGACGAGATGAGGTAGCGGCCGTACTCGCCGGCCTTGGTGAAGCACTTCGCCACCTCTTCAGGGATCGGCGCCGTGGCCGGCATGGCGACGCGGTTGAGGAAGTCACCCGTCGGCTTGGTGAGCGTGAAGACGATCGTCTTGTCGTCCGGCGTCTCGATGCCCTCGATGCCGCCGGGGCCCGGGTCCTTCCCAACCTCGAGGCCTTTGATGGTGCCCTCGTAGTAGTTGGCGTACTGCGCGACCTGCGACTCGGTCGCGATCCGGCGGAACGCGTACTCGATGTCCTTGGACGTGATCTCGCGGCTCACGGGGGGGCCGAACTTGATCCCTTCCTTGAGCTTGAACGTATACGTCAGCCCGTCCTCCGAGACCTCAGGAAGATCCTCCGCGAGGTCGGGAACGATCTCGTTGCCCGGCGCTCCCGCGACGTGCGGGTAGCTGACGAGCGTACGGAGCAGCATGTTGGTCATGACCGCCCACGCCTCACCGAGGTACTCACCGGTGGGGTCGAAGCCGTTCGTGAAGGCGAATTCCTCGCTCTCCCACGTGGCCACGCCACCCTTGGTCACTTCTCCGGTATCGGGCGTATCAACCTGCCCCGCGTCGTCTCCGGTGCCACCACAGGCGGCGGCAACGAGCGACAGGACCAGTAGCAGCGCTACGACCCAGAGATTCTTCTTACTTGGCATACCTCGACTCCTCTCGTTCGGAACATCTCTCACTGCACAAAGATCTGCCTCGTTATCGCTTGCTTGACCTCCTTGTCCTGGGCTTCGGATCAGCGTCCCGCACGGGGATCGAGCGCGTCGCGAAGCCCATCTCCCAACAGGTTGAAGGCGAGCGTCGTCAGCACGAGGAAGAGCGCGGGGAAGATCATCATCCATGGCGCCACCTCGAGGAGGCGGCTGGCGTCGGAGAGCATGCGTCCCCACGAAGGAGTCTTCTGCGGCACACCGAGGCCGAGGAACGACAACGCGGCCTCGAAGATGATGTTGTTGGGGATGATCAGCGTCGCGTAGATGATGATCGGCGCGACGAGGTTGGGCAGAACCTCTCTGAACATGATCCGCGAGTTCCTGGCGCCGAGTGACCGGCTCGCCTCGATGAACTCCTTCTCGCGGATCGACAGGGTGTTGCCGCGAACGATCCTGGCGATATAGGGCCAGCTGAACGCGGCGATGATGAAGACGACGAGGCCGAGGCCGGGCTTGATCCTGCCTCCGAGGCAGCCCTCCTTGCTGGTGGAGCACGCGGCGGCAATGCCGATCGCGAACAACAACAGTGGCAGCGACAAGATGACGTCGATCAACCGGGAGATGATGGTGTCGATCTTCCCGCCGATGAATCCGGCGATCATCCCGAGCGTGACACCGATGACCACCGATATCCCCGTGGCCACGATCGCGACGAGAAGCGATGTCCTCGCGCCATAGATCACGCGCACGAAGAGATCCCGTCCCGCCTTGTCCGCCCCGAATATGTAGGTCTCGTTGGGACCCTTCGGCAGCCCGAACTCATCGGTCATCTCGCGCGCCAGCGTCTGGTCGTTCGGCCCTCTGTGCGCCACCTTGTCCGCTATCACCGGGGCGAAGATGGCCGTGAGCGTCAGCAGCAGGATGACGGCGAGCCCGACGAATGCAACTTTGTCTTGCCTGAACCGCAGCCAGAAGAGCTGCCGGGGCGTCCGACCCTCGACCTGTTCGGTGTCCTGTCCAGAGATCGGACCCTGAACGGGTAGCCCGAAATCTTCGATCGCTTGGCTCAACGTCCCCCCGGTGTACTACTGCTGTCGCAGGCGGCAGTGTATGGCCCGCCGGAACGGCCCGCAACGCCTAAGGGGAAAGACGCTACTACAGATGTCGTAGATAGGTGAACCCCTTTGCTTGACCGCGCCCGCGAGCAGCAACAGAGGCAACGCTTAGAGTCCGCCCGCCATGTCGACCGAAGCCATCCTCGTAGATCTAGCCGTCATATTCGCCCTGGCCAAGGTCTTCGGCTACCTCTTCGAGCGCTTCGGTCAGCCGGCGGTGATCGGCGAGCTCCTGGCCGGTGTCCTATTCGGCCCCCACCTCGTAGGACTGATCGGCCACTCGGAGACTCACGAGGTCCTTCAAGAGCTAGGAGCGATCGTGCTGCTTTTCGCGGTTGGTCTGGACACGCCGCTGTCTGAGCTCAAGGCGGTGGGGGGCCGCTCGGCCGCGGTCGGAGCCTCAGGCATCGTGGTTCCTTTCGTCTTGGGGTTCGGCCTGATGAAGGTGACGGGGGCCGAGACGTCGGAGGCGCTGTTCGTCGGCACCGCCATGGTGGCCACCTCGGTCGGCGTCACGGCGCGGGTGCTGGCGGACCTGGGACGGATCCGCGAGCCGGAGAGCCGGGTGGTTCTGGGGGCCGCGGTCGTGGACGACATCCTCGGCCTCCTCGTCCTCGCGGTGGTCGCGGGCTCCGCCACCGGCGATCTCTCCATCGGTGACGTCGTCCTCTTGGCGGCTCTCGCCATCGGCTTCGTCGCTCTGGTCGGAGGGCTCGGCGCTTCGCTCGTGAAGCGGGCGACGCCGCTGCTCGACCGGATGGGAGAGGTGAGGGTCTTCACGCTCGCGCTTGGGATCTGCCTCGCGCTGTCCGCCGCCGCGGGCGCTCTGAACCTCGCCGCGATCATCGGCGCCTTCCTCGCGGGGATGGCCTTTGCCGAGACGAGGGACCGCTACAAGCTGGAGGAGCGACTGACCCCGGTGTATTCGTTCCTGGTTCCGTTCTTCTTCGTCGTCACCGGGACGCTGGTCGATCTCAGCGTCTTCGCCGACCCCTCCAACCTCCTGCTCGGGCTCGCCGTCATCGTGCTCGCGATCGCGGGCAAACTGCTCGGCTGCGGAGTGGCCGCCGCCGGGATGGGCCGGCGGTCCGCAACGATCGTGGGGATGGGCATGGTCCCGCGCGGCGAGGTCGGGATCCTGGTCGCCACGATTGGGCTCACGAGCGGGGTGATCGGGCCCAACCTCTACGGCATCGTCGTGGTGATGAGCGTCGCCACCACCATCGTCGTTCCCCCCGTGCTGACCTCGTTGTTCAAGGCCCGCCCCGTCGCCACCCCTGCGCGGCCCTCAGGAGCGGAACGGCACACCCACGAGATCGAGGGGATCGGCGGCTAGCCCCCCAAGGAGTACGGCCGTAATAAGTGCTGGTTTTCGGCACAAGTTACGGCCGTAATGCGTGCTGGTTTTCATCACAAGTTACGGCGGTGAGGGGTTAGGCGGGTTCGGTTACTACTACCTGCTCTATCTCTGCGAAATGGCAGGCCGCGGGATGGCCCTGGCCGCGGTCGATCAGGGCCGGGGTCTCTTCGGCGCAGATGTCTTGCGCCTTCCAGCAGCGCGTGCGGAACCTGCAACCCGATGGCGGGTTCGCCGGGCTTGGGACGTCGCCCTGCAACATGATCCTCTTCTTGCGCTCACGCGCGCGCGGGTCCGGAACGGGGACCGCGGAAAGCAACGCCTGCGTATACGGCATCGACGGACGTTCGTAGACATCGACCTGGTTGCCGATCTCGACGACCTTGCCCAGGTACATCACCGCAACGCGATCGGAGATGTGACGGACGACAGATAGATCGTGAGCGATGAAGATGTACGAGAGACCGAACTCGTTCTGCAGCTTCTCCAACAGGTTGACGACCTGCGCTTGGACCGAGACATCCAACGCGGAGACGGGCTCGTCCAGGATGATGATCTCCGGGTTGAGCGCGAGCGCGCGAGCGACGCCGATCCGTTGTCGCTGTCCACCGGAGAACTGATGGGGATAGCGGTTGGTGTGGCCGGGATCGAGCCCCACGACCTCCAGCAGCTCCTGCACCTTCTTGTCCCGCTGGTTCTTCGGGACGACTCCCTTATGGATCTCCCATGGCTCCGAGATGATGTCGCCGACGGTCATCCGCGGGTTCAACGACGCGTACGGGTCCTGGAACA
>JADDQX010000003.1:4674-38456 GCA_016781115.1 Actinomycetota bacterium | reverse complement strand
CTCGGCCGGGCGAGGCGCGAAGACCACAACGGCGGTGAGGAGCGCGGCGAGCGTCAGCAGGGGGACCACCCTCGGGCGGGCCTCAACCATGGTGCGAGGCTCCCCTCCTCCAGCGCCTGATGGCCGCTTTCGTCTGCTCGGTCATCTCACCGCCCTCGGTTCTGACGACGAACAATCCCTCCATCCCGGAATCCGAGTGGTTCTGAACGTGACAGTGGTACATCCAGGCCCCCGGGCCGACATGTTCGCCGGCGACGACCTGGAAGCCGAACGAGTCCGCGGGCCCGACGGTCCTGTTGTCGATGATCCGACTCGTATCCGAAGGAGTCATCACGACCCCCGAACGGTTGTCCGCCCACCGGTGCCCGTGCAGGTGGAAGGTGTGGAACAGGTCGCCGTGTCCGATCACGACGAACTCCACCCGTTCGCCCATGTTGACGATCGGCATCGGCGTGCGCGGAGCGACCTTGTTGTTGAACGTGATCTGGTTCATGACCAGTACCACCGGCTTCCGGTCGGGCTGGGGGTCTCCCGCGCGCCTGACTATCAGCGCGCCGTAGAGGCCTTTGGACACGCCTCCGCTGCCGTGATTGGTCCCCATGCAGTGGTCGTGGTAGTGCCAGTAGCCCGCGCTGCCTTGATCCAGGGTCCCGTCGGCTCGTGTTGACGGCGCCGGAGCGTTGAAGACGTAGGTCTTGGCCTTTCCCGGAGCCACACATCCGCGGTTGTGCGGGGTGCCGTCGCTCGCGAACGTGTAGGCGACCCCGTGCGCGTGCATGCTCAACTTCTTGTCGGTGTCGTTGACGAGGGTCACCTGGAGGCAGTCGCCCTCGGTCATCTCGAGCGTGGGGCCGGGAACCTGTGCCTTACCCGGCGTCCGCCCGTAGCCGATCCGGCCGTTCGGAAGTTTCTCGGCGAAGAGCGAGACCGAGTTCGTGGGGTCGTCGCAAGCCTGCGGATCGGGACCATCTGCGACCGGCACCTGGGCGCGCGTGGCCACGGAACCCGTGAGGGCTGCAAGAGCTACGCACACCACCACGAGGGCGCGCCTACGGGACGAGGTCGCCTTGACCATCGTCTACAGGAACCTAGATCTGGATCCGCCCATCTGCATATCGAACCACGCGATGGCTCTCAGTAGAACCAATGTCCCTGGGTGAAAACGACCACCCCCAGCGCCGCGAGCGGAGCGAGCCCTACGATCAACCACTCGTGCAGCCGAGGCCGCTTCGAGGTGGCGTCGGCCAGGAACAGGACTATCGGGAACATCGTCAGGAGCATCCGGGGGATCGAGTAGTACCAGCTGCTGGTCAACAGGACGCCGAGCAGAGAACCCATGAAGCCGGCGAAGCCCCACTCCCTCCTCCACAGAGCCCACAACACGAAGGCGAGGCCGACCAGCGCGGCGACGATCTCCAGACGCCAGGCCAGGAGCCAGTTGGTCGGATGCGTCGAGACGTCCCAGGTGTTCCATGTGTTCATGAACGACTGCACGGGGCCGACGAAGGCCCTCCCCCACCCCTCCCGTTGATGAACGAGGAACTTGAAGGGATCGCCCGTGGCCCTTGCGAGGAAAGCGCCGTAGGCGAGCAAGGGCAAGAGCCCCACGATCAACGAGAACGCGGCGTTCGCCGTCCGCTCGACAGAGAAGTTCCTCTGGCGCAGGAACTCGAGGGCGAGGCCGAAGATCAAGAAGAGACCGGCGGCTCGGGCTCCCATCGCTACCGCCGCCGGCACGGCCACGAGGTGCCAGCGGTGGCGCCGGGCGTAGTAGAAGGCCGCGATCGCCCCCGCTAGGAACAGTGACTCGCTGTAGGGCGCGATCAGGAACACGGCGGTCGGGAAGATCGTGAGGTACAGAAGGGCCCTCCGGCCCGCTCCCTCGCCGATCTCCTCCTCCGCCAGCCTGAACAGGAAGAAGCCCGCAACGACAGACGCAGCCCCTGCAACGAAGAGACCCGCGAGCACCGGAGACAGTCCCAACCATAGGAACGGCCGCATCGCCAAAGGGAAGGCCGGGAAGAACGCGGTCGCATGCGAGTCGCTCTCGGGCGCGGTGTAGCCGTACTGCGCGATCGTGAGGAAGTGGTGCGCGTCCCAGCGCCGCCACATCTCCTCGAACCCGGTGAGCGGAGCACCCGTCGTCCCGGCTATGAGGAGCCAGCTGGCCGCGAGCGCGACGGCGAAGAACCCGAGCCGGGACAACAGCGCGAGGCGGAACGATTCCGCCCATGCACGCTGCGAGACCGACTCCGGCAGCGCGCCCGTGCGAGCGCCCTCCAGCGCATCGGTAGTCGCGATATCGACGGAGCTCACCTATGAAGGATAAGCAGGTCGCGGTTCAAAAGAACCAACCCCCGCGCGTGTAGACGACCACCCCCACCGCCGCGATGGTGGAGCTCGCCATCAGGTACGACTCGTGCAGCTTGGGCCAGCGCCGGGTGAGCTCCGCGGCGAACAACACGACGGGGAAGAAAGAAAGGAGGATGCGCGGGACGCTGAAGTACTCCGTGCTGGTGAGCAGAACGGCAAGCATGCTGCCCATATAGGCGGCATAGCCCCATTCCCTCTTCGCTACGGCCCACGCGACGAACGCGACGCCTGCGACCGCCGCGATCAGCTCGAGCCGGTACGCGATCAGGAAGTTGGTGCTCTGCGTCGGGTCGTCCCAGCGGTCGATCGTGTTCAACAGAGCGGCGACCGGACCGACGAACTCCCTCCCCCACCCGACGCGTTGGTCGGTGAAGAAGTAGAGGGGGTCGCCCTTGGCTTGCGCGAGGAAGGCCGCGTAGCCCAACAGAGGCAGAGCTCCCATCACGAGCGACAACGCCGCGCTTGCGACCCGGCGGGCGGAGAACTCTCGCTGGCGCAGGAACTCCACCAGCAACCCGAAGAGCAAGAAGACCCCGGCGAAGCGCGTTCCCATAGCCAGGGCCGCTCCAGGTCCGACCAGATCCCACCGGCCTCGTCTCGCCAGATAGAACGCCGGGATGGCGCCGGCGAGGAAAAGGGGCTCGCTGTACGGCGCGACCAGGAACACAGACGTTGGGAAGACAGCGAGGTACAGCATGGCGCGGCGTCCCGCACCTTCACCCAACTCGGCCTCGGCCAGCTTGAACAGGAAGGCGAACGCCACCCACGACGCCGCCGCCGAGATGAGCAGGCCGCCCGCGATCCCGGGGATGCCGAGATACCCAAGAGCCCTGATCGCCAGCGGAAAGAAGGGGAAGAAGGCGTAAGAGTTGGTGAAGCTCCCGGGACCTTCGTAGCCGAGCTCCGCGGTGACTAGGAACCGCGTGGCGTCCCAGTTGACCCAGATGTCGAACAAGCCCCGCTCCGGCAGGCCTTGCGTGGCCCCCGAGAGCAGGTAGGAGCCCGCGTAGGCAAGGGCGAAGAAGACCACCCGCACCCCGATCACGACAGCGCCCGCGGCGACCCAAGGAGAGCGCGACGTGGGAAGAGCCACACGCGACGCTTCCTCTTGGCCGTCGCGGATCACGCCGCCCGAAACGTCCTGCCGGAGCTCGCCGCCTATGGCCACCGAGTCATCCTCGCGCCGCCACCAGCTTATTCAGGCGACCAGCGCAGCCTCAGCTCTCGTGCGGCCTTGGCTTCGTCCGGCCGTCGCACCGGGGTGCTCGTAGGAGCAGCTTTCACCAGTTCCGGATCGGTGTCGGCCTCCGCCGCGATCTGGTTCAGAGCGGCCGCGAGGCCGTCGATCGTCTCTTTCGATTCCGTCTCGGTCGGCTCCACCATCAAAGCCTCGTCCACGACCAGTGGGAAATAGACGGTCGGTGGGTGGTAGCCGAGATCGATCAGGCGCTTCGCAACGTCCATCGCCTTGACGCCCTTCTTCCTCAGTGACTTCGCGGTGGAGACGAACTCGTGCATGCAGTCGCCCGGATACGCCGTCGGGAAAGCCTCTTCGATCAAGGCCTTCAAGTAGTTGGCGTTCAGAACGGCCCGCTCCGCGACGAGCCGCAATCCCTCCGGTCCGAGCGAGCGCAGGTACGCGTACGCGCGCACGTTGATGCCGAAGTTCCCATGGAAGGAATGGATCCGGCCGATCGAGTCGGGCCGGTCGTGGTCCCACCGCCACCTGTCCCCTTCATAAGCCGGAGGCGCCAGCACCGGCGCTGGGAGGAAGCGCTCGAGACGCTCGGATACCGCCAGGGGCCCGGAGCCCGGGCCTCCACCGCCGTGCGGGGTGGCGAAGGTCTTGTGCAGGTTCATATGAACGATGTCGAAGCCCATGTCGCCCGGTCGGACCACACCGACTATCGAGTTGAAGTTGGCGCCGTCGTAATAGAGCAGTCCTCCGACCTCGTGGACGGCGGCCGCGATCTCTTTGATGTCGCGCTCGAACAACCCGAGGGTGTTCGGGTTCGTGAGCATGAGGCCCGCCGTCTCCTGGTCCAGAGCCTGTTTCAGTGCGTCGACGTCGACTAGCCCGCGCTCATCCGAACGGACCTCCTCGGCGCGGTAGCCGGCGAGCGAGACGCTGGCCGGGTTCGTCCCGTGTGCCGAGTCCGGGATGATGACCTTGGTCCTCTTGTCGCCCCGGCTCTCGTGGAAGGCCCGCATCATGAGGAGCCCGGTCAGCTCGCCTTGCGCTCCCGCCGCGGGTTGGAACGTCAGGCGCGCCATCCCCGTTGCCTCGCACAACGAGCGTTCGAGGATCCCGAGGAGCTCGAGGGCGCCCTGCACGAGCTCGTCGCCTGCGAACGGATGCAGCGACGCGAACCCCGGCAGGTTCGCGGCCTGCTCCGCGATCTTCGGGTTGTACTTCATGCTGCAGGAGCCGAGCGGGTAGGGACCGACGTCGATGGCCCAGTTGCGCTGGGACAGTCGCGTGTAGTGGCGGACGAGGTCGAGCTCGCTCACCTCCGGAAGCGCGGGGGCGGTCGTGCGCCGGTGCTGGGCGGGGATCAGATCGTCTAGTGCGGGAGCGTCGACCGCGGCGTCGGGCAGCGACCAGGCACGCCGGCCGGGCCGGGACCTCTCGAAGATGACGGGGAACTGGTCGGTATCTCCCCCTGCACGCGCCGCCGTACGCGTTCCACCCGACGGCTCCAGCGTCCGGCTCATCGCTCCGCCAGCTCCTTCTCGATCGCCTCGGCGAGCGAGTCGATGTCCGCCTGATCCCGCTTCTCGGTGACCGCGATCAACAGACATCTGTCGAGCTCCGGGTACCAGGTGCCGAGCGCAGGTCCCGCCAGCACCCCCCGCTTGGCGAGCGAGCGCACCAAGGAGGAAGCCTCCACGGGGGTCTCGACAACGATCTCTTTGAAGTGGGGTCCTTTGAAGCGCACCGTGCAGCCGGGGATCTCCTCCAAGCGAGCGGCGGCCGCCGCCGTCCGGCGAACGCACACCTCACCGAGCCGGGCCAGGCCCTCGGGGCCGAGCCACGACAGGTGGACGGCCGCTGCGATCGCCATCAGCGTCTGGTTGGTGCACACGTTGGACGTGGCCTTCGCGCGCCGGATGTGCTGCTCTCGGGCCTGCAGGGTCAGAACGTAGGCGCGCCGACCGTCCGCGTCGAGGGTCTCTCCGGCGATGCGGCCTGGGACCTGCCGCACGAGATCTAGCGTGGTCGCGAACAGCCCCACGTAGGGCCCGCCGTACGACAGCAGGTTGCCGAGCGACTGCCCCTCTCCCACCGCGACGTCTGCCCCCATCGATCCCGGTGAGCGAAGCACGCCCATCGCGGTCGGATCCGTCAGGCAGACGACCAAGGCGCCGGCCTCGTGGGCGCGGGCCGAGATCGTCGCCACGTCTTCCAGACGCCCGAAGAAGTTCGGATAGCCGACTACCACCGCGGCCGCGCCGTCTGCATCGAGGGCGGCGGGATCCAGCACACCGTCGTCCCCGTGAGACAGCTCCACGATCTCGAGCCCTAAACCTGAGGTATAGGTCTGGAGCACCTGGCGGTAGTGCGGGTGGATGCCGTTCGAGACCAAGACCCGCTCCCGCCGCGTGGCGCGCACTGCGAGGTTCACGCCCTCCACCAGGGCGTTGGCGCCGTCGTAGAGGGAGGCGTTGGCGACGTCCATCCCGTAGATCTCGCAGATCAGGCTCTGGAACTCGAAGACGGCTTGCAGCACGCCCTGGGACAGCTCGGGTTGGTACGGGGTATAGGAGGTGGCGAATTCGGCTCGCCCCGCGAGCGCCGCCACCGCGGCCGGCACGTGATGGTCATACGCCCCGCCGCCCGCGAAGCAGACGAGATCCCGGCCGCCGGTCGACCGGCTCGCAAGATCGGCCATGTGCGCAGAAAGCTCCGGCTCGGCCAGCGCTTCGGGGACATCCAGGGGACGGTCGAGCTTCAGGTCCTGTGGGATCCCGGCGAAGAGGGCGGTGACGTCGGCGAACCCCGCGCGCTCTAGCATCTCTGCGACGTCTTTTGAGGTGTGCGGCATGAAGTCCACGCTCACACCGCCCTTTCTCGTCTACATGTAGACAAAGCTACTTCTTGCCTTTCTCGATGAAGGGGGGCTTGACGATAACGCCCACGATCCGCCGGCCGCGTGCCTCGATCGCGACCTCGTCCCCCGGTGAGGGCGCCGTCGCGCGTGGCCCCAGCGCGAGCGCGATACCCGTCTGCAGCGTCGGTGAGAAGTTGCCGCTGGTGACCTCGCCGAGGGCGGACCCGCCGGCGACGACCGAGTGCCCCTGACGAGGGATCCCCCTGCTCATGCAGCGGACGCCGAAGAGCTTCCGCGCCGGCTTGTCGGCTCGAACCTTCTCGAGGGCCTCTCGTCCGCGGAACGGCGTGTCCCATGCAAGCACCCATCCGAGTCCCGCCTCCAGCGGGTTCACCTCCCGCGTGATCTCGTGGCCGTAGAGGGCGTAGCCCATCTCCAACCTGAGCGTGTCGCGCGCGCCGAGGCCGGCGGGCGTCGCCCCCAACGCGAGGAGCCTGTGGAACACGGTGGCCGCAGAGCCCGCCGGCACGTACATCTCCACTCCCCTCTCTCCCGTGTAGCCGGTGCGGGCGACGAGGCCGGTGCCGGTGTCGAACTCCAGCTCGTCCCATGCATGAAGCGCCAGCCTGTGGACCCCGAACCCCGGCCACGCGGTCTCGAACAGCTCGATCGAACGGGGGCCTTGGAGCGCCAGGATCGCGAAGCGGTCCCAGTCGTCGACCGGGTCGGCTCCGGCCTCGGCTATCGCCTCGGCGACCGCGGTCACGTTCGAGGCATTCGGCACCACCAACCACTCTCGCTCCGAAAGGCGATAGACGAACACGTCATCGATGCAGCCGCCGTCTTCGGTCAGGACCAACGAGTACGTGGCGCGGCCGGGGACAAGCGCGGCGACGTCTGCGGTGAGAGTCCGTTGAAGAGCCTCCTCGCTCGTGGTTCCCGCCACGCGGAGCTTGCCGAGATGCGAGACGTCGAACACACCGGCCGCGGAGCGCACCGCGTTGTGCTCGGAGATGACGCCGGTGTACTGGAGGGGCATCTGCCAGCCGCCGAAGTCGGTCAGCCTTGCACCCAGCTCCCGATGCTCCGCGAGCAGCGGGGTCGCCCTCTCTTGCAGCACTAACCCGCTAGTGGCTTTTCGAACAGAGCGATCGGCGGCGGCTCGTCGTCCTTCGCCGCCAGGAGCGCACCTTGAGACGGCTCTTCCAGCCCGTACTTGATCAGCAGGTTCAGGTAATCACGCTGGTAGAGGATCTTGCACTTCACGTCCGGATAGAGCTCCATCAGGCGACGCGCTTTACGGTTCTTCTTCGTCACAAGCTTCTGGTTGAGCGTCGTGATCTCGATGTAGAGATCGAACGCCGGCAGGTAGAAGTCGGGCGAGAACCGCTGCGTCGCGGTGCCGCTTCGATCCCATTCGATGTCGAAGGTGGTGGGCTCGTAGCACCACTCGATCCGATAGAAGTCGAGGAGCTTCGCGAACTGACGCTCGCTGTTGTGCGCGAACGGGACGCGCTCGTGGGGAAGTGAGGGTGTGGCCCGATCGCTCGGACCGTCGCTGCCCTCCAGGATCGCTTACCCCTCCTTGGCCGTCGCCGCCACCTTCGGGTCGCTCGAACCGTACTCCACCTGCTCGCCCACGGGACGGAGTTCGCGCAAAGTGCCCGCCAGCTGATCGCGCACCTTGTCGACCGCCACTATCGCGCCCAGCACGCCCTGGCCCGAACGCAGAAGATCGACCACCTGCGCGTCGGAAGTGCATGCGTACACGCCGTTGCCGTCGGTCACGATCGTCACCTTCGACCAGTCGTCGTCGAGGTGGTCGCGGACGTACTCGATGGCCTGGCGAACCTTCTGAAGGCTCGCGCCGGCATCGGTCAGGCTCTTGATGACCTTCAGCTGGAGGAGGTCGTTGAAGGAGTACAGACGCTGCGTTCCGGAGCCCTTCGCCTCTTGGAGCGACGGGATCACGAGGCCGGTGCGCGTCCAGTAGTCCAGCTGGCGGTAGGTGATGTCTACGATCTTGCAGGTCTGCGGTCCGCGGTACCCCGTCTCGATCATGATCTTCTCCCCGTCGCAGTTACTGACACGCTCGTAGTTACGTGGATGGGAAACACTAGGGCCGAACCGGGACGATGTCAAGGACAACCCTAAAGCGAAGGTAGAGAGTCGCGCGTACCTCTGAGCTACTCCAAGGGACTCGGCCCAGCCGAGGACCTTGCAGCACGAATGGTCGGCGTCCGCCGACCATGACTACTGGTCCGCCGCGAAGTCCTCGGGGCTCACCTGATCCAGGAACTCGCGGAACTTCTCGACCTCGGTCTCCTCTTCATCGCGCAGCTCGATGCCCGCCTGGTCCAGAACCTCCTCCGCCGCGTAGATAGGAGCGTTGATCCTCACGGCCAGAGCGATCGCGTCGCTCGGGCGCGACGACACCTCGACCGTGCGGCCGTCACTGCTCATCCGGATGAGCGCGTAGAAGGTTTGGTCGACGAGCTCGGAGATGAGGATCCGCTCGACCGCGACCTGCGTCTCGCCGAGGATGTCGCGCATGAGGTCGTGCGTCATCGGCCGCGGGGTCTGGATGCCTTGCAGCGCGAACGCGATCGCGGTCGCCTCCACCGCGCCGATCCAGATCGGGAGATAGCGCTCTCCGTCGGATTCCTTGAGGAGGACGATCGGCTGATTGGAAGGCAGCTCTACGCGCACCCCCACGAGCGAAAGCTCCTTCATGGGGGCGAAACTAACACTCCCCTAGGCGCTGGTTTCCACGAACAACGACCGCACCAGGAGCATCGGATCGTTCGCGAGCTTCGCTATGTCCTTCACTGCGAGGATCTCCGGAACGTTGCGATAGAGACCCTGGAAGTCGAGCCCGTAACCAACGACGAACACGTCCGGTACCTCGAAAGCGGAATACTCCACCTCGACGGGAACGATGCGGCGCGCGACCTTGTCGAGCAGCGTCGCCGCGCGCAGCGAGCGCGGCCCTCGTTCGCCGAGGCTGCGTCGCAGATAGTTGAGCGTCAGCCCCGTGTCCACGATGTCTTCGACGATCACCACGTCGCGCCCGGCGATGTCGACCTCCAGGTCCTTCACGATCCGAACCACACCCGAAGAGCTGCCCGTCGAGGAGTAGGCAGAGATAGAGATGAAGTCGATCTCTACCTCGATCTGCATCGACCTCATGAGGTCGGCGAGGAACAACGTAGATCCCTTCAGAACGCCGACCAGCAGAGGGGGCCGGGGCAACGAGGCGAGGTCGTTGCTCATCTGCATCCCCACCCGGTCGATCCCGCACGCGAGCTCCCGGCGCGCGATCAGGGGCTCACCCGCGTGGTCGGGCGAAGTCATGCGCTTGCTCCAGGGACGACGCTGGCCGCGACCCGCAGGAGCCCCGACAGCGCGCGGGTGCCCCACGACGGCGGCTCGACGGCGACGGCATCGTCTGCTAGAGCGGGAACCGTTCCGACCACCGTCTCCCCCACCGTCACCTCCACCGTCCCAACCTCTTCGCCCGCGTCCAGAGGCAGCAGCAGATCGTCCGCAGGGGTGAAGCTCACGTCGACGGGGTCCTCGAGAGAAGCCGCGCCGGCAACCTCCTCTGCTGCGACGACGGCGGCAGACCCAGCGGGGTCGAACACCAGCGACCCCACCTGCTCGCGCGCCGCGACCAGCACCGACGTACGCGTGGCGCGGCGCTCCAAGAACCGAAGCCGCGCGAACCCATAGTTCAGCAGCCGGCGTGAGTCCTCCGCGGCGTCGACGGATCGCATCGCGACAGTGAGGATCCGACGGCCCCCCCGCTCGGCGGCCGCGACCAGCACCTCTCCTGCGCCCAAGGTCCTGCCGGTCTTGACGCCGAGGGCGCCGGGATAACTCTCGAGTAGAAGATTACGGTTCTCGACCACCACCCTGCCCTCCGGCGTGGAGATCGCTCGCCTCCGGGTCGCGACGATCCGAGCGAGCTCGGGCGTCGCCAACAGGTCCTGGGCGATGAGCGCCAGGTCGTAGGGGCTGGAGAAATGGCCGGGTTCATCCAGCCCATGAGGGTTCGCGAAGGCGGTGTTCTCAGCTCCCACCGCCCGAGCCGCACGGTTCATCTGCGCTACGAACCGGTCGATGTCACCACCGACGTGCGCGGCCAGTGCCGCAGCCGCTTCGTTCGAGGAATCCAGGAGCAGGGCGTAGAGGAGGTCCCGCACCGACAAGACATCTCCGGTATCGAGGTCGAGGCCGCCCCCGCCGACGGCCGCGGCCTCCGAGGTGACCCGGACGAGATCGCCCATGCGCGCGCCGCGGACGGTCAAGAGCGCCGTCATCATCTTCGTCGTGCTGGCGTTCGGCAGCCGCTCGTGGATGTTTCGCCGGTAGAGGACCCGCTGACCCACCGCATCGAAGGCGAGACAGGCGCGACAACCGACCTCAGGAGGCTCGGGGGCTTCGGCGGCTGCAGAGCCGGACACGCCCCCCAGCGCCGCCGACACCAGGAGCAGGCACGCGAGGAACCAGAGGTGGTGTCGCTTTATCGACAGATACACAAATCGCTACAGGATCTCGCGCAGGCTCGATCGCAGGGCTGCTTCTTTGAGCTGCCGAGACAGGGCGGCGAGCTCGTGCACGGACTCCGTCGCTTCCGTCTGCGCCGACGGGTCACGTCGCCGCGCGCCCGGTCCCACGATCTGCTCGAAGAACGCAGCCTCCCTCTCGGCGAACTGGCGGTACATGCGGAGGTGCCGGGGCTCGACGCCGAAGTCGAAGAAGCGCCGAGCCGCCCGCGCCACCACCAGATCGTTCTCGTCGTAAGTGCCGCTGGCGGGGCGTGCCAAGATCCCGAACTCTTCCAGGCCCTGCATCTCCGTTTCCGACAGGTTCGCCGCCGACCGAAGCTCGTCCCGATCCAACTGCACGCTGGTCAAGGCCGCGACCGCGCCGTTGCCTCCGCTCGACTTCCCGGTGTCCTGAGAGGAACCGGCGGCGACGTCCGACGGGATCCCGCCGTTCGCGTCGGCATCCCTCAACCTCTGCTTGATGACCCGAAGCGGCAGGAACTGGTCCCGCTGCAACGACAGGATGTAGCGCAGGCGAGCGACGTCGCTCTCGTAGAACTTGCGGTACCCAGATGCCGTTCGTTCGGGCACGATCAGTCCTTCGGCCTCCAGGAACCTGATCTTCGAGATGCTCACGTCCGGGAAGTCCGCCCTTACGCTCTCCAGCACCTCGCCGATGCTGAGGTAATCGCGCGATCGGGACAGCGGCATCGCTACGCGCCGCCCAGGAACACGAGCTTGAACTTGCCTACCTGGATCTCGTCGCCGCTGCGCAGTCCGCCTTGCTCCACCCGCTCCCGGTTCACGTAGGTCCCGTTCAGGCTTCCGACGTCGTGGATGGCGAAGCCATCTTCGCCCCTTCGGATCTCGGCGTGCCGCCGCGACACGGTGATGTCGTCGAGGAAGATCTCGCTATCCGGATGACGCCCGATGTGGGTGTGGTCGCTGTCGAGGAAGAACTTGCTCCCCGCGTTCGGCCCCCGCTTCACGATCAGGACCCCACGGCCGTCCTCGAGCTCCTCGGGTGAGATGTGGACCTCTTCCTCGAGGTCCGTCTCCAGCTCCGGGGTAGCGAAGGTGATCGTGGTGTCGTGGCCGGAGACCCGGTCGGTCAGGGGTGTTCCACAGGAGGCGCAGAAGTTGCTGCCCTCGGGGTTCTTGTGCCCGCAGTTCGTGCAGTACATGGCCGCTGACCCTATAGCACAGCTTTAGGCTTGGTCAAAGTCGCGAAACCCGTCATGACGACTCCGTGAATCGCTGGTACTCGGCTGCGTCCATCAACCCTTCGAGGCTGCCGTCGCTCGCATCCAGCGCGACCAGCCACCCCCGTCCGTAGGGGTCGTCGTTGATCAGCTCCGGCTTCTGCTCGACCTCCGCGTTCTTCTCCACCACCTTGCCGCTCACAGGGCTGTAAACGTCCGACACGGACTTCGTCGACTCCACCTCTCCCAGAGGTTGATTCGCCTGCACCTCGGTGCCCGCCTCCGGCAGGCCCACGAACACGACGTCTCCCAGTTGATCTTGGGCGTAGTCGGTGATGCCTACGACGATCCGTCCATCTTCGGCCCGCGCCCATTCGTGATCCTTGGTGTAGCGACGATCGTCGGGGAACTCAGACACCGATCCTCCTTTTGTCGAAGTGCTATGTAGATATGTCAATGAGTTGATAAGGAGATCGCCGTGGGATCCTGCTCCGCCGCGACCACATCCTGCACCGCGCGTGCATACGCGTCCGCGAGTAGGTCAGCGTCCGCCTGGGAAGGCGCCTCCGCCCACACGCGGCACAGAGGCTCGTCTGGGTACGGGATCACGAGCGCCCAGCGATCGGCCGCCTCGACGACCTTGACCCCGTCGACCAGCACCAGGTTCGGCGCGCCCGAAGAGGATCCAGTCGCAGTGGCGATGTGGCGCATCACCGCCCCCTTCAGCTGCCACGGCGTGGGGACGTCCCGGGTGGCCATGTGCGAGACCGGAAGATCGTCCACGACCGCCGACAGCGGCCGGTGTTGCAGGGCGAGCAGCTCGAGCGTCTTCCCGAAGGTCATGAGCCCGTCCGGAGCCGACATGAACCTCGGGAAGATGAGCTCCCCGAACGAGTTCCCGGCGAACCCGACGCCGGGGAGCGAGGCGAACGACATCAGCGCGGGAAGCGCCACGGGGGTCCGGCGTACCGTCGCCCCGGCTGCCGCCGCCACCGCCTCGCAGGCCGAGGTGGCGCAAACCGGCACCGCGACCTCGCGCGCTCCCCTCTCCGTCTCGTGCTTCAGGAATGCCAAGAGCGCCCGGTCGTGTCCCACCAGGCGACCTTGGTCGTCGACGAGGTGAGCGACCTCTCCGCCGGGCTCGAGCAGAACGCCGAGGTCGGAGCCGGACTTGCGCACGTGCTCGCATAGTTGCTCCAACAGCCGCTCCAGGTCCTCGGTGACGAGAACCGGCCGGTGTTCGTCGGTGAAGGCGTTGACCGCCAAGATGTCGCAGCCCAGCCGCCCCATGAACGACGGCCCGACCAGCGAAGCGCCGCCGAACGCGTAGTCGACGACCACCTTGGGGGCCAGGTTGCGGATCGAGGCGACGTCGAGAGCGGACATCAGGCCCGCCGCATATTGCTCCAGCGTCCGTGGGGGGAACTCGAGCTCGCCGAGCTTGTTGTGGGCGGCGCGCCGGTAGTCCTCGCGGAAGAAGACCCGCTCGATCTTGCGCTGATCGGATTCCGACAGATCCGCGCCGTCGGCGTCGAACAGACGGATCTCGACGACCTCCGGGTCCCCCGGAGAGGTGCGTACGCTGATGCCGCCCGCCGCCTGTTCACCTCGGACCGTGAACCGCGTGAGTGGAAGAGGAACCAGCTCGAGGTCGTGCACGGTGACTCCCGAAGCGTTCAGCCCCGCCACCAGTGCCCGCTTCATCGTGCGGGAGGCGCGGCTGGAGTCGCGGCCGGTGACGATGATGCTCCCCCGTTTCAGCGTGGTGCCATAGGCCATCCCCAAGCGCACCGCGACCACCGGAGTGATCCCCACGTTCACGAGTCCGCTGACTCCCCTCGACCCGAACAGGCTGCGGGTTGCCCGTTGCTCGCGGACCACGCTCGCGGTCACGATCGCCCCGGCCTCCACCGTCCTACCGGGGTAAACCTTCACTCGAGGGTTCACGACAGCGCCCGCCCCCACCGACACGTCGTCGCCTAGGACCGCTCCCTCTTCAACGGTCGCGCCCTTGTCGAGGCTCGCGCCTCGCCCGATCACGCCACCGCGGACGCGGGAGTAGGGCCCGACGTAGGCGCGTTCGAGCACGACGCCGCCGCTCACGACGGCATCGTCCGCGACGATGGAGTTCCCGGCCACCACGGTGCCTGGTCCCACCGTGGCTCCGGCGCCGATGCGGCTGTTGTCTCCGATCAGAGCCGGTCCCTCGATACGCGCCGTGGGATGGATCTCTACGTCTTCGCCCACCCACACGCCCGGCCGGAGCTCGAACCCCGGAAGATCCGTCCGCACCGCTCCCGTGAGCACGTCCCGTTGCGCCTGCAGGAACGCGTCGGTGTTGCCGACGTCGGTCCAGTACGCGTCGCTGATGAAGCCGTACAGCGGCAGGCCCTTGTCGAGCATCGCCGGGAAGAGCTCCGACGAGAAGTCATACGGCTGGTCGGGCGGGATGAGGTCGAAGATCTCTGGTTCCAACACGTAGATGCCGGTATTGATCGTGTCGGAGAAGACCTGCCCCCAGCTCGGCTTCTCGAGGAAACGCTCCACCCGCCCGTCTTCAGCCGTCATCACGATCCCGAACTCCAGAGGATCCTGGACGCGCTTGAGAACGAGCGTTGCCGCCGCCGCTCTCGCTCTGTGGAAGTCGATCACCTCCTGCAGATCGATGTCCGTCAGCGCGTCCCCGGAGATCACCACGAACGTCCCCGACAACAGGTCACGTGCTCCCAGCACCGAGCCGGCGGTGCCCAACGGAACCTCTTCGTTGGCGTAAGACAGCGAAACGCCGAGATCGCTGCCGTCTCCGAAGTAGTTGCGGATCAACGAGGCCAGGAACTGAACGGTGGCGACGACATCGGTGATGCCGTGCTCCCTCAGCAACATGATGATGTGCTCCATCATCGGACGGTTCGCGATGGGCAGCATCGGCTTCGGAAGGTTGCTGGTGAGCGGCCGGAGCCGGGATCCTTCCCCGCCCGCCATGATCACGGCTTGCAGCCCCGGCTGTGAGCGCGGCTTCATACCCGAACGTCTTTCAGCGCGGCGAGCTTCCTGATCGCCTCACGGGCGTAGAGGTAGGCCGCCAGCCAGTAGAGCGCCGCTCCCACGGCCGTCGCGGCCAACCCCGGACCGTCGATAGACCGGGCGAAGACGAGGGTCGTCTCGGACAGAGCGAGCAGGGTGAGGCCCAAGAAGAGCGCTGCCGTCGCGGCCTTTCCCACGCGGTTCACGGCGATGCGCTCGATCTTCCTTCGCTCCAGGAAAGGAAACAGGCTCAACACCATCAGGTCCCTACCCACGATGATCGCCGCCATCCACCACGGGAGGGTGCCGCGGGCGACGAGGGCGAACACGAGGGCCGCTATGAAGATGCGGTCCGCGAGGGGGTCCAGGAGCTTGCCCAACTCCGACACCGCGTTCGTCCGCCGCGCGATGTAGCCATCGAGGAAGTCGCTCGACGCACCGACCGCGTACAGGATGACCGCGGCGTTCTCGCGGTTCGAGACGAACAGCCACACGAATACCGGCACCGTCGCGAGCCTCGCGAAGGAGATGAGGTTTGGGATCGTGGCGATACGGGTGCTGGCAGCAGCCGCGATAGAGGGCTCTGTCCCCACCTCTCGGAGCCGACCCCCTTTCCGCACTGCTCGGCGCCTCTCGCCGACAGGCGATCCCGTCGGGACGGCCGGATTTGAACCGGCGACCCCTGGTCCCCCAGACCAGTGCGCTAACCAAGCTGCGCCACGTCCCGCTGATACCCGACCATGAGGGGCGGTCGGAGGGCGAATCATAGCGAGAACGGCAACGGCGGCGGCATCTATAAGTCAACATGTCGCTAAGCGTCTTTGTAGCTACGGGCGCACCGGATCTCCGTCAGCGCGTCGCCGGCCGCGGGGCTGCTCCCCCCGACTCCAGGAAAGGGCTAACCCTCTTGTTGACGTCTAGAGCGGATTCGCACCTCGACCTCTACCGGGCTCCCGGAGAAGGGCTCGCGCTCCCGGATGCGGTGCTCGATGTATCGAAGGTACGCGGGCTCCAAGCGTCCCGAGCTGAAGAGCAGGAATCGAGGCGGGGCGACCGCTGCTTGGACGGCATACAGGATCCGGCTGGAACGGCCCCCGGCGCGGGGGTGCGGCTTCCGTTCCTGAGCGTCTCGCACCAGTTGGTTGACGACGGAGGTCGGGAGGCGTCGCCGGTGCGAGGAGATAGCGAGCTCCAGAGCCGGGATGACCCGCTGCACCCCGCGGGTCGTGAGAGCCGAGGTGCGCACGATCGTCGCCCACGGGATGAAGCGGAGCCGTTCCAGCACGAAGCGCTCCAGGCGCTCCCGATCAGCCGCGTCTGATCCCAGCAGGTCCCACTTGTTGAGGACGACGACGCAGGCGCGGCCGCTCTCGACGATCTCCTGGGCGATCCGCTGATCGTGCCCCGTCACCCGCTCGGACACGTCGATCACCAGCAAGGCCGCATCCACCCGCGTCAACGTCTGGCGCGACCTCAGGAAGCTGAAGTACTCCACGGGGTCTTTTATCTGTACCTCGCGGCGCATCCCGGCCGTATCGACGATCCGGATCCTGCGACCGTCCTCCATCACCAGCTCCGAGTCGACCGGATCCCGCGTCGTCCCGGGGACCGCGTCGACGATCGACCGCTTCTCGCCGAGCAGTGCGTTCAGAAGCGACGACTTCCCGACGTTCGGCCGCCCCACTATCGCGATGGACCCCCAGGCCTCGTCCGGGTCTCCCGTCTCCTCGGGGAGCTCCGCGACGAGCGCTTCTAAGAAATCTCCCGAGCCGCGGCCGTGGAGAGCCGACAGCGGCAGCGGCTCGCCGAGACCCAACCGGTGGAACGCAGCCGCCATGGGGATGTCACGAGGATCGTCCACCTTGTTGGCGGCGACGACCACGGGCTTGCCGGCGCGTCGAAGCGACTCCGCCACTAGGTGATCGTCCTGGAGCGCGCCGGTGCTCGCGTCCACCACGAGGACGAGGACGTCGGCGGACTCGATCGCTACCTGTGCCTGTTCCGCCACGCGTGCGTCGAGCCCCTCTCCACCCGGCTCGAGCCCGCCGGTGTCGAAGACCTCGAACCGCCGGCCTCCCCATTCCGCGATGAACCCGCGGCGGTCCCGGGTCACGCCGGGCGTCTCCTCCACGATCGCGTCACGTCGTTGCAGGATCCTGTTCACCAGCGACGACTTGCCGACGTTCGGGCGTCCGACCACCGCGACGACCGGCAGCCGCGCGCCATCAGTTGCCATCCTCACCTCGCATCACGGCGCCTTGGGCGATCTCGCAGATCCGCTCGACGACCTGGTCGGGCGACATGGCCGTGGTGTCGATGGCGACGGCATCGTCCGCCTGCACGAGAGGAGAGATCGCGCGCCCACTGTCGGCTTCATCACGCTCTCGGATGTCGTCCTGGAGCCGGCACGCCGTCGCGGCGTCTTGAGGGAGCCCGAGCTGACGCGCTCTCCTCCTCACCCGCTCGTCGAGGGAAGCCGTCAGGAAGACCTTCACCTCGGCCCCCGGAAGCACCGCGGTCCCGATATCGCGGCCCTCCATGACCACGTCCCCTTCAGCAGCGGCGGCGCGTTGCACCGCGACCAAGGCGTCGCGGACCACCTGATGCCGAGCAACGCGCGCGGCCGCGTCGGTCACGTCCCTCTCACGTATCCGCTCCTCCACCGGGGCGCCGTTCAAGGTGACGCCGACGTCGGCGAAACCGATCCGGGAGCGCGACATCAGGTCGCCGAGCTGTTCCGCATCGTCGGGGTCGACCCCCTCCTCGATCGCCGCAAGAGCGACCGCCCGGTACATCGCGCCGGTGTCGATGTACCGAAGCCCGAGCGCTGCGGCGACGGACCTCGCGACGAAGCTCTTACCCGCGCCCGCGGGACCATCTATCGCTATAGCGATCATCTGCCGCTCGTCGCCTCACCCAGGACGTCCAAGAACTCCGGGAACGAGGTGTCCACGCAGCTCCACTCCTTCACCCGCACCCGATCGGACGCGATCAGCGCCGCGACCGCGAAAGTCAGAGCGATCCTGTGGTCGCCGCGGCTGTCTATCTCACCTCCGCCGAGCGGCGAGGGCCCGCGCACGACGATCCCATCCGGAAGCTCTCTCGCATCGGCTCCCAACGAGCGGAGGCCCTCGACCAGAGCCGCGATGCGATCCGACTCCTTCACGCGCAGCTCGCCTGCGCCGGTAAACACGGTCTCGCCGTCGGCCTGCGAGGCGATGAGCGCCAGGGCCGGGATGTCGTCGATCAACGACGGGACCCACTCGTCGGGAACGGCGAAGCCCTGCAGTGCGCTGTGGCGGATCCGCACCGTCCCCAGCGGCTCACCGAGGGAACAGGAGGATCCGTCCCAGTCGATGTCCGCGCCCATTGCCTTCAGGACGTCGAGGGCGGCGCGGCGCGTCGGGTTCAAGCCGACGTCCACCAGCGTCAGATCGGAGCCGGGCACGAGCACCGCCGCAGCGATAAGGAACATCGCCGAGGAGAGATCGCCGGGAACCACTCCCTCGAGAGCGTGGCCGCGTTGCTCTCCGGAGACGGCACACCAGCCGGGGCCGGTCTCGACCTCGACCCCGCACGCGCGCAACATCCTTTCCGTGTGATCCCGGCTCGGTCGCGGCTCGCCGACGCGCGTCCTGCCGCGGGCGCCGAGGCCAGCCAGGAGGAGCGCGGATTTCACCTGGGCGCTCGCCACGGAGAGCTCGAGGTCGACCCCGGTCAAAGACGCGCCTCTCACGGTGAGGGGGGCCAGGTTGCCGTGCGCGCGACCGTCGATGGTCGCGCCCATCTGCCGCAGCGGCGCCACCACTCGCAGCATGGGGCGGCGCCGCAACGACGCGTCCCCCGTCAGGACCGACACGCCCCCCACCCCTGCACACACGCCCGCGAGCAGCCGCATCGTGGTGCCGGAGTTACCTGCGTCGAGCACGTCGTCGGGCTCCCGGAGCCCCTGCAGCCCAACGCCCTCAACCTTAGCTAGACCCTTCATCTCCTCGAGCTGCACCGCTGCGCCCAAGCGTCCAAGGACGTCCGCCGTAGCGCGCACGTCGGCGCCTAGGTTCGGGCGGCGGATCAGCGAGGTGCCCTCGACGAGCGCGCCAAGGATCAAGGCACGATGCGAGATCGATTTGTCGCCGGGGATCGCAACCTCGCCCCGCAAAGGCCGCGGGGCGGAGCGGAGTCCCTTCATCTACCTATCACTTTGTCGACAAGTATCTTCATAGATCCAAGCTCAGTCGGGGCGTCCGCGCGCCACGCGGTAGCCCAGGCTCTGCAGGCGCTCCGCCAGTTCCTCCGCCGGTCGCTCGCCCGCGACCACCAGCTCGAGGCGGCCCCTTCCACCCTCGGTCGAGTGAACGATGCGCAGGTCTTCGATGTTCGCACCGAGGGCGCCGGCCGCAGTCGTGACCTCCGCCAGCACCCCGGGCCGGTCCAACACGGGCATCGAGAGCGCCACCGGCACGTCATGCATCTGCGGCTTCGCAAAGAGCTCGATCCGGGCGCTACGCGCGTGGGCCAAGAACGCTTCGAGTTCCTCCCACCGCTCCTCCCTTAGGGCTCCGGCCACATCCGAAAGCCGGTCTGAGAACTCGTCCAAAGCATCTAGTACGGCTTCACGGTTCGCTCGAAGGATGGTCACCCACAGGCCGGGCTCGCTCGCGGCGATCCTCGTGACGTCGCGGAAACCGCCTGCGGCGAGGCCCAACAGGCTCGCTCGATCCTCGGCCCCCACGGCGGCGGCGACTATCCCGCTGGCGACAACCTGCGGTAGGTGACTCAGCCGGGCGAGCAACCGATCGTGCCCCCCCGGCTCCACGGCGATGGGGCGAGCCCCGAGCGCGGTAGCGAGGGCGCTGGCGGCGCGGTAGGCAGAGGAACGAGTGGTCGCAGTCGGTGTGAGGATCCACCAAGCGTCCTGGAACAACTCTGGATCTGCGGCCGCTATGCCGTGCCGCTCCGAGCCCGCCATCGGGTGCCCGCCCACGAACCGATCCCCCAACAAGGCCTCGCATTCGGCCACGACCGCCTGCTTCGCGCTGCCTACATCGGTGACGACCGCCCTCTCGGGGAGGCTCGCGACCATCTGGGAGCAGATCTCGGCGGTCGCATCCACCGGTGTCGCGATCACAACAAGGTCGGCGCCGCCGACCGCCTCCGCCACCGAGCCGGCGGTTGCGGTGAAGGCCCCGCAACTGAGGCCCGTCTCCCCCACGCGCGGGTCGAGGTCGAAGCCGATCACCTCGCGGGCGCTGGAGGACGCCCGGAGCCCGAGGCAGATCGATCCGCCGATGAGCCCGGTCCCGACGACCGCGACCCTGCCAAACATCTACACCTCCACTAGAGATTTATTCCTCTACGAGGTCGCTCCGCAAGCTGCGGGCCTCGTTCAGGTAGACGTGACGCAGCTCCGAACGCTCTCGGGAGGTGTTCAGATGCATCAATACCCGGATACAGCGCGGGATCGCGCCCTCGACGTCTAGCTCCTGTGCGCACAGTAACGGCACATCCGAGATACCCAAGGCTCGGGCGGCGGCGGCGGGGAAGTCGGCGGTGAGATCTGGGGTCGCGGTGAAGAGGACGCTGATGAGGTCGTCGGCTGCGACCGCGTTCCGCTCGAACATCTCCCCCAGCAGCTCGCGCGTCGCAGCCGCTATCGCGGCGACGTCGTTGCCGGCAACGGTGGTGGCTCCTCGGACCGCGCGAACCGCCATCTATACGTCGACTCCTCGACTCGTGTACGTGTCGACATGTAGATCGATGTTCGCAGGCCGATCCGACTCATCTCCGCCTGCGCACCAGCCGATCATCTTGTCGACATGACTACAGATCAACACTTTCTGAACGAGCGACTGGTCGACATGTAGCTAAAGTCCCGACGCCCGGTACAGCTCCCGCACCTCCGCCGGGCCCAACCTTCGATATGTCCCCGGCTTGAGGCGGCCCAGCCTAAGGGGGCCGATAGACGTTCGCACCAGCCGGCGGACAGGATGTCCCACCGCTTCGAACATCCGCCGAGCTTGCCGGTTGCGCCCCTCCTTCAGAACGAGCTCGACCACGCTGCCCGCGGCCCCTCGCTCGATCACCTTCACCTCCGCAGGCGCGGTGGGCCCGTCTTCGAGCTCCACGCCGCGGGCCAGCGTGCGGGCGGTTCGGGGCGTCACGCTCCCCTGCACCTCGGCGACGTAGGTCTTCGGGACGCCGAACCGGGGATGGGTCAGGTGCAACGTCAGCTCGCCGTCGTTGGTGAGCAGCAAGGCACCCTCCGTCTCCAGGTCGAGCCGCCCCACCGGCCACACGCGAACGTCGCTTTCGATCATGTCCACGACGGTGGGGCGGCCCTCCGGATCGTCCGCCGTCGACACCACCCCGGCCGGCTTGTTCAAGAGGAAGTGGACCAGATCTTCTTGGAGCGGGACGACCGAACCATCAACCTTTACTACATCCTTCGTCGGGTCGACCCGCTGGCCGAGCACGGCCCTCGTCCCGTTCACCTCGATACGGCCGCGCTGGATCATCTCCTCTACGGCGCGGCGGGACCCGACTCCGACGCGGCCGAGGACCTTCTGTAGTCGCTCGGGCTCGGAGCCGGTCACGCTCCCGGCGAGAGCTTCGACTCCATGTCCTCCACCGCGTCCGTGGTGGGCATGAAGCCGACCAGAGGAGGAAGCTCGTCCACGGAGCGCAGCCCCATCCGCTCGAGGAACTCGTCGCTGACGGTGAACAGCACGGGAGCACCCGGACCGAGGTCGCGCCCGCTCTCCGCGATCAGCCCCCGTTGAAGCAATGTCTTCACGACCCGGTCGGAGTCGACGCCGCGGATCTCGGAAATCTCGGCGCGCGACACCGGCTGCTTGTAAGCCACGATCGCCAGAACCTCCAACGCCGCTCCCGAAAGCCGGCCTTGCCGGTGACCCAGAACGAACCTCTCCAACCAGGGGGTGCAGTCCGGGCTCGTGTAAAGCCTCCAACCAGACCCGCTCTCGCGCAACACGAACCCACGGTTGTGCTCGGCGTACTCCTCGCGCAGCGCCTCCAGGAGGCCGTGAACGTCGGCGGCCGACCGCTCCAGCACTTCCGCGAGCATCCCGGTGGGCACCGGCTCGTCGGCAACGAGGAGGATCGCCTCGATGATCTTCGTCTCCGATGGCGTCATCGGTCACCTCCCGGGTCGAGCATGTATTCGTCGGCTTCTTCAACGATCGTCTGCAGGTCGACCTCGCCGGTCCACGAAGCGCTGATGTCCCCGAAGCGGTCGGCTTGTTCGAGGTCGATCGCGCCTGCCTTGAACAACTCCAGCAAGGCCAGGAAGCGGACCACCACCTGGATCCTCGTGCGGCCGGAGCCGCACAGCGACCGAAAGGTCGCTCGCCCCGCACCGCCCAGTCGATCGGCGAGCTCTGTGATCACGTCTCGCACCGACTCCACCACGGGGGCGACGTGGGAGGTGTCGAAGACCTCGACGGGCCGCGGCGCCAAGGCGCGGGCCGCGGCGCGCCCCATGTGCTCCCCCGTCAGCCCGTCCAGTGGATCCGGAACGAGGTTCAGGAGATGAGCTTCCAACCCCGCGCTCCTGCCGATGAAGCCCTCTCCTGCGGTCAGCTGTGACGAGAGCCAGGCACCGGCCTCGCGGAAAGTGGAGAGCTCAACCAGCTTCGCCAGCAACAGGTCGCGCTCCTCCAGCAAGCGGGGGTCGGTTCCGTCCGCCGACGCTTGTGGCAGCAGCCGGGCGGACTTCAGCTCCAGCAGCGTCGCCGCGACCACCAAGAAGCCCGTCGCCTGTTCGAGGTCCAGGTCGTCGAGGTCGTTCAGCACCCGGAGGTACTCCTCGCTGATCGCAGCCAGCGAGACGTCGTAGATATCGACACGCTGCCGCGTGATCAGCTGCAAGAGGAGGTCGATCGGCCCCTGGAACACCTCGGTCTTTACCTCGTGCACGCGCGTCTCTCCCTCTGAGTTGTCGACTTGTCGACAGATCGACAACGGCTTGCTCCCGCAGGTTCACCCTATCGGCGCCCACGGCCGACCTACCGGATTCCCGCGCAGGTGCGAGCGGAAGCTGCTAGAGGCGCGGCAGGAGACCCGTTTTCGCTCTCACGTCCGCCATGGTCTCCTCGGCGATCGCGCTCGCCGCTTCGGCTCCAGTAGCCAACAGGCGCTGCGTCTCGCCCGGATCCGCCATCAGCTCCCGGTAGCGCTCCCTGATCGGAGCGAGCCGTTGAACCAGCACCTCTGCCAGCGCCGCCTTGAAGTCGCCGTACCCGCTCGTCGAGAAGCGCTCCTCGAGCTCCGCCACCGGCACTCCCTCCGCGAGGGCGAAGATGGAAAGCAGGTTCGACACCGCCGGCTTGTCGTCCGCGGCTCGGACCTCCCGGCCGGAGTCGGTCACCGCCGACTTCACCTTCTTCACTATGACGTCGGGCGGGTCCACCAACTGCACGACGGAGGCGGGCCGATCGGCCGACTTGCTCATCTTCTGCGTCGGGTCGTCGAGGGCCATGATCCGAGCCCCGGCGGCCGGGATCCACGCCTCCGGCAAGACGAACGTCTCGCCCAAGAGGGTGTTGAAGCGCTGACCTATGTCTCTCATGAGCTCGATGTGCTGTCGCTGGTCCTCGCCGACCGGCACGCCGTGCGCCCGATAGAGCAACACGTCTGCCGCTTGCAGCACCGGATACGTGAAGAGGCCGACACCGACGGACTCCGTCTCCCCCTTCGACTTCTCTTTGAACTGCACCATCCGGCGAAGCTCCCCCATGCGGGCCACGCAGCTCAGGATCCAGGCGAGCTCTGAGTGAGCCGGCACGTGGGACTGGACGAACAAGACGGAGCGACCGGGGTCGACGCCGCAGGCCAGGAGCTCGGCTCCTTTGGCGAGGGTCGCGCGGGTGAGCTCCGCGGGATCCCAGGGCAGCGTCAGCGAGTGTAGGTCGACGATGCAGTAGAACGCCTCGTGCTCGTCTTGGTTGGCGACCCAGTTCCTGATCGCGCCGAAGAAGTTGCCGATATGGGCCTCCCCCGTCGGCTGGATGCCGCTGAAGACCCGCTTCCTTGTATTAAGCGTCAAGTGGAGCTTTACCCCCAGTGCCCACGTGGTCGGCCGTTGTCGAGGATGAGCCGAAGGAGGCGCCTACAATACCGGCACGATGAGCTCAGGCCCCCTCGGGCTGCTCCAGGGCGGCCTTCCCGGATTGATCGCGTTCGTCCTGCTTGCGGCCACCCTCGTTCTCGCGATCGGGTTGCACGAATACGCGCACGCGTTGGCGGCCGACCTTCAGGGAGACAGGCTGCCGCGGGCGATGGGGCGCCTCACGCTGAATCCCCTGAGGCACCTCGACCCGCTGGGGACGGTCCTCATCCTGATCGCGGGGTTCGGATGGGGGAAGCCGGTGGAGTTCCGGCCCGAGGCACTTTCGTCTCGCCGCTTCGGCGCCGCCATCGTGGCGCTGGCGGGCCCGATGATGAACGTCGTCCTGGCGATCATCGGGGCGTTCCTCTACCGCCTCTCCCTCCTCGGCCCCGACCTCGCCTTCCTCGACCTGTTCCTCGAGCAGTTCATCGTGATCAACGCGCTCCTCGCCGTGTTCAACCTGATCCCCGTCCCACCCCTCGACGGATCGAGGCTCCTGACGATCTTTCTGCCTCCGGGCAAGCAGGGGATCATCTACTTCCTCGACCGCTACGGTTTCCTCATCATCCTGGCGGTCGTGTTCCTGGGACCGAGGACGCTCTTCGACCCGCTCGTCAACTTCGTCCTCCGGATCGTCGCAGGTCTCACCGGACTCACCTATTTCCCCAGCTAGAACCGCTGAATTGACTTGTCGACAAGATGACAAGGCTTCAGATCGACTAGCGCAGGACGCCTGAACCAGGAGGTCTCTCCCCGGCGCCGCCGGCGCCCGGGGGGGTCCGGCCACCGCCTCGTCGCGGGGAACTCCGTTGTGATCGCTGGCCTAGGGGGCCCAAGCTCTGGAGCGAGCTGACGTGGCCCCGGCGCCCCCGGTGGCCCCGCTACCCGGCGGGCGGCGGGGGGAGATTCCGTTGTGACCGCTGGTCCCCAGGGCCACGAGCACTGGAGCGAGGTGACGTGGCCGCGGCGGTTCGGGGCTCGTTTGCCGTTCACTCCGAAGCGCGAAGCTCGGCGGGAACGGATCAGCGCGTGCCAATCCCTGGTCGTCACTGGGGAGAGGGACCGAGCGAACCGAGATCGGGGCGCACCAAACCACCACCGGGCGCGGAGCGGCGGGTATTCGCCCCCCGGCGGCCTCGCTCACGGCCGACCCTTCGCACCGATGCCCAGCCGCCGAGCCCCCGCCCTCGCGGGCGAACCGTCTACTTGACGGTCCGCCCTCGCGGGCGAACCGTCTACTTGACGGTTACTGCCAGGATCGAACTGCCAGGGTGGTGCCGCTGAGGGCTGCGCCCCCTGGGACGCGAGGGCGGTGCCGGGGGGCGGCTGCGGCCCTAGACGAGGGCCGGGCGGCCGTGTTCGGGGTTGCCTCGCTCGAAGAAGCGCAGGGCGGGCAGCCGGATCCAATGCGGACTAGGAGCTAAATCTATATGTCCTTACATCTATAAGTCGCCCAGTCTTCTTGTACATGTACCTCTCCAGCTGCACGTACGGGGGCAAGCGGCTGTCGATTCCGCCATTTATCTTCAGAGACTCGTCAACTTATAGATCGTCAGGCGAGGCCGTCCACCCCAAAGAGGTCAGATTCATCGGGTGGTGGACGCTGTGCTGCCGGGTCGCGTCCGCTCCGCCGCCGGCGCCTGCTCGAGGCTCGAAGCGGGTACGGAGGAACACTCCTCCGCGCAGGTTGATCGTCGGATCTCGCCGACGCGCGCCCTTAGCGGCGCGAAGAGTGAAGCTATCGCTTAACTACAGATTTACGCTTACGGCTAGTCGCTGAGGCGACGCAGCAGGATCGAATCGTCAGCGCGAGCGTCGAAGTCCTCGAGGACGTAGGCGAGCGCCGCGCGGACGATCTTGCCGCGATCGGCCGCGATGCCGTGCTCGGCCCGTAGCTTCAGCCGAGCCCGCTCGAGCCCCATCAGATCCTCGCTCGTGCAGTAGAACGTGATCTTCTCGTCGTGCCGTGGACCTCGGCGCGCGGGTGCAGGCGCCTCGGGAGCCTCTGGAGCAGCTACTTGTAGCTTTGTCGACTTAGCTTCTTGTGGTCTCTCGTCTGGTTCGGGACGACCACGGTCCGCTGATGTTCTGCGGAAGAGCTCCTCAGCTCCGGGCAGGCTCGCGCGACGAGACACGGCTGATCACCTCCATGGCTAGCTTTCGATAGGCGACCGCACCAGTCGAGGTGGGCGCGTAGGTCAAGATCGGCTCCCCCGCCACCGGAGCCTCGGCGAACCGGATCGTCTTGCGGATCTTGGTGTCGAAGATCCACTGCCCGAAGGCCTGCTCGACCCGCTCCAGGACCTCTCTGCTGTGGACGGTCCTGTTGTCGAACATGGTCGCCAGGATCCCATCGATCTGAAGTCGAGGGTTCAGCCGCTCGCGGATCCGCTCGATCGAATCCATCAACAGACCCATCCCGCGGAGCGCGTAGTACTCGCACTCGAGCGGAACGATGACGCCGTCGGCGGCCGTGAGCGCGTTGATCGTCAGGAGGCCAAGCGAGGGCGGACAATCTATAAGGATGAAGTCATACTTCACCCTTAGAGGAGCAAGCACGCGCATCAAGGTCTGCTCCCGCGCCACCTCCTGCACCAGCATCAGCTCCGCCGCGGACAGGTCGATGTTCGACGGCAGTAGCTCGAGGTTGGGAACCGACGTCTTCAAAACGACGTCCTCGACGGCGCAGGACCGGTCGAGGAGCGCGTTGTAGACGGAGAGGTCCAGAGCCGCGGGCTCTATCCCAAGTCCGAGAGCGCACCCTCCCTGGGGATCGAAGTCCACCAGCAGGACGTTTTGGCCCAGCTCGGCGAGCGCGGCCCCGAGGCTGATGGTCGTGGTGGTCTTGCCCACGCCACCCTTCTGGTTCGCCATGGCGATGATGCGCCCCTGGCGCGGCCCCGGTCCGAAGCGGGGCGCCGCTACGCCGGCCTCGTCGGCCGAGGACCCCGTTTCCGCTGCGACACGGTCACCGTCTCGCTGCTCTGTCAGGAGTCGTTCTTCCATCCTGCCTCCGCGTGTGTCTAAGGGAATTTGTCTACAAGTTGTCAGGTGCCTCGGACGTTACATGCGCGCCGGAGGCGACACAAGAAGAAGTCTTCGCGACCTGCGCTGCGGGCGCGGACGCGGTGGCGGAGTGGGTTCGTGGGTGCGCACAGCTTCGCTCGTCGGCCCGCTAGCGAGTGGCCGGCACGAGCAACCGCACGCCCCGAGGGAGGGGGCGAGAGAAGGTTCAGGGAACCAACAGGGGTGCGAAAGATGCGCCGGGAGTGGTCGTCGCAACCCCCAGCAGCTCCGCCACCGTCGCACCCAGGTCGCTGAAGCTGGAGCGCTCCCCCACCTCCGCTCCGCGCCGCAGGCGAGGGCCGACCGCCAGCAGCGGGACCCTCTCGCGCGAGTGATCCGTCGACGGCGTGGTCGGGTCGTTGCCGTGGTCTGCCGTGATCAGCAAGACGTCGTCGGGGCCGAGCGCCGCGAGGATCCGAGGAAGGCCCCCGTCGAACTCTGCGAGTGCCTGCGCGTACCCGCGCGGATCGTTGCGGTGTCCGAAGGACTGGTCGAAATCGACCAGGTTCGCGAACACCAGGCCGCTCCTCGGCGCCGCCACCTCCTCCGCCACCGCCGCGATCCCCTCCACGTTGGAGCGGGTCGGTCTCGACGAGGTGACGCCGCGCCCCGCGAAGATGTCGGAGATCTTGCCTATCCCGCGTACCTCGTGACCCGCCGCCGAGATCTCGTCCAACACGGTCTTGCGAGGTGGCAGCACGGAGAAGTCATGGCGATCGGGCGTCCGCTGGAACGCGCCGGGCCGCCCCCGGAACGGCCTCGCGATCACCCGCCCCACCTCGTGCGGCCCTCTCATGATCTCGCGGGCGAGCCGGCACAGCTCGTACAACCTCTCCAGCGGGATCACGTCAACGTGCGCCGCGATCTGGAACACGCTGTCGGCCGATGTGTAGACGATGGGATAGCCCGTGCGCAGGTGCTCCTCGCCCAGCCGCTCGATGATCTCCGTGCCCGACGCCGCGACGTTGCCGAGCGACGGACTACCCGCGGCCCCCTCGAAAGCGTCCATCACCTCGCGCGGGAAACCCTCCGGGTAGGTTGGGAAGGGCTGGTCCAGGATCACACCCGCGATCTCCCAGTGACCCGTCGTGGTGTCCTTGCCGGGTGACCGCTCGATCATCGAGCCGAAACAGCCGTCGGGACTATCCGTTGGAGCAACGCCGCGGATATCGACGATGTTGCCGAGCCCGAGACGGGCCAGGTTGGGGAGCTCCAGGCCGCCGACAGCCTCGGCCACGTGCGGCAGGGTCGCGGAAGCCTCGTCCCCGAACTCCGCGGCATCGGGTGCTCCGCCGATCCCCACCGAGTCCAGGACCACGACGGCGACGGTGCGGAAGGAACCGGCGGACACGGACGGTGTCAACCCGCCTTCTGCTTGCACTCCACGCACCGGGCCGCGGTCGGGACCGCCTCCAACCGCTCTGCGGGGATCTCCCTGCCGCAGCGGTCGCAGGTCCCATACGTTCCTTCGTCGACCTTCTGCAACGCGGCGATGATGTCGGCTCGCCGGCTCCTCATCTGCTCCACCAGCGTGATCTCCTGCGAGCGTTCGGCGGTGACTTGAGCCGAGTCCGCGAATCCTTCATGACCCTCGACGAGGATGTTCTCGTCCCCCTCCAGCGCCACGCCGTGATCGAGAAGCTGCCTGTCCACCGCTTCTTTCTCGGCCTCCAGACGCGCCCGTGCCGAATCCAACAAATCCTGATCCATCTATGTCCCCCTCGTGCGTAGGTTCAGGTTCGAGCCCGAGGGTGCGAGGAGTAGTAGACCTCCCGCACTTTCGAGTCGCTGACCAACGTGTAGACCTGAGTCGTTGCGAGGCTCGCGTGGCCGAGCAGGTCCTGCACCACTCTGATGTCCGCCCCCGCGTCGAGCATGTGGGTCGCGAACGAGTGACGCAGGGTGTGCGGCGATAGGCGATCCTCCATGCCTGCCAGCAGAGCGTAGCGCCTCAGGATCTTCCAACAACCCTGCCGGCTGAGCCTCCCGCCCCGAGCGTTCAAGAAGAGCGCCGCGCCCGGTGAAGGAGCTTTGCGCGCCAGCCCCGGCCGCACGGTGGTGAGGTAATTGCCGGTAGCGGAGCGCGCCGCGCGCCCGACCGGAACGCGCCGAGACTTACCTCCCTTGCCGCCGCGGATGAGGATCGAACCTTCATCTAGGTCGATGTCGTCCACATCGAGATTGACCAGCTCAGAGATCCGTAGGCCGGCCCCGTACAGACACTCGAGGATGGCTCGGTCGCGTCGCCCCAGACCTTCGCTGTGGGGAAGAGAGAGGAGTCGCTCGACCTCGTCGAGAGCGATCGCCTTCGGAAGCGACCGCGGCCGCTTCGGCGTCCCCACGCGCGCGGTGGGATCCGATCGGGAGCGGCCCTCGCGCACGAGGAACCTATGGAATGACTTCAGCGACACCAACATGCGAGCGACCGACGAGGCGCTGTAGGCAGATCCGAGCGCGTTCGGGCGCCTCAGATACTCGAGGTAGCCGGTGAGGTCTTCGGCCGAGGCCGCATCGGCCTCGATACCGCGCTCATCGCAGAACCTCTGCCATACCGCTAGATCGCGGCGGTAGGCGGCGATGGTGTTGTCGGCAAGGCCTTTCTCGAACCGCAGGTAGGTGAGGAACTCATCCACCCACCGCGACGCGGCCTCGACTTCCATACGAGGCCGGCTAGATAAGAGAGTGGAGAGCCGTCCACGGGAGCCCGTGCGCTTCGGCGACGGGCTCGTAGACGATCTGGCCACCGAGCACGTTGACGCCTTTCGCCAGCGCGGGATCGCGACGGACCGCGTCGGCCAGGCCATGATCGGCAAGCGCGACGACGTAGGGCAAGGTCGCGTTCGTCAGTGCGTAGGTAGAGGTGTGGGGAACGGCGCCGGGCATGTTGCCCACGCAGTAATGCACCACGTCGTGGACGACGTAGGTGGGATCGGAATGGGTCGTCATATGCGACGTCTCGAAGCAGCCCCCCTGGTCGATCGAGATGTCGACGACGACCGACCCGGGCTTCATCTCCTTGATGATGTCTTCCGTTACGACCGTCGGCGCAACGGCGCCCGGCACCAGCACGGCCCCGATGACGAGGTCTGCGTCGGTCACCACCTCTTCCACCGCTAGCCGGTTCGACGCGAGGGTGAGGATCTTGCCCTGGTGGATCCGGTCGACGTCGCGCAGCTTGTTGATGTTCTTGTCGAGGATGACGACCTCGGCCTCCATCCCCTGCGCGATCCAGGCCGCGTTCATGCCCGACATCCCGGCGCCGATCACGACGACACGGCCGGGCCGGACGCCGGAGACGCCGCCGAGCAGAACCCCCCGGCCCCCATGCTCCCTCTCCAACAGCTTGGCTCCGGCCTGTGGCGCCATGCGTCCGGCGACCTCGCTCATCGGCGCCAGCAGCGGAAGCGAGCGATCCGGCAACTCGACGGTCTCGTACGCGACCCCGGCGGCGCCGGACTCCATCAGGGCGCGCGTCACCGGCTCACTCGCCGCGAGATGCAGGTACGTGAACAAGATGAGGCCCTCGCGCAGGCGGTGGAACTCCTCCGGTATCGGCTCCTTGACCTTGAGGACCATGTCGGCCTCGGAGAACACCGTGTCTGCGTCCGGCACGATGGAGGCGCCGGCTCGCTCGAAGTCGGTATCGGGGATGCTGGAGCCCGCACCGGCGTTGCGCTCGATGATGACGCTGTGCCCGGAGACGACCAGCTCTCTCACGCCCGCCGGAGTGATCGCGACGCGGTACTCGTTGTCCTTCAGCTCGCGCGGGACCCCGACCCTCATGACGCTAGACCTTAGACGGTTCGCTTACGACGAGACCGGAGCGGCCTCTTCGACGGCGACATCCGAGGAACGAGCCGCCATCGCGGCCCCCACGAAATCGCGGAACAAGGGGTGGGCCCGGTCGGGACGGCTCTTGAACTCGGGGTGGAACTGCCCCGCCACGAACCAGGGGTGATCCGCGAGCTCGACGATCTCGACCAGGGTCCCGTCGGGAGACTCGCCCGAGCACACCAGCCCCGCGTCTTCGAGCTTCCGCCTGAGCCGAGGGTTCACCTCGTATCTGTGCCGGTGCCGCTCGTAGACCAGCTCCGTGCCGTAGGCGATCGCGGCCTTCGACCCCGGCTTCAACTTGCAGGGGTAGGCGCCGAGGCGCATCGTCCCGCCCATCCGGTCTAGGTCCTGGCCCACCAGGATGTCGACGACCGGGAAGCGGGTCGTGGCGTCGAACTCCGACGAGTTGGCCGCGTCCAGACCCGCGATGGCGCGTGCGAAGTCGATCACCGCGCACTGAAGCCCGAGGCAGATCCCGAAGAAGGGGATCCCGTTCTCACGCGCATAACGTACGGCCTGGATCTTCCCTTCGATCCCGCGCACGCCAAAGCCTCCCGGCACCAAGATCCCGTCTAGCTCCCCCAGTGCCGCATGCAGGTCCGCGGTCTCGAGGTCGTCCGCGGCGATCCACGAGATCTCCACGTTCGCGTTGTGAGCGAATCCGGCGTGCTTGAGGCTCTCCACCACCGACAGATAGGCGTCCGGGAGCGTGACGTACTTGCCGATGATGCCGATCCGGACCGAGTCCGTCGCCGAGTCGATCCTGGAGACCAGCTGACGCCACCGCGACATATCCGGTTCGCCTTGCACCTCCAGGCGCAGTCGATCCACCACGATCTGGTCGAGCCCCTCTGCCTGCATCACCAGCGGGATCTCGTAGATGTTGTTGGAGTCGACCGCAGACACGATCGCGTCCGTAGGCACGTCGCAGAGCAACGAGATCTTCCGCTTCAGACCGGGGTTGATAGGGCGGTCCGAGCGGCACACGATGGCGTCGGGGTGGATACCGATGCTGCGGAGCTCCCTGACGGAGTGCTGTGTCGGCTTCGTCTTCAGCTCTTCGGCAGGGCCCATCCACGGGACCAACGTCACGTGGATGTAGCAGGTGTCGTCGCGCCCCAGCTCCGTCCGCAACTGGCGGATCGCCTCCAGGAACGGCAGCGACTCGATGTCGCCCACGGTCCCGCCGATCTCGGTGATCAAGACATCCGCGCCCGAGTCCTCCCCCAGCGACCGGATCCGCTCCTTGATCGCGTTCGTGATGTGAGGGATGACCTGGACCGTGTCGCCGAGGAAATCACCTCGGCGCTCCTTCGCGATCACGTTCGAGTAGATGGCACCGGTGGTCACGTTGGAGGCCCGAAAGAGGTTCTCGTCGATGAAGCGCTCGTAGTGGCCGAGGTCGAGGTCGGTCTCGCCGCCGTCCTCGGTGACGAACACCTCCCCGTGTTGGAAGGGGTTCATCGTGCCCGGGTCGACGTTGATGTAGGGGTCTAGCTTCTGCATCATCACGCGCAGACCGCGTTCCTTGAGGAGACGCCCCAGAGAGGCGGCCGTCAGCCCCTTGCCCAGACTGGAGACCACGCCACCCGTCACGAAAACGTGCTTCGCCACCTGTCCCATCCCTCCCTTGGACCCTCTATCGCGGATCCTGCTGGCCGAACGACGGTGACGACCCCCTAAAACGCCCATACAAGCCGGACCGGCCGGCGGGCTTCGGGGGGAAGTCGTCCCAAGCTAGCACGCGCGCAAGAGCACCCGTCTCATTTCCGGCCGATCCGGTCGAGCGCATGGAGCCACGGCGTGGTTCGGATCGCGTGCGAGAAAGACCACCTCTCCGACGCGGCATTGACCGCCACGAGGACGAGGACGGCGACCCACCGGCCGGACGCGGAAAGAGACAGAGCGAGACCTAGCCCCGCAACCCCCCCGAGCGGATTCGCGCCGGCGTCGCCGAGCATCGCTCGCTCGTCCAGGTCCAGGGGAAGACACGCGAGCAGCGCACCGATAGCTCCCGCAGCACCGATCCCCCAGCGGACGTCGCCGAACGCCATGAGCGGGAGCACGAGCACCAGCACCAGCTTCCCCGCTCTGCCCGGGGCGCGGTCGAACAGGTTGATCGTGTTCGCCCCGAGCGCAACCAGAAGGGCGGTGGCGGTGGCAGCTGCAAGATCGCCCTCGAACAGGAGCAAGCCCGCTCCGATGCCGGAGACCGCGCCGGCAACGATCTTCAGGACCCCGCCGGTGACGCGGCCTCGCCGCAATGCGCTGACGTGGCCCGCGAAGCCTCGATCGGTCTCGTCCCCGCGCAGGTCATCAGATGCACCTGCCGCAGCAAGGACCGCAAACACGATCAGGATGGCGAGCCCGGTCTCTCCGGTTCGAGCCGGGCGCCAACCGAGGGCCGCGGCGAGAGCGAGCGACGCCAGCGCGATCAAGGACGCAAGCGCCAACGGCACCCCCAGCACCGCGGGAACGTCACGTCCGTCGACATTCGTCCGCATCAGCGCCTGCGGAGGAGCAACAAGGCTCCGGCGAGCCAGCAGAGACGCGC
>JADDQX010000003.1:0-4543 GCA_016781115.1 Actinomycetota bacterium | reverse complement strand
ACATCATGGCGGGGATCACGATGCCGGAGTCGTTGACCGCGTACCCGAGCACCGCCATCACGAGCCCTCCTACGAGACCCGCTCGGACCTTGGGGTAGGTGCGCGACAGCCACTGCCAGCGCGGGCGGAGGAGGAGCCAGGTCAGGAGCATCAGGGCGGGCGGGACGAGGAACGTCCAGATCGTAGACCCCAGTACCCTGAGGTTCGTCCGGATCTTCCGCTTGATGGCGTCCGCGAACACGCTCCCGCCACCGCTCCTTACGTCCTCGAAGAGACGCGCCAGGTGCGTGCGCGACTCCTCGGGGCGCGCGAGGTCGAGGGCGAGGAACAGAGCCAGCACCACGGCGCCTCCCGCCGCGGCCGCCACCACGGCTTTGCCCGTCGGCCGCCTCCCCGCCAGCAGCAACCAGGCGATCCCTAGCCCCGGAACCAGCGCGATCGCTCCCCCCACGTCGCTTCCGAATTGCGGCGCCCCGTCGACCACCACCGTCAGGGCAAAGATCGCGGCGACGAAGCTCAAGGACCGCCGCGTCGGCCCCCACCTATGCACTATCAATGCCCCCGTGAGGAGACTCGTCGCGGACAGGATGGCGAAGCCGATGTTCCCGATCCCCGCGAAACGCCCGGCGACGAGCGGCGAATAGCTGAAGACGGTGTTCAGCTGAAGGGGCGCCCCAACGACCAGGTCGATGACCAAGGTGACGAAGGTCAAGGCCACTACCAACAACAGCCGGTCCAGCGCGGCTCGCACCGCAAGGTTCACTGCCACGACCACCACGATCGCCAACCCCACCAGCAATCCGGCATAGGCGACGGATCCGATCCGGTAGCCCTGGATCAAGCCCCCGAAGTACGTCGCCAAAGGGAACGCTGCGAGCAGCAGCGCCGCGCTCTGGAGAACCGTCTCGGCCCGGGTTGGTCGCGCTCCCATCGACGGCGACGTGCGGCGCGACAGCACCCACACGGCGGCTGCGTACACCAGCAGCTGGAACAGAACGAACCCGGTTGAGACCGGCGTCCGCGCGCGATCTATGAACCCAGCCTCCCGATCCAGATCCACTGCAGCCTCGATCCTGTCATCGGGCGACTCCGTCGCCTCCCCGAACCATGCTCGTCCCAGCATGACGCTCGGCCGCTCGATGCCGAGGTGCGCCAGCACCGTCGGCGCCACGTCGGGCAAGGTCACGATCCCGCCTCGCCGGGTCGAGGGCGAACCCAGCGAGCTCCCCGCCACCACACCGGGGCCCCGCGCCACGGCGACTCCGAAGTGAACGTCGCTGTCCCAGCGAGGCGAGGTGGGCGAGGCCACGACCAACAGATCCCGCGTCAGGTCCAGCCGCTCCACGACCTCTGCGAGGAGAAGATCCGCCGCCAGCAGCGCGTCCCGTCGATCGTCCTCGTGCAGCGCTGGGTCGACGGCGGCGGCCGAGATCTGATCCGCCCTGATGAGATCGCCCTGGTCGACCACGACCACCGCACATGGGTCCTGCAAAACCTCGTCTAGGTAGCCCGCGATCGCGTCATGATCCGTCCTCACCCCGTACGGCGCATCGACGTTCGGCGACAGCAGATCGGCGCCCGTTGCAGCCTGCGGCACCCGCCCCGTCGCGTCCATCGCGGCGAGCGCGACGTAGCGGGCGAGACCGAACGGAAGCGGAGGCGGCCGCCCGGCATCCGCGTTCCCGATCGCGACGACTCCTCCGGCGTCGGTGCGGCCGTGCGTCGCAACCGCTTCACCGAATGCGCCCGGACGTGTGACTGAATACCCCTCCTCTTCCGCCAGCTCGTCGATCTCGCCCACCCCCGATACGACGACCGGACCCAGCCCCGACCGCTGTGCCCCGTATGGCTGTGACGCCCCCAGCGGCACGTCGATCCGCGTTCCCGCGCCGATCGTGGCGAAGCCCGAGGGGTAGGTGGTCACAGAGGCGTTCGTCCGCACCGACATCGAGCCGGCGGCCCCGGCCGCCACCTGCTCGAGCAGGTTCGGAGGCCGAACGCGGTTCACCTCCTCCCAGGTGACGCCGGGCAGGGTGAAGACGACGGCACGCGCGCAGGTGTCGGCCTGCGCCGCTGCTGCTGTGGGAAGCGACAGCGCGGCCAGCACGGCGGCTACGACCGCGGCCCTAGCTCGCACGGGCCCCGTGGAGATAGAGCCACTTCAGGCGCTGCAACATCGCGTCGGTCGAGAACCGCTGCGCCAGCGTCTCGCGAGCTGTCGCGGCGTATCGATCTCTCAGCTCCGGCGAGTTGCTCAGCTCCGCCAACACGGAGCCGAGTGCCGCGGCGTCACCCGAGGGAACGAGACGGCCCGACACGCCGTCTCGGACGATCTCGCTCATGCCGCCGACATCCGTCGCGACCACGGGCGTCCCGAGCAGGATCGCTTCTTGGACGGCGAGCGGCACCCCCTCCCAGGTCGACGAGAGACAGAACACGTCCGCGGCCGCAACGATGTCCACGACGTCGTCGCGGAACCCGAGGAAGCGAACGTCTTGGCTCAGGCTCATCTGCGCGACCCGTCGCCGCAACTCGTCCTCCAGCGGACCCTCCCCGAGGACCGCCAGCAGGGGCCTCGGCTCCATGCGACCCACCGCGTCGAACATCATCGGAAGTGCCTTCTGCTTCGCGAGGCGAGCGACGGTCACGACCAGGCAGCGGCGGGAGCCCTCGAGTCCCAGCTCCGAGCGCACCTCGTCCCTCCCGCGCCGCACTTCCGGAGCGGGGCCCACCCCCAGATAGAGAACCTCGACCTTCGCTGCAGAACCCGGGGCCGACGCCGTCAACCGCTCCGCTATCTCGCGAGACACGGTCAATGTCTTGTCGGTCAGCCGGACGACGAGGGGCTCCGCGAGCCGATCCAGGGGCGCTCGCCGCCCCACGATCTCATCCTGGACGAGGTTGTGCACGGTCACCATGACCGGGCAGAGGCCGCGGACGGCAACCGCGGCATCGATACCCGCTCGGAGACCGTGCGCGTGGACGAGGTTGTAGTGATGCTCCCGCACCAGGGCGCGGAGCTTAGAGATCGCCCTCCCGTGCCCTCTCAAGCCGTCGGGGATGACCAGATCCAGCGTCCGCTTCGGCATAGCGATCGGCAGGTTCGGCGGACATGCGATGTCGATCGCCAGCCCGTCGTTCAGATCCAGAGCGGCGGTCACCTGCGACACGTGGCGGGCGATCCCTCCAGCGGAGCGTCCCAGGAGCTGGAGGACCCGGCTCATGCCGCGCCCCGCGTGATCAAGCGACGGAGCCGCGCGAGCTCGGGCGACCGGAGCAGCGACATGCCCCCGATATAGACGCTCGCTCCGACGGCCAGGATGATGGCTAGGTTCGCCATGGCGAGCATCTTGCTTCGGTCCGGCATCACCCGCTCGACGACGGCCATCGCCACCAGCGCGGCCGACGAGACGGCGAAGGCGCGTGTGACGGCAGAGGAGAGCGCCTTGCCGCCGATGCGTCCCCAGCGTTCGGAGAAGGAACGGGCGAGCACCCACAGTGCAAGCGCGAAGCCGGCGGAATGACCGAACGCGAGGGCCGCGACCGGATAGTCGTCGGGGACGAGGAAGAAGAGGACCGCCCCGATGAGGCTCGCCGCCGCTACCGCCACGCCGTTGACCAGAGCAGGCGTCTTGACCTCGCCCAGCGCGTAGAACGCGCGCGTGAACACCAGGAATGCGGAGTAGGTCGGCAAGCCGACGGCGAACGCGGCGAGCACCCGAGCGACCTGATCCGCCCCCGCGTCCGTCATGACGCCGTACTCCAAGGTGAACCTGGTCAGAGGTGCCGCGGCGGCCAACAGGAACGCGGCGAGCGGCAGCAAGAGGAAGAACAGCATCGCCAGCCCATCCCGGAGCCGCTCGTGGAACTCCGGCCCCTGTCCCCGCGCTGCGTGCTCCGACATCGCTGTAAACAACACGTGAAATATGGGGATCCCGACCAGCGCATGTGGGAGATAGAAGAAGGTATAGGCCCACTGGTAAGCCGCGACGCCGCCCTCGATCCTGTTCGCGAGCAAGAGGACGACGATCAACCCGGCTTGGTACCCGCCCGCATAGCCCAGCGCCCAGCCTCCAAGTCGCGCGCCCTTCCTCACGGCGGGATGAGCGAGATCGAGGTGGAACCGCGGGCGCCAACCGACGCTCCTCAACTGTGGGATGAGAACGAGGGTCATCGCTGCGACTCCCGCCGTCGTCCCGGCCCCCAGCAAGAACACCTCTTCGTCGGAGATCCCAGCAACGGTCGGAGCGCCCGGACCGCGCAGCGCGGCGTAGCCGAGGTACACGCAGATCACCACGACGTTGTTGAAGATAGGAGCGACCGCGGGCAGAGCGAAGCGGCGATGCGCATGCAGGGCGGCGGTCATGATCATCCCGGCGCCGTAGAAGGCGATCTGCGGCGCGAACAGACGCAAGAACCTCGAACCGAGCGCGATTTCTTCGATCCGCAACCCCTGGTCCGTGACGCCGATCGTCAGCAGCCGCATGATCACCGGCGCGAGGAGAGCAACGACAACCGACAACACCACCAGCGCGACGAGCGC
>JADDQX010000048.1:10077-13923 GCA_016781115.1 Actinomycetota bacterium | reverse complement strand
GGCGCCACGGCCTGCACCACAAGCGAAGCCCAGGCCCAAGCCGACGAAGCACTCCAACACCCGCGGGAAGGGCCATTCCAGCGGCCGCGGCCGCGGCCCTGGGAACGGCTAGGGCTGCGAGCTAGCGCAGGAGCCCGTCGGGATCTGCCTCGCCGGTCGTGTAGCGGCGCACGATCTCGGTCTGTAGCGCGTCGACGACCTCGTGAACCCGGCGGCGCTTGTCCGACAGGTTCCGCTCGTGATCCGCGAGTGACTCGATGATCTTGCGGATCTCTTCGGTAGGGACCTGAGCCAGCCGAGCCAGCGTCTGTTCCCCGACGATCTCCTCTACACGACGGCGCGGGATGTCGGTATTGCGCGGGATCGAGAGATCGGGGGCCCTCGTGGGAAGAGGAGCGGACGAGCCGCCGCCGCGCTCCTCGGCCAGGATCTGCGGGAGCCTCGAGATCAGATCACCGCCGCTGGTGTTCCCGCTGCGCTGATCCAGCTCCGCGGAGAGGATGTCGATGCGGGCCTGGCACAGACGTCGTTCGAACGAAACCTCGTTCTCGCCGTCGGTACATTCATCGCGCATGGCCCGCAGCTCATCGATGCTGCGATCGGCCATCCCCTCGAGGTACGACGCCTCGATGATTCGGTCCACCAGTCGCCGCTTGACCTCGCTCATACCAGGAGGGTACCGCCTGGCTCGATCTGGAGCATCTCCCGCGTCTGAGTGCAGGTTGCGACCTCTCGACCCGCTTCGGAAGCGAGCGTGCCCACGCGCCTGATCAACTCCGCGTTCGACGTCGCGAGCCTCCCCGGTTCCAAGTACCGCACGTCTTCGAAGCCGGTACGGACATGCCCGCCGGCGGCCAACGCGTCGTGCGTCACCGGGAGGTGGGCCTTGCCGATGCCGGTCGCCGACCACGTCGCTCCGGCGGGAAGCTGGCTCACCAGGAACGGGATGACGCCTGGTGCCGCCGGAAGCGCTCCAGGGACGCCCAGAACGAGATCGAAGTGCTGGTGGTGGCCGTCCCCGTGCTCCGCGTACACCCGCTGCGCGTTCGCGATCATCCCGGCTTCGAAGATCTCGTACTCCGGCAACGTCCCGACCGATCGCATCTCGCGATAGAGCCGCTCCACCAGGGGCATCGGGTTCAGGAATACGTCGCTCCCGAAGTTCACGCTTCCTGTAGTGAGCGTCGCCATCTCCGGCTTCAGTTGGAGGGGAGCGATCCGAGCCTCCTCGGGATCGCCGAGGGCGCCGCCGGTCGTGAACTGCACGATGAGGTCCGAGCTCGATGAGATCGCCTCCTGCGCGCGGGAGAAAGCCTCGACGTCCATGGTGGGGCGGCCGCGGTCGTCTCGCACGTGCAGGTGGTAGATCGAAGCGCCGGCGTCCGCGCACTCAGCCGCGTCTCGCGCCAGGTCCTCGGGAGAGATGGGCAGGTTCGGCTGTTGTTCCCGGTCGAGCTCTGCTCCCACCGCGGCCACCGTGATGATGAGAGGCAGCATCGAGCTCTAGCTGGCTAGCAAACGGAAGCGACCAGCGGATACGGGTTGATCGGGCCGCCGCCGCCGGGGTGGTACTCGAAGTGAACGTGCGGGGTTCCGGCCGCGTTCCCCGTGTCTCCGACGGTCGCGATCTGCTGGCCCGCAGAGACGTGGCCGCCGCTGACCAGGTTCTGCTGGTTGTGCATGTACCAGTACTGGTGGCCGTCGTCGCCGGTCAAGATCAGCCAGTAGCCAGCCGAGCCGCCGTAGTCCGACAGCGTGATCGTCCCGTCGGTGATCGCGACGACGGGGGTTCCGTATGCGGCCATCAGGTCGGTGCCCTGGTGCGAGCGTCCACCCGATCGCGGGTAGCCCCAGCTATCGATGAAGGAGACGGCGCCAGCGACGGGACAGCTCATGCCGTTGCTCCCAACGGGAGCGGCGCCGGTCGCGACGACGAGGGTGGGTTGCCCACTCAGTTGGCGCTTCAGTCGCTCGTACTCGTCCGAAACCTCTGCGAACCGAGCCTGGAGACGTTCGTTCTCTTCCGCCAGCTGCGCGGTCGCCAACTTCAATCGCTCGTTGTCGGCCTGCCACTGCCTCTCGAGCTGCGCCAGCTCGTATTCCGCCCGAGCAAGCTCTACGAAGGCGCCGCTCTCGCCGAGCGACACCTGCGAGAGGACCTCGGTCTTGTCCATGAGATCCGTGAGATCGGCAGAGCCGAACAGCGCCTCCAGCATCTCGGTGTTGCCTTGCATGTAGAGCTTGCGCGCGCGCTCGACGACGACGGCTCGAAGTTTCTCCTGTTTGCGTCTCAGGATCTCCAAGCGGGGCTCTACTTCCTCCATCCGCTGACGGCTTAGATCCTGTTCCGTCCGCAGATCCTCGATCCTCGCTTGAGCCGCGTTGAGCTCAGCCTGGAGGGACTCCATCCGGGCTTCGAGCTCCGATAAAGACTCGCCACCTCGGGCGCTGGGCATGGCCAGAGGGACCATGAGCGTCGCCAGCGTCAGCGCGGCGAGCGCGGTGCGGAGCACCTGCTTTCGGCGTCTGAGAGACACAGGCGGCTCACGCTAGCACAGGGCCTATCCGAGGCCAGAGTGCTTGATTTGCTCCCACCCAGGGTAGCTTCTCGGCATGAGAGGAGTCGAGGATTACCTCGAGGAGATCAAGCGCCTGGAGGAGGACGGCGACCGGATCACCGCGACCGTTCTCGCCCGCACCCTGGAGGTCTCGCTTCCGTCCGCTTCGGAGATGCTGAAGCGCCTGGCAGGCGAGGGTTACCTGACCAGGGAGAAGGGCGGCGACATCCTGCTGACCCCGGACGGTCGCCGCCTGGCCCACACGATGCTCCGCCGGCACCGGTTGGTCGAGTGCCTGTTGGTGCAGAAGCTGGGGATGGCCTGGCACGAGGTGCACGGGGAAGCGCACAAGATCGAACATGCCATCTCTGCCCGGGTCGAGGAGGCGATGGCCCAGTCTCTCGACTACCCGGACTATTGCCCGCACGGACATCCGATCTGCCCCATCGACCTCCGCTCGCTGGAGCGCCTGACGGAGCTCGGCGCGGGCGCGGGCGGCCTCGTCGCCCAGATCTCGGAGGTGAAAGAGGAGGTCCTCCCGTATCTGGATTCGATCGGGATCCGCCCGGGAGCCTCCATCCGGGTCAAGGACATCGCCCCGCTAGAAGGTCCTCTCACGGTCGAGACCGACGACTGCATCACGTCGTTGAGCCGCGAGGTCGCCGCCCTCGTGCGAGTCGCGCCGACCCCCACCCCCTGATCCCGGCGGCATCTGAGGCTCGGTGGGGGGCGGCTGTGGCCACCGCCGCTTCGTTAGAGGCCATAGGTGCGGCCGATCACCTCTCTCATGATCTCCGACGTGCCTCCGCCTATGGGGCCGAGACGGGTGTCACGAAGCGCACGCTCGGCCGGGAACTCCGTGATGTAGCCGTAGCCGCCGTGGATCTGGACGCACTCGTCTGCCACATGGAATGCGACCTCGCTCGTGTACAGCTTCGCCATCGCCACCTCTCGGAGCGGGTTCTCACCTGAGACGTAGAGGCGCAGCGCGTTGTACGTCATCGCCCGGCCTGCCTCGATGCGCGTAGCCATGTCCGCGAAACGGTGACGCCAGACCTGGAACTTCCCCACCGGACGATTGAAGGCTGTCCGCTCGAGCGCGTACGCCTTCGCGAGCTCGTAGATCCGCTGAGCGCCGGCGACCTGGCCCAGCGCCATCACGAGCCGCTCCCACGCGAAGTTCTGCATGATCGCGAGGAACCCGGAGCCTTCGTCGCCGAGGCGGTTCGAATCCGAGACCTCGACGTCCGAGAAGACGAGTTCGCCGGTCTGGCCCGAGCGCCATCCG
>JADDQX010000048.1:4538-9812 GCA_016781115.1 Actinomycetota bacterium | reverse complement strand
CCTCGGGCGGGTACTTGCAACCGAAGAGACCGAGGTCGCCGGCCCGCCGGAAGACCTCCCGTGGGAACTCCTCTGCCTTCTCCCACTCCTGCGCGTGCGGCGCCAGCTCCCGCTCGACGAAAGCACGGACGTGATGACGGAGCTCCTCGTGCTGGGGGCTGAAGAGGTCTCTCACAAGCCCTCCATCTTCCCGATCACGTCGCGCATGACCTCATCGGTGCCGCCGCCGATCCTGATCAGTCGGGAGTCCCGCCAGCCGCGCTGGATCGGGAAGTCCATCGTGTAGCCGTAGCCACCGAAGATCTGGAGCGCCTTGTCCGCGACCTTCCAAGAGACCTCGCCCGTCAGCAGCTTCGCCATCGAGATCTCCCGGACCGGGTACTCCCCCTGGTTGACCTTCCACGCCGCGGCATACACGAGCTGCTGCGCGGCCTCGATCTCGGTAGCCATGTCTGCCAGGGCGTGCCGGATCACCTGGTGCTTGCCTATCGGCTTGCCGAACGTCTCCCGCTGCGTCGCATACGCGAGCGCCGCCTCGAAGGTGCGGCGCGCTCCGGCGATCGAGCCGGCGGAGCCGACGAGCCGTTCACCTTGGAGCTCCCATGAGATGTTGTAGAAGCCCTCGCCCTCGTTGCCGAGCAGTGCGTCCTCCGGCAGGAACATGTCCGTGAAAGTGATCTCCGCGGTGTCGCTCGTGTGCATCCCGAGCTTGTCGAGGGTGCGCGCGACGTGGAAGCCGGGCGTGTCGCTATCCACGAGGAACAGGGATATCCCCTGGTGTCCGGCGTCTCGGTCGGTCTTGGCGACGAGCGTCATCACATCGGCGCGGCGGCCGTTCGTGATGAAGATCTTGGAGCCGTTGACGACCCAACCGTCGTCCACCTTGCGGGCCGTGGTCTTGATGCCGGCAACGTCGGAGCCGGCATCCGGCTCGGTGATCCCGAGACAGAACACCTTCTCGCCGCGTATAGCCGGCGTCAGATAGCGATGCTTCTGCTCCTCGGTCCCGAACTTGAACACGGGCGGGACCGCCATGTCCGTCTGCACCGCGACCGCCATCGCGAGCCCTCCGGAGTTGCAGCGGCACATCTCCTCCGCGAGCACGATGTTGCAGAGATAGTCCCCCCCGCCTCCGCCATAGGCCTCGGGGTAGGCGAGGCCCAGGAATCCGAGCTCGCCCATCCGGGTGAAGACCGAGGTGGGGAAGTCAGCCTCCCGCTCCCATTCGTCGGCCGACGGCGCGAGCTCGCTCTCGACGAACTGACGGATCGATGCGCGCAGCTGCTCGTGCTCTTCCGAAAACGGCCAGCGCGCCATCGGCGAAACATAGAGCAGCGTGCCCGAACGTTAAAAACCGTGGTCTGCCATCCTCTAGATATGCGTCGAGCCCTTGTCGCCATAGCGTTGGCCAGCGTTGTAGCAACCGGCTGCGGTTCCGCCGAACGGCAACCCGTGGCGGAGCCCGGCCCCCCCGCGACCTCGAGCGATCCCTCCGGCAACCGCGCCGGGTCTACGGCGGCTCCGGAGTTCACGGTCACCACTTTCTCCGGCGAGACCTTCTCGCTCGCGGAACAGCGGGGGACGCCGGTCGTGCTGAACTTCTGGGAGTCGTGGTGACTGCAGTGCCAGGCGGAACAACCGCACCTCAACCAGTTGGCTGAGGAATACGAGGGGCGAGCCGTCTTCGCAGGCGTCTCGAACAACGACTCCGTGGAAGCGGGCAAGGGCTACGTGGAGGACCTAGAAGTGCCTTACGCGATGGCGAACGCGCCCGAGGTGTGGGACGCGTACGAGGTCCCCTACCAGCCGGTGACGATCGTGATCGCGCCCGACGGGACCATCGCCGATCGCTTCGACGGACCGATCACCTACGAGGCGCTCAAAGAAGCGCTAGAGGCGACCTTCTAGCGACCTAGCTCGCTCCCTCCGTCACTCGAGGGACTCTGCGAGGCTGAGCCCGAGGATCGCGGCCCCGACCTCCGCCACCAGATACAAGACGGCTCGCCCCTTGGGGAGGTCTCCGAACGCGCTGATGGTGCCGATCGCGTCGCTGGCGTCCGCCGCGGCGCACGCCTGCAGCCACGTTCCGGCAGACCCGCCGCTCTCCAGCGCCGCCGCCGTCCCCGCGCCGAGGATCACGTCCCGTGCGCCGAGCCCGCGGACGATCATGTTGGTCGGGAAGCTCGGCTGCTCCTCGCCGCTCCACCATCTCGCCGTCGTCCGAGGCGCCAGGAACAAGGCGCCGCCTATGGCGATGCGGCCCCAGGCGAGGAGCCTGGCGATGTCACGATCCTGCATCTCGTTCCTCCTTCGCTCGCATCAGCGCTTTGCGAACCACCTGGCGATCGTGCTCCCACGCGAAATCCAGTCTGTCCAGCTCGTCTAGATCCACCCACGTGAAGCCGGCGACGTCGTCCGCGGCTCGCGGCTCGCCCCCGACCCAGCTCGCGAGGAAGCCCAACGCCAGCACGAACTCTCCCTCCGGTCCGTAGGTGTGGGCAACGATGGAGACGCAGTCGTCTACCGCGACCTCGATCTCCAGCCCCAGCTCCTCTCGCAGCTCGCGCTTCAAGCCCTCGATCGGGTCCTCGCCACCGGAGAGGAACCCACCCGGGATATCGAAGCGACCTTTCTCGGGTTCGACGCCACGCCGGGTGATGAGCGCCTTTCCGTCGTTGACGATCCCGGCCCCCACCGCGGGGGCCGAGTTGCGGTACCAGGAGCGTCCGCAGGATGGGCAGCTCTTCGATCCCTGCTCCCCGTCCTCCAAGCGCGCCGCGCACGCAGGACAGAAGTTGAAAGGCTTCACTTGCTGCGGGAAGGCGGTGCCGCCTTGCCTCGCTCGGCCTCCTCGTAGCGAGCGAGCGCGAAGAGCAGGTCCGAAACGCGGTTCAGGTACCGCAGAACCTCGCGGTCATCGAGAGCGCCCTGACGATCTAGAGCTACGGCTTGACGTTCCGCTCTGCGCACCGTCGAGCGCGCGAGATCGAGCCCGGCGGCCCCCAGCGTCTCTCCCGGGAGCACGAACTCCGGGCGCAGGGGATGTTCCTCGAGCAGCAAGTCGATATCGGTCTCCGCCTGCGCAGTCATCGACGGCCCCACCTTCGAGATCCCCGGTTGCAGCTTCGACCGATTCTCTCCGGCGGTAGCGAGCTCGGCCCCCGCGACGAACATCTCCCGCTGGAGCCGGATGACGATCTCTTCCACCCGCGCGACCAGCCCACCCGCGCGAGCCACACCTAGGGCCGCGACCGTCTCGTCCAAGGTCCCATACACCTGCGTCCGCAGATCGTCCTTGGCGACGCGGCCCCCGTAGAGCAACCCGGTGGTCCCGTCATCACCCTTCTTCGTATAGATCTTGGGCACGCGGCGACCCTATCTCCGCCGCTCCCCCCCGTCGGCGATCTGGGAGAAGCGCATTCCCCCGCATCAGGGTGTCTCTATATGCTCGGAGAGACATCGCGGAGCTCAACGCTCGCCAGATGGGAGGGGCCTTTGAACCTGAAGAGATCGAGCTGGATCGCCGGCGCGTGCGCGCTCATGTTGCTGGGTGCCGCCTGTGGCGGAGACAAGACCACGACCGCCACCGAAGACACGGGCGGAGGCGAGGCCGCGGCCGAGGCCCAGAGCGACATCAAGGTCGGCCTCGCCTTGGACGTCGGCGGGCTCGGAGACAAGTCCTTCAACGACGCAGCCAACCGCGGCCTTCAGCAGGCGATCGACGAGGGATTGATCGCGGAGGAGAACGCGAAGCTGATCGAGACGAACCAGACCGGCTCGAACCGCGACAACAACGTCGTGAACCTCGCGGACAGCGGCTACGACCTGATCCTCGGCATCGGCTTCTCCTTCTCGCCCGGGATCGACAAGATCGCCGGCGACTACCCGGATCAGTACTTCGGGATCATCGATGGCTTCGCAGCCGAAGCCGACAACGTGGCGAACCTCGGTTTCAAGGAGCACGAAGGTTCGTTCCTCGTAGGTGCCGCGGCCGCGCTCAAGAGCAAGACCGGCACGATCGGGTTCCTCGGCGGGCAAGAGGGCACGGGTCTCATCGAGAAGTTCGAGGCCGGCTATGTCGCCGGCGCCGAGGCCGTGAACCCCGACATCAAGGTCATCTCGGAATACATCGGGGACTCCGTGCAGGCTTTCGTGGACCCCACCAAGGGAGAGGCTCTGTCCGAGAAGATGTACGACGGGGGCGCCGACGTGATCTACCACGCTTCAGGTCAGTCGGGCCTGGGGTTGTTCAAGGCGGCGGTGGCCGCCGACAAGCTCGCGATCGGGGTCGACTCGGACCAGTCGCTGACGGCGAGCCCGCAGGAGCAGAAGCTGATCCTGACGTCCATGCTGAAGAGGGTCGACACCGCGGTCTATGACGCGATCAAGAACGTCGCCGACGACACCTGGGAGCCGGGCTTCATCTCGCTCGGGCTCGCCGAGGAAGGCGTCGACTACGCGGTCAACGAGTTCAACGACAACGAGGAGTTGCTGTCGCAAGACATCCAGGTGAAGTTGGACGAGTTCAAGCAGCAGATCATCGACGGCGAGATCAAGGTTCCGGAGAAGCCGTAACAGCGCTGCACCAGAGGCAGTGACAAGCACAGGTTCCCAGCGAGTCACGGTGGGGGGTCGCGCCGATCCCCCGCTTATCTCGCTGCAGGGCGTGACGAAGAGGTTCCCCGGCATCGTCGCGAACGAAGCCGTCAACCTAGAGCTCCATCCGGGAGAGATCCACGCGCTCGTCGGTGAGAACGGCGCCGGCAAGTCGACGCTCATGCGCGTCCTCTACGGCCTGTACCCCCCGGACGAGGGCCACATCACCATGCGGGGCCAAGACGTGAGGATCTCGTCACCGCGGCACGCGATCGCGCTCGGCATCGGGATGGTGCATCAACATTTCGTCCTGGTCGATCGCTTCACCGTCGCGGAGAACATCGTGCTGGGGGCCGAGGGCGGGCCCTTCGTCGACTACCCCTCTGCAGAGAAGAAGGTGACCGAGCTGGCGCGCTCGTACGGGTTCGCGATCGACCCTCACGCGGTGGTGGAGGAGCTGTCTGTGGGTCAACAGCAGCGGGTCGAGATCCTGAAGGCGCTCTATCGAGGCGTGGACGTCTTGATCCTCGACGAGCCCACCGCGGTGCTGACGCCGAGCGAGGCCGACGAGCTCTTCCAGAACCTGAAACGCCTACGGGAGGACGGCAAGTCGATCATCTTCATCAGTCACAAGCTCGACGAAGTGTTGCAGGTTGCAGACCGCATCACGGTGTTGCG
>JADDQX010000048.1:2397-4317 GCA_016781115.1 Actinomycetota bacterium | reverse complement strand
TGGGTCTACTCGTCCTCGGAGCTGTCGGACTTCGCACGCGTTCTGGCGAACGCCACGCCGTTGATCTTCTCGGGCCTCGCCGTGGCGGTGGCTTTCAAAGCCGGGATGTTCAACATCGGCGTGGAGGGCCAGTACATCGTGGCGATGCTGACGGCGTCGACCGCCGCGCTCGGCCTGGACTTCCTGCCGGCCGCCCTTCTGCTACCCGCAGTGGTCTTCAGCGGGATGTTGGGCGGCGCCGCGTGGGCGGCTGTTCCGGGCTTCCTGAAGGTGAGGACGGGCGCTCACGAGGTAGTGACCACGATCATGATGAACGGCATCGCGTTGAGCCTGGTGGCGTGGGCGCTTCTGAAACCTCTCCGGAGCAGTGACCAAGGCCTGGTGGACCTGCGCACCGACATCTTCACGACGAAGGCGCTGGTCCCGAAGCTCGCCACCACGCTGGGACTGGAAGAGCAGATCCCGCCGTCGGTCCATCTGACCTGGCTGTTCCCTCTCGCCCTGCTCGCGTGCGCGCTGGTCTGGTTCTTGCTGTTCAGGACCCGCCTCGGTTATGAGATCCGGGCGATCGGCTCGTCCAGCGGCTCTGCAGAGGCTGGAGGCATCTCGATCAAAGCTCTTCAGATGAAGGCGTTCTTGATCTCCGGCGCGCTCGGCGGCTTGGTCGGACTGAACAACCTGATCGGAGATCGCGGTTACCTCGCTCACAACTACGAGGTCGGCCTCGGCTTCGCCGGCATCACCGTCGCCTTCCTGGGTCGCAACCATCCGGTGGGGATCGCACTCGCGGCGATCCTTCTGGGCGTCCTGGCGCGTGGACAGGATGGGATCGCGGTGAGCTTCGAGCTTCCTACCGAGACCCTCATCATCCTCGAGGGGATCTTGATCCTGTCGGTCGTCGTCGCTTACGAGCTGGTCCGCAGAGGGCTGAATCGGAGGCGGCAGCGAGCCGTGAGGGCGGAGGAGAAGTCGCTGGAGACCGCGACGAAGCCAGGGCCGGATGCCGCTTCTTGATCTCGGCGTCGCGATCGCGATCGGATTGCGCTACTTCACGATCATCTATCTCGCCGGGCTCGGGGGGTTGTTCAGCGAGCGCTCGGGCATCGTGAACATCGGTCTCGAGGGGATCATGATCATCGGAACGGTGATGGGCGCCTGGGGGACGCTGGAGTGGGGGCCGGTGGCGGGTCTTGTGATCGGAGCCGCTAGCGGACTCGCTCTCTCGTTGGTGCACGCGCTGGCCACGGTCACGTTCCGTGTCGACCACATCGTCTCGGGCGTCGTGATCAACGTCGTCGCCGTCGGCATGGGCCGCTTCTTCGCGCAAACCTTCTTCGGCCAAGCAACGCAGTCGGAGCCCAGCATCCCGCACTTCGAGAAGTTCGACGTGCCCCTGCTGTCCTCGTTGCCCCTCGGGCTCGGCCGCGCCTTCGAGGACATGTCGCCCATCGTCCCGCTGGCGTTCCTGCTGACGATCCCGGTGCTCTTCGTGTTGAGCAAGACCCGTTTCGGATTGAGACTGCGCTCGGCGGGCGAGAACCCAGACGCGACTCAGGCCGTCGGGGTCCGCGTCGCTCCCCTTCGCTACGCGGGGGTCGGCATGTCGGGCGTCCTGGGTGGCTTGTCGGGTGCGTTCCTCGCGATCGAAGTGAACCAGCTGTATCACGAGGGCCAGACCCAAGGGCTCGGCTTCATCGCGATCGCAGCGCTGATCCTCGGCAACTGGAAGCCTGTATCGCTCATGTTCGGCGCGCTGCTATTCGGGTTCGCCCAGGCGATCCCGCTCCGTCTGAGCGACGCGCCGGTGATCTCGCTCATGCCCGAGCAGTTCATCCGGATGATCCCTTACGTGGTGACGATGATCGCGATCGCCGGCTTCGTCGGGCGGGTCCACCCGCCGGCGGCCGCGGGCCGGGCCTA
>JADDQX010000048.1:0-2227 GCA_016781115.1 Actinomycetota bacterium | reverse complement strand
CTCGGTCCTACGCCCCCTACTCCAAGTTCCGCGTCGGCGCCGCGGCACTCGTCGATGACGGACGCGTGATCACCGGCTGCAACGTCGAGAACGCCTCGTACGGGATCTCCTTGTGCGCCGAGTGCGGCCTCGTGTCGCAGCTGCACGATTCCGGCGGTGGGCGCCTGATAGCGGTCACCGCGATGCACGCAGATGGCACCATCCTCTCCCCCTGCGGACGCTGCAGGCAGTTGCTGCTCGAAGCCGGGGGCAACGGGTTGATGGTCGATGGATCGTGCGGGCCTAGACCACTGTCGGAGCTACTGCCGGATTCCTTCTCCGTCGAGGACCTCGAGTCGCGCGACCGGACGCAATGATGGACGTCATCGACGTCATCCGGACGAAGCGCGATGGCCGCGTGCTGTCGGACGAGCAGATCCGCTGGTTCATCGACGCGTACACCCACGATCGGGTCGCGGCCGAACAGGCATCGGCTCTGTTGATGGCGATCGTGTGGCGCGGCATGGAGCCGGATGAGCTGAACGTGTGGACGGACGCGATGCTCTCATCGGGAGAAAGGCTCGATCTCTCCTCGGTGGGGCGACCGACCGCGGACAAACACTCGACGGGAGGAGTGGGCGACAAGGTCTCGCTGATCCTGGCTCCGCTGGTCGCAGCGTGCGGCGTGGCGGATCCGATGCTGTCGGGCCGCGGTCTCGGTCATACCGGCGGAACGCTCGACAAGCTCGAAGCGATACCAGGTTGGCGGGCCGAGCTCGCACGAGACGAGATGCTCCGCATCCTCCGCGAGGTGGGATGCGTGATCTGCGCCGCGGGAGGATCCCTCGCACCCGCGGACAAGAAGCTCTACGCGCTGCGCGATGTCACCGGCACCGTCGAGTCGATCCCGCTGATCGCGTCCTCGATCATGTCAAAGAAGATCGCCGAGGGAACGAACGCGCTGGTTCTGGACGTGAAGGTTGGCTCCGGGGCCTTCTTGCCGAACCCCGACTCCGCGCGTCGGCTCGCGGAGACGATGGTCGAGCTCGGCAGCGCACACGGCGTGAAGACCACGGCGCTGCTGACGGAGATGGACACGCCGCTTGGTCGCGCGGCGGGCAACGCTCTGGAGGTGACGGAGTCGCTGGAGTGCCTTAAGGGGGGAGGACCCGCCGACGTACGCGAGGTCACACTCGCTCTCGCACGAGAGATGTTGTCTCTGGCCGGCGTCTCGGTAGACCCGGCCGCGGCGCTGGACGACGGGCGGGCGCTCGCGAAGTACGAGGAGATGATCAGGGCTCAAGGAGGCGATCCGGCGGCGGCCATGCCCGAAGCTAGCGACCGTCGAACCGTGCCCTCGCCCGAGACTGGCTACCTGCAGCGCCTCGATGCGCGCTCTGTGGGGATCGCGGCGTGGCGACTCGGCGCCGGACGAGCGCGCAAGGAAGACCCGGTGGACGCGGCCGCAGGAGTCGTCTGCCTGGCGAAACCGGGGGACGAGGTGCACGAGGGACAGCCGCTACTGGAGCTACACGCAGATGAACCGGGTCGCTTCGATCGCGCGCTAGCCGCACTGGAAGGTGCGATAGCCATCGCGCCAGAGCCTCCCGCAGCGAAGCCGCTGGTCATCGAGAGGATCGCCGAATGAGGCTTCCTTCTTCTCGCGTCGCGGTGGTGTTGGGATCCGGCCTCAGCGAGGTCGCCCGGGGGTTGATCCCGGAGGCTCCCACCCCATACTCACAGCTGGAGGGTCTGGCTGTGCCGACCGCCGGAAGTCACGAAGGAGCTCTCTACGCCGGCCGGGTCGAAGGCGTCTCCACTCTCGTCTTCGCTGGACGCCTGCATCTCTACGAAGGCCACGGCGTGGCTGCGGTGGTCCGGCCGATAGGTCTCGCCCAAGAGGCCGGCTGCGAGGTCGTCGTCCTGACCAACGCCTCGGGCGGGATAGATCCAGATCTCGAGCCGGGATCGATCGCGGTGATCTCGGATCACCTGAACCTCACCGGAACGAACCCGCTCGTGGGCCACGAGGATGCAGCCACTCGCTTCCTCGACCTCAGCGACGTCTATGACTCCGATCTGCGCGCTCTCGCCCGTTCGGCCGATCCGACTCTGCGAGAAGCTGTTTACGCAGGATTGCTTGGCCCCGTCTACGAGACGCCGGCCGAGATCAGGATGCTGCGCCGCATGGGCGCGGACCTGGTGGGGATGTCGACGGTGTTGGAGGCGATCGAGGCGCGACGCCTCG
>JADDQX010000047.1:11468-14148 GCA_016781115.1 Actinomycetota bacterium | reverse complement strand
AGCGCACGGAGCGGACGCCTCTCGAGCTGTTCCGCGCGGCCGGCGAGGCGGGGTTCCTTGGGATCAGATATCCCGAAGAGCTCGGCGGCTCGAACGCGACCTGTCTCGCCGAGGTGATCCTGCGCGAGGAGATGGGCTACGTGTGTTCCGGCCTCGCAGCGGCGCTGTCGGTGTCGTCGCACCTCGGCACCTATCCGATCTACGCGTTCGGGAGCGAGGAGCAGAAGCGGACGTACCTCATCCCCGTGCTCAAGGGCGAGAAGGTGAGCGCCTTCGGCCTTACCGAGCCGAACGCAGGTTCGGACGTGCGCGGGATCCAGACGAAAGCGGTTCAGGGCGACGGCGGCTGGATCCTCAACGGCACCAAGACCTTCATCACGAACGCCCCGATAGCGGACTACGTGATCGTGGTGGCCTACACGGATCCCGCCGCGGGCATCGAGGGGATGGCGCTCTTCGTGGTCGACACCTCCTCGACCGGCGTCGAGATCAACCGGATCAAGAAGATGGGGAACCTCTCGTCCGAGATCGCGGAGGTGGTCCTCCAAGACGTCTTCGTTCCAGAAGACGCGTGCCTAGGAGGTGACCGAGGAGCCTTCAAGCGCGTGATGAAAACGCTCAACATCGGCCGCGTCGTCGTATCGGGAGGCGCCCTCGGCGTGGCACAGGCCGCTCTCGATTCCGCGGTGGCCTACGCCGGCGACCGCAGCGCCTTCGGGAGCCCGATCGGGAGCTACCAGGGGATCTCCTTCCCACTCGCGCGATCACATGCGCAGATCGACGCGGCGCGCCTCGCGGTGTATCGAGCGGCGGTGATGTTCGACGAAGGAAAGAACCCCGTGCAGGAGACGTCGGTTGCGAAGTACCTCGCGGGCGAAGCGGCGCTGGACGTCACCGATCGCGCGATCCGAGTCTTCGGAGGCTACGGATACATGCGCGAGTACCCGATCGAGCGGCAGTACCGCGACGCCCGCTACTTCGCGATCGTGGAGGGGACACAGGAGATCCATCTGCGCGTCATCGCGCGCCAGCTGGGCCTCCCCTAGATCTCTAGCCCGAGGCGCTCCGCCGGGCGGGCTCCTCGGAAGCCGCTGCTCCGAAAAACCCGAGCATCGCGTCCGCCGTGCGCCGCGGGAACTCGATCTGGGGGACGTGGCCGCAGTCCGACCAGACCTTCACCTCTGCATGCGGGAGCGCGCTGCTGACCTTGTGCGAGAAATGGTGCGTGATCAAGGTGTCCCGCTTGCCATAGATATAGAGGGCCGGCGTTTCCATCTTCGACAGCCGCCGCCAGAACCCCGTGTCGCCCAGCGGCTCGTCGAGGTAGATGTTGCGCAGCGAGCGGAAGAATGCGACCCGCGCCAGGGGGCTCCGCCATACCGACAGGAAGTCGTCCACCGCGGCCTCGAACCAGCTCTCGTGCAAGCGAGAGGGCCGCGCGAACAATTGCTTGAGCCCCGCCAAGACCTGAGAACGCGGCAAGCGCGGGGCCGCGATGCTGAGCTCGGGCCGGAGGAGACGAACGAGAGCGAGGGCCGGCCTGTGCGAGAACGCCGCTGCAGGACAGAGACAGGCGATCCGCTCTACGCGCTCCGGCCTCAGCATCGCCATCTCCATAGCGATGCGGCCACCCATGGAGTTGCCCACGACCAGCGTGCGGCGGACCCCGAGCTCGTCGAGGAGGTCGAACATCTTGTCGGCGAACCAGCGGGCGGTGTAGCTGCCGTTGGGCTTCGAAGACGCGCCGAAGCCGGGCAGATCGACGACGATGACCCGGTAGTGCCGGGCCAGGTCGGGCACGATCGTCAGCCACGACGCCTTGGTGGCGCCCAGGCCGTGGATCAGCAGCAGCGGCTGGGCCCCCGGGTCACCCGCCTGCAGATGCGAGATGCGGCAGCGGCCGATCGCGGTCTGACCGAGGGAGTACTCGAGGCCACCGGCGCGAGGCCTGTGGAAGGAGGTCTCGAAGTGAAGGGATCTCTCGATGCTGCCGCGGACGACCAGCTTGCGCTGCGCGAAGGCCTCGATCCCCGAGAGGCGGCCGCCGTCCATCGCTCGCCAGGTTCTCGCGTCGGTGCAGATCTCGACGTCGGGGGCGGCCCACGCCGCCTCGATGTGGCACGAGTCCGGCGCCACGACGACGTCGCAGGAGTCGTCGTCGATGTTGAGGCGGTAACGAGCGCTGATAGCCGAGCCGCGGAAACGCTCGGGCAGCCCTTCGATGGATCTGCGAACGGCGCTGCTCACGCCGACCAGGATAGGTCCCCATGGCTCTGTTCGGCGTATATCCCGGGATCCCGGACATACGGCGCGCGGAGCGGGGCCGGGCGGAGATAAGGGTGCGCGGAGCGGGGGCCGCGGGTATTAGCCGAGGATCGACGAGGCGATCGTCTTGCGGTGGTGGCTCCCGAAGCCCTCGAACGAGTCGATCCACTGCGCTCGCTTGTAGTAGCGGTGAAGCACGTGCTCCCAGGTGAATCCGATCCCGCCGTGTACCTGGATCGAGCGCTCGCAGGCGCGGACCGCGGCCTCAGCGGCAGCCGACTTCGCCGCGGCCGCCGCGACCGGCGCCTGCGGATCGGACTCTGCGACGCACCACGCCGCCCAGTAGGCCAGCGAACGCGCGAGCTCCGTCTCCATATAGATGTCGGCCACCTGATGCGCGACGGCTTGGTAGGCG
>JADDQX010000047.1:11315-11386 GCA_016781115.1 Actinomycetota bacterium | reverse complement strand
CCAGCGCCACCGCGGCCAGCGCGCGGAGGCGGATGCGTTCCAGCAGCGCCGGCGCCTCGCCGGGTCCCACC
>JADDQX010000047.1:10602-11301 GCA_016781115.1 Actinomycetota bacterium | reverse complement strand
GACGTCGTTGAGAACCAGCCGGCCCAGGCGCCGCGTCGCATCCATCGTCGAGACCGGCTGCACGTCCGCCTCCGCCAGCTCCACGACGAACAGCGCGGTTCCCTCGGGGGCCGCGGCGGCAACAACGGCTACGTCGGCAGCCGTCAGGTCGGGCACGAGGGCCTTCTCCCCCGCGAGTGTCCAGCTGCCGTTGGAGCCGGAGGCCTTCGTCGACAGCGACGAGAGGTCGTCGGCTCGGTGGGGGCCGGACGGCTCCGCCCACGCGAAGGTGGCCGTCGCCTCACCGCTCAGTACCCGCTCGAGCGTGTCGGTCCCACCTAGAGCAGGAAGAGCGAGAGCGACGGTGGAGAGATAGGGCCCCGGATACAGAGCGCGGCCCAGCTCCTCGAAGAGCACCGCCTCCTCGATGAAGCCGAAACCCGCCCCGCCTCGATCTTCGGGCACCGACAATCCGACCCATCCGAGCTCGGCCATCTCGGTCCACGACGACCGGTCCCATCCCTCTGGTGACTCGGCGAGCCCCGCGACGCGCTCGGGGGCGAACCTCGACCCAAGGAGGCCGCGGGCCGAATCCCGCAGCATCTGCTGTTCCTCAGAGAACGCGAAATCCACTCACAGACCTTTCTGTACCGGACGGACACGCTCGGAAGGGCCGCTGTGCAGAGAGAACGGGGGCATGTCAGCGGCTCCGGGGGAGGC
>JADDQX010000047.1:0-10585 GCA_016781115.1 Actinomycetota bacterium | reverse complement strand
ATGATGTTGCGCAAGATCTCGGAGGTGCCGGCCTCGATCGTGTTGCCGCGGCTTCTCAGCTGCTGGTACTGCCAGAAGCCCTCCCACACACCCTCGTCGCCGTCGAGCTGCGCGGAGGGCCCCATCACCTCGAGAGCGAGCTTGGTCAGTCGCTGGTTGGACTCCGACCAATGCAGCTTCGCGATCGACCCCTCGGGGCCGGGGATGCCCGTCTTCACCAACGAGGTCAGCGCGCGGTAGTTCGTGAACTTCAGAGCCTGGAGCTCGACCCACTGGCGCGCGAGCCGGTCGCGGAGCAACGGATCCTCCGCCGCGGTCGACCCGTTGCTCATGGTCTCTCTCGCCAGCGCTATCAGCTTGCGCATCAGCACCTCGAGCCGCGCGGTGAGCGCGAAGCCCAGGGTGCCGCGCTCGTGCAGCAGCGTCGTCATCGCCACGTTCCAGCCCTCGTTCTCTTTGCCGAGGATGTTCTTCCTGGGCACCCGCACGTCGGAGAAGAAGATCTCGTTGAACTCGGGGTCGCCGGTGATCTGCTTCAGGGGCCTCACGTCCACCCCGGGTGAATGCATGTCGACCAGCAGATAGGTGATGCCGCGGTGCTTCACCGCCTGAGCATCGGTGCGGACGAGCAAGATGCAGTAGTCGGCGATGTGAGCGAAGCTCGACCACACCTTCTGGCCGTTGACGATGTAGTCGTCGCCGTCCGTCTCCGCCCTCGTCCTCAGCGAGGCAAGGTCAGAGCCGGACCCCGGCTCCGAGAAGCCCTGGCACCACACCTCTTCCCCCGAGAGGATCTTTCCGAGGTGGGCGCTCTTCTGCTCGTCGGTGCCGTGGGCGATGATCGTCGGCCCCGCCATGCCGAGGCCGATGACGCCGATGTGCTCCGGCGTCTCCGCTCGTGCGCTCTCCTCGAGGAAGATGGCTTGGTGGGTGTAGGGCGCGCCCGCCCCGCCGTACTCCTTCGGCCAGGTGAGGCCCGCGTAGCCGGCGTCGTACAGACGCTTCGACCACTCGCGCGAGATCTCTTCCTCGGTTCGCCCGCGGGCTGGCCCCCGATCCTTCCAGCCCTCCGGCAGGTTCGACTCGAACCACGCTCTGAGCTCGCCGCGGAACGCGGCCTCTTCGGGTGTGTCGCGGAAGTCCATCGCGCGGCACTATAGCGGCGCCCACCAAGGCAAGTAGAAGGAGACACACCCTGGTGCGGCGAACGATTACGCCCACCGGGAGGAGTACGCTTCCCGTCCACAAGACCTCGTGTGTCTGGGGGAGGTCTTACCCGAAGAACCTTGGGTGGGGGATGGATGCCTGAAGTAGAGATCAGTATCAAAGGCCTGACGAAGTCGTTCGGCCCTCAAACCGTTCTCGAGGACATCACCTGCGACATCCCGCAGGGGAAGATCACCCTGATGCTGGGCCCCTCAGGGACCGGCAAGAGCGTGTTCCTCAAGCACCTGGTCGGCCTCCTGAAGCCCGACCGCGGGGAGATCTGGATCGGCAACAAGAACGTCCCCGCACTGAACGAGAAAGAGCTCTACGAGGTCCGGCGCAAATTCGGTGTCCTGTTCCAGGACGGCGCGCTGTTCGGGTCGATGAACATCTTCGACAACGTCGCCTTCCCTCTGCGCCAGCACACAAAGAAGAGAGAGAGCGAGGTGAAGTCGATCGTCGAGGAGAAGCTCTCGATGGTCGGCCTCACGGGGGCCGAGAAGAAGCTTCCCGGTGAGATCTCCGGCGGGATGAAGAAGCGGGCGGGACTCGCCCGGGCTCTCGTCCTCGACCCACAGATCGTCCTGTTCGACGAGCCCGACTCGGGCCTCGATCCCGTACGAACCGCCTTCTTGAACGTGCTCACCATGGACCTGAACAAGCAGCTGGGCGCGACCTTCATCGTGGTCACCCACGACATCGCCACGGCGAAGCAGGTCGCGGACTTCATCGGGATGCTCTACCGCAGGAACCTCGTGAAGTTCGGCCCCGCCCGCGAGATGTTCACCTCCGACATCCCCGTCGTTCGTCAGTTCCTGTCAGGCGACACCGAAGGTCCGATCGGGATGTCCGAGGAGAAGGACTCGACCAAGACGGGCGATGCCACCCGCAGCCCTTCTGAGGTGAAGAGCAGCCGCGGGATGACCGCCGAGGAGACCGAGGAGATGGAGCGGGACGCCGGCGCTCGTGGTGACGGCGAGACCGAGATCCGCGACCGCGAGGACGAAGACGCCGACTTCGAGACGCAGCGGGCGAAAACCTCCTACGGGTCCGCCCCGAGGAGGAAGAGCCTCTAATGGCCGGAGCAGCCCGGACGCTCGTCGTCGAGACCGGCAACATGTTCGCCATCACCCTCGAGGCCTTCCGGCTCATGCCGCGACGGCCCGTTCCGTGGCGCGACTTCATCAGGCAGTCCTGGTTCATCGCCAGCGTGTCGATGTTCCCCGCGGTGCTCGTCTCGATCGCCTTCGGGGCGACGATCGCGCTACAGGTCGGAAACGTAGCCCGTCAGCTGGGGGCGGAGTCCCAGACGGGGGCCGCGATGGTTCTGGCGGTGGTGCGCGAGGCGGCGCCGATCGTCGCCGCGCTGCTGATCTCGGGCGCAGGCGGCTCCGCGATGTGCGCCGACATCGGCAGCCGCAAGATCCGCGATGAGATCAGCGCCATGGAGGTGCTCGCGGTCAATCCGATCAAGACGCTCGTCGTCCCCCGGATCTGGGCTGCCGTGTTCGTGGCGATGCTCCTAGACGGCTTCGTCTCCGTCGCCGGCATCGCGGGCGGCTACTTCTTCAACGTCGTGATCCAAGGAGGTACGCCGGGCGCGTATCTCGCCTCGTTCTCGCTGCTCGCTCAAACCGCGGACCTCATCGTCGCCATCGGGAAAGCTGGCATCTTCGGGTTGATAGCGGCCATGGTTGCCTGCTACTTCGGCTTCTACGCGAAGGGCGGACCCAAGGGTGTAGGGGACGCGGTGAACCGCGCGGTGGTCGTCACCTTCATGCTCATCTTCTTCGTGAACTTCGTCCTCACGGCGTTGTACTTCGCCATCGTCCCCCAGAAGTTCGGTTAGGCGCTCGATGGCACAGGCAACGCTCCGCAGAACCTTCGGCGCCCCCGGGCGCGTCGCGTCGCGCGGCGTCGACAGCCTCGCGAACATCGGCGAACAGCTCAGCTTCATGGCGAAGTCTCTGTTCGATGTCATCCCGGCGGTCCGCCACAGCGGCGAGGTGGCCCGGCTGATATCCGAGATCACGCTGGGTGCCGGCGCTCTGATCGTCGGCGCGGGCACCGCAGGCGTCATCTTCTTCATGGCGTTCTTCACCGGCACCCAGGTCGGGCTCGAGGGCTTCAAGGGGCTACAGCTGATCGGAGCCGAGGCATTCACCGGCTTCGTGTCCGCGTTCGCCAACACCCGAGAGATCACGCCTCTCATCGCGGGGGTCACGCTCGCTGCCCAGGTCGGGGCCGGCTTCACCGCGGAGCTCGGCGCCATGCGGGTCAACGAAGAGATCGACGCGTTGGAGACGATGGCGGTCAAGCCCGTGCCGTATCTGATCTCTACGCGGATCATCGCGGCCCTCGTCGCGATCACGCCTCTGTATCTGATCTCGCTGTTCGCGTCTTACATCGCGACCGAGCTGGTAGTGGTCAAGCTTCTGGGGCTGTCGGCCGGAACCTATGCCCACTACTTCGCGTTGTTCCTTCCAGCTATCGATGTCTTCTATTCGTTGATCAAGGCGGTCGTGTTCGCTATCGCGGTCGCTCTGATCCACTGCTACTACGGGTTCAACGCGACGGGCGGACCGGCCGGAGTGGGCATCGCCGTGGGCAAGGCGATCCGGGCGTCCATCGTCGTCGTGAACCTCTTGAACCTGATGATGTCCGCCTTCATGTGGGGGGTAACGGACACCGTCCGCATCGCTGGTTAGGGCTGCTCGGAGGTACGAGGATCAAAAGACTGCGGCATGTGCTCATAGGTGTCATCGCTCTCGGTGCGGGAGTGGGAATGGTCGCGCTCACGGGGATGGTCCTCACCGGCGCGGTCAAGGGCGACGTCGTCGCAGCCACGGCCACGTTCGAGAACTGCGGCCAGGGTCTCCGCGAGGGCGGCGACGTGAAGCTGCGCGGCGTCCTCGTCGGCAAGATCGCCGCTATCCGCCTGATCGACGGCGACTGCAACGTGACCCTCGACCTGAACCCGAACCAGGTCAATCAGATCCCGGAGAACGTCGGCGCGCAGGTGCGGGCAAAGACCGTCTTCGGAGAGAAATGGGTGGAGCTGCTGTTCCCGGATGACCCAGCGGCCGCGCGGATCGCGACCGGCGACGAGATCCCGAAGGACCGGACGATCGACCCACTCGAGGTAGAGACGATCCTGAACGTGGCGCTGCCACTGCTGGACGCCATCGACCCCGAGCACCTTGCCGGAGCGCTGGAAGCGCTCGCCAGCGGGTTCGTCGGACACGAAGACGCCGCGATCCGCGGGATCAACGAGGGCATCCGCGCGCTCGAGCCGTTCAACGAGAACAAGGAGCGGCTGGAGTCCGGTATCGACGCTCTAGCGAGCTCGTCAGACGTCCTTGCAGATGTCGACGACGACCTGCTGGAAGCGCTCGACAACCTCGACGACGTAAACCGGTTCACGGTCGAGAACGAGGCTCTGATCGAGGAGACCTTCGAGAAGGCGCCGCGCCTCCTGGGCGAGCTTTCGAACCTCTTCGACACCCACTTCGTCGACTTCACTCGGATCGTCGACCGCGGAGCAACCGTGATCGGCGTGCTCGCGGCTCGCTCCGAGGACCTGGACCGCCTTCTCAACGTCCTGCCGAGGTTCAATTCCGCGTGGATCCGCAACCTCGATCACACCTGTCGGTATCGCCAGGCGACGGACGAACCGGGAAAGAACGTGGGCGACCGGGTGCCCGGGCGTTGTTGGCGGGTCCACAACCTCCTGACGGAGAGCCGAGGCTTCTACGAAGAGGGCGAGGGGCCGGAACCGGATAAGCGCGCGCCGGGCGACCTCGAGGGCGTTCTGTTCGCGCCCACCCGGGAGGCCACACGGTGAGATCCACCGGACTGAAGCTCGGGATCTTCACGATCTTCACGATCATCGTCACGTTCTGGCTCGCGTCGGTGATCGGGAAACTCTCCCCCTTCGACGACAGCTACCTCGTCAACGCCGAGTTCACCGATGCCACCGGGATCCTGAACGGTGACCCCGTGAAGATCGCCGGCGTCGAGATCGGCAAGGTCGTCGACTTCAGCGTCGAAGAGGGCCAAGCGGTGGTCGAGATGGAGATCGAGGGCGACGTCGAGGTCCCCGAGAACGCCATCGCGGACATCAAGTTCCTGAACCTCTTGGGCCAGCGCGTGATCAACATCCTGCAACCCAAAGAACCCTCGTCCACGATGCTGGCGGAGGGCGGGACGATCCCCATCGAGAACACCCGTCCGGCGCTCGACCTCTCCGTCGTGTTCAACAACCTCCGGCCTCTGATCCAGTCGACCAACCCCGAAGAGATCAACACCGTCTCGCGCGCGATCCTCAAGGTGTTCAAGGGCCGCGAGGGTGACCTTGCCGGCATCCTCGGCAACGTCGGTGAGCTCACCAAGACGCTCGCGGACAGGGATCAGCGTCTCGCCCGTCTGGTCGAGGACCTGGACAAGGTCACCGCGATCCTGAATGGGCAAGAGAGCAACCTCCGTACCAGCCTCAGCGAGTTCACCAAGTTCATGGAGTCTCTGGTGGAGCTGACGCCGCTGCTCGAGGAGACCATCGAGGACCTAACCGTGGCTTCGAACAAGTTCGGTGGCCTGATCGAGCGCAACCGGATCAACATCGAGGAGGACCTCAGCGACCTCGCAACGCTCCTCCAGATCGTCAACGAGAACCTGGGTCCTCTCGATCGGATCGCGAAGAACCTCAAAGAGGTCTTGCTCTCGACGGCCCGCTCCCAGGGTTACGGCAAGTGGTACAACCTCTACCTCGTCAACTTCTGTCCCGAAGAGGGCGCTTTCACCGGCATCAACCTGCCCGATCGCCTGGAGTGTCGGCGATGAGCGTCAAGAACTTCCGCGAGCGCTCCCCCGCCATCGTCGGCATCATCTCGATCGTCGCGATCGCGGCCGCAACCACCTTCGCCTTCTACATCGACCGCATCCCGGCCCTGAAGCAGGCTTACGAGCTGAAGGCCGAGTTCAAGGACGCGGCGGGTCTCCAAGCGGAGAACCAGGTGCGCGTCGCCGGAGTGAAGGTCGGGACGGTAGAGGAGATCGAGCTCGCCGGCGACCGGGTCCTCGTGACGATGGAGATCGAGAACGGCACCGAGATCCCGCAGGACTCCTACGCCAACATCAAGCTCGCGACGCTGCTCGGGACGAAGTTCATCGACCTCGAGGCGAAGAGCGGCGGGGAGCCGTTCCTCGCGGCCGGCGACGTGATCCCCATGGATCGCACGACGGTCCCTTACGAGATCTATCAAGCCGCGAACCAGGGAACGGGCGTGCTGGAGGAGCTCGACGGCAACGCCCTGAACGCCGCGCTGCGCCAGCTGACGAAGCTCACCAAGGAGGCGGAAGACGAGGTCGGCATCGCGCTGGAAGGGCTGAACGAGCTCGGGACGGGCCTCAACGAGAAGGACGAGGAGCTCCGGTCATTGCTCTCCGGTTCCAAGGAGCTCACGGCGCTCTTGGCCGACGAAGGCGACGAGCTCGTCCGCCTCATCGATGCGTCCAACGACGTGCTGGGTTCGCTGGCGCGCGAGCGCGAGGAGATCCAGTCGCTGTTGATCGCTACGAAGCAGATGGCCGGAACGGTCACGGCGGTGCTGCGGGAGAACCGAGGCAACCTCGATGACATCCTCAGCGACCTGCACGACGCGCTGGTGGTGTTGGAGCGAAACGTGGAGCACCTAGATGTGGCCTTCGAGTACGCGGGCCCGTCCGCGCGTTACTTCGGCTCGATCTTCACCCAGGGCCGCTTCGGCGACATCTACTCGTGCGCCTTCGTTCTCACACAGACGTGCGAGAACGACGAGGAGGAGGGGCCGTGACCGATATGTCGCGCCTCATCCGCCCCCTGGCGCTGGCCGTAGCCGCCCTCTTGGTTCTCGGAGGCGGCTACCTCGGCTACGACCGCATCAGCGCGGACAAAGAGACCTATCAGGTCACCGCGTACTTCACGAAGGCGATCGGTCTCTTCGAGAAGTCCGACGTCGACATCCTGGGAGTGCCGGTCGGGACGGTCGAGTCGGTGGAGCCCATCGGGAGCCAGGTGAAGGTAGTGATGAACATCAACGAGCGCTACAAGGTGCCGGCGGATGCGATCGCGCAGATCGTTCCGATCTCGGTGATCTCGGACCGCTACATCCAGCTCGCGCCGGTCTACGAAGGTGGCCCGGCCCTCGAGGACGGCGCCGAGATCCCGGTCGAGAACACGTTCATCCCGGCCGAGCTCGATGACGTCTTCAAGCAGCTGAAGAAGCTCCTGGACGCGATCGAGCCGGGCAGATCGGGCGAGCCGGGTGCTCTCGGGGAGCTCATCGTCCAACTGAACGAGACGCTGCGGGATAGGGAAGAGGACCTGAAGGGCACGTTGATCACCGGCTCCGAGCTCACCTCCACACTCGCGGACGCGCAGGAAGACATCTCGGGGCTGCTGACGAACCTGGACGACCTCTTCGGGCAGCTGGCAACGCGCGCCAACACCTTCGGCAGCCTCAACCGGAACTTCGCGCTGGTGATGACGGCGCTGGCGGAGAGCCGCGACGACCTCGAGGGGACGCTCGTGAACCTCGCGAACCTCACGGGCGAGGTCGGAAGCCTGGTCGAGCAGCACGGGGATCGGCTCGGCAAAGACCTGGGGCTGGCGGCGCGGGTGGTGACCACGATCGTGAAGAACCGGACCTCGGTGGAAGAGTCGCTCGTGTGGCTGCCGGTGTTCGGCGAGGGGGCCGCCAAAGCCTTCAACCCCAACCACCAGAACATCGACGTGCGCGACAACGCCAGCGCCAGGCTCCAGTGCGAGCTCCTCAAGCCCCTTCCGGACTCCCCGATCAAGGACGCGCTGCAGGAGCTCTGCAGGGAAGAGACGGGCGAGCCACCGGGTTCCAAGACCGCCGCGGCGCCGGAGCTGCCGGCCGACACGGCGCTTCCGCTCCTCGGCAAGCTCGACTGCGACAAGGGCGTGCGTCGCGTGCGTCGTCAGCTGATCCGCATCGAAGAGGTCGGGCTCCCGCCGGAGGTGTCCAAAGAGATCCTGGACCCGCTCGAGAAGCGACTGCGCAAGCTCAAGAAGAAATGCAAGAAGCTCGGGGACGCGATCCAACAGGAGGGTCTGCTGGATCGGCTGAAGGACATCGGCGCCGACCCCGCGATCGGCGATCCGGCAGAGGACCTGGGTGACCTGACGGGGAACGCCGCATCCACCCCGGTGCCGGACCCGAACGAGCCCTCGGCGTGGTCGCGCTTCGGTTCCTGGCTCGGCGGATTCCTCACCTACGTGGGAGCGCCGTCATGATCCGACGGATCGCACTGCTGGCCGCGATGGCGACGCTGATGTCGTCGTGTGCGGTGCTCGGTTTCGCGAGCGCGTGCGACGGGACCGAGATCATCGCGGACTTCGAGCAGGTGGGCGATCTGGTCGAGAACGCGAACGTGCAGTCCTCCGATGTAGAGGTGGGAACCGTTCAGAAGATCGAGCTCGATGGTTGGAACGCGCGGGTCACGATGTGTGTGAACGAAGAAGAGAGGATCCCGGCGGATGCGCGCCTCGTCGTGCGCACCACCTCACTCCTGGGCGAGAAGTTCGTCGACATCCAGGCGCAGTCCGCAGGCCCCCCGTATCTCGAAGACGGAGCGCTTGTGGGCGTCGACCAAACCGGGAAAGCGAGCGAGCTCGAGGACGTCTTCGCGAAGCTCGCCGGGGTGTTGGGGGCCGGGAACCTCGAGCAGATCAACAGGTTCACCAGCGCGCAGGCGAACATCTTGCGCGACAACGCGGACGAGCTCCGAGAGGTCTTGTCGCGACTCCACGACTTCACCGGGACGCTCGCAGGGCGCAAGGAACAGATCGCAACCTCGGTCGACAACCTCGACTCCGTCGCACAGACGATCCTCGGCGACTCGCAGGTCTTGGAGCAGTTCCTCGCCTCCTTCGCCCAGTCGTCGCAGGTGCTCAATCGTCAGAAGGAGGGTCTCCGCAGGCTGCTTCTGGCTTTGGAGGACTTCACGAGCATCAGCGTGCGCTTGCTGGAACAGACCGAGGAGGGACTGGATCGGCAGTTCCGCGATCTGCGCCCGGTTCTTTCCACCGCGGTCGAGAACAGCGCGAACGTGCGCGCGACCTTGCAGACGCTGGCGACCTTCTCGGAGTGGTTCCCGGAGACCGCTCCGGGCGATTACGTGCAGTTGGACATCTGCCAGGCGCCACCTGGCTACTACGGCCCGGGAACGACCTGCGAGAACTCCGAGCAGAACGACGATCCCGATCGCGCCGCCGATCAGGATGAAGACGGCGCGGCGTCCGAGTCCTCCTACGATCCCGCCGGCAGCGACCTCGAGTACATCCTCCGCCAGCCCCTCAGGAGCACCTCGTGATCGGTTGGAGGATCAAGGTCAATCTCGTGGCCTTCCTCGTGATCTCCTTGGGCCTCGTGTACGCCATGGCGACGCAGGTGCTCTCGGTGTTGCAGCCGCGCTACTCGGTGTACGCGATCTTCCCGGACGCGGGCGGTGTGTTCACGAACCAGGAGGTCACCTACCGCGGGATCACCGTCGGGCGAGTGGGAACTATGGAGGTGGTCGAAGAGGGCGTGAAGATCGAGCTGGCGATCGAGAAGACCTACGACCAGATCCCCAAAGAAGACATCGAGGCGCGCGTGATGTTCAAGAGCGCGGTCGGCGAGCAGTTCGTCGACCTGCTTCCCGCCGCGGACGGTGCGCCGTTCCTGGAGCACGGCGACGAGATCCCCAAGGAGCAGAACACGATCCCGGTCAGCACCCAGGAGCTCCTGAGCACCTTGGAGGCCGTGCTGCGCGGCGTTCCCCCCGAGGCCCTGAAGGGGGCGGTGGATGCTCTGGGCGTCGGGCTCACGGGACACGGCCCCGACATCGCGACCATCATCGAATCGAGCGCCGATCTGGCGGAGCTGTTCGCAGAGCGGGCACCGGAGGTGCAAGGGCTCCTTAGGAACGGAAGCAAAGTCGGTGAAGCCTTCGTTGCGTCGCGAGGTGACTTCGCGCGGGCGATCGAGGGGCTGGTCGAGGTGAGTGAAGAGCTGTCTCAGGACCGCGACGCGCTCAAGCGCCTGATGACCAACACGAACCTCACGTCCGAGGAAGTCGTCAGCTTGTTGCAGACCTACGACCAGAACGTGGACCGGTTCCTTCCGCAGTTCGCGGAGCTAAACGATCTTCAGGCCGAGCACGCCGACGACCTGTCGCAGATCTTCCAGCACCTCCCCACCGGCTTGGGCAAGATCGCCCAGTCGTTCGAGCCGAGGACCGGTCTCATCCGGTTCGGCGCTATCGGCGAGCCCGCCTCGGCCTCGTGCAGCTATGGCACGAACCGTCGCCGGCCCACCGACAGGAGCTTCCGCCT
>JADDQX010000046.1 GCA_016781115.1 Actinomycetota bacterium | reverse complement strand
GCTGCCCCCGTCTGCGGTCACGGCGACGACGATCCCCCTGGAGGCTCCGTCGAACCAACGGTCCTGCTGCCACGCGACCGCGATGCGTTCCGCGTCGTTCGGGTCGACCGCGATGGTGGGCTCGACCTCGCCGCTGTCGTTGGCGAACCGCGGGATAGGTCGATCCGCGAGGCAATCCCTGAAAGGCGACCCGCCGACGTCGGATACGGCTGCGACCGCCGGGCGCCCGGGAGGTTCCCCACCCGAGCATGCGGATAGAAGTATCAGCAGACAGGCGGCCAGCCGCCCTCTCTGCGACCGGTAGCGGAAGCGGATGTGACTGGGCCCCCTCACGAGGGGGCCCAGTGCGATCTTTCTCATCGGTACTGCATACCGCCCGGCGAGGCGGTGGCGGTCCCTAGCTTCGGCGCATGATCAGGCGGTCGACCCCACCCGTCAGCCCGAGTGAGCCGAGCGTCTTTAGAGCCGCGTCCCGCCTCGCCCCCGGAGCCAGGAGCAAAAGCCCTCCTGCTCGTCCTGCCGTAGCGCCGTAGAGCGCGCCCTCGAAGCGTCGCTTCCCGTCCGCCACGTACACGATGTTGGTGGGAAGGCCTCTCTGGACCGACTCTTCGACGACCTGACGTGAGGTCGCATAGAGCTTGTTCGACCCCAGCCTCTCCGGGTTCGGAAGCTCGCCCAGCGCCGCCCCGCTGACGGAGTTGCTACCACCGATGACCAGCGTCTTGTCGATGTTGAGCGCGGCCAGCGCATCCTTCGTCGCTTGCGGCACGGCATCCTGGTTGGTGAACAGGATCGGCAGGCGCCGGTTCGCCGCGAGAACGGACGCCGACACGGCGTCGGGACGAGCGGGGTTCACGATGATCGCCGCGTCGAATGCCGGGGTTCTCGTGGTTCTGTCGAGGTCTCCTCGGCGGTCCAGCTCCTGGGCGATCGCTGCGGCCGTCTCGGCCGGCTCCGCGCCTTCGATGCGCTCGATCTCTTCCGCAGCGACGCCCGCGGCCTGGAGGTCGTTCACGACACCTTGCGACAGCTTGTTGGCGCCACCGACCACGTAGGCGCCCAGCGGGTCGAGCCTACGCACCTCTGCCTTCACGGCGGCCGGAAGGCCGTCCTTGCCCGACAGGAGCACCGGCCCGAGGTAGGCCCTGCCGAGAACTCCTCCAGCCAGGATCGATGGGACGTCGCGCTTATTCGCGATGACCACCCGGCTCCACCTTCGCGTGGCGAACGTCGACGCAAGCGTGGCCTCCGAACCACCGGGGTAGACGAACTTCGAAAGCGACACCGACATCCCCACCGGCTTCGGCGACAGCGGGCGTTGAGCCGGCGGAGCGCCGCGCGGCGACAGGTCCATCTTCGCCAAGAAGATGTCTTGAGCGTCGTTGTCGACGTTGCCGAGCCGGGCCTCCATCCACGCGAACAGGATCTTGTTGTTGCCGAGCGGCTCCGCCCAGGGTCCGAAGTCCCAGTAGGTGCCGAAGCGATAGTCGAGCCCGACATCGTTGTTCATCGAGCGGTCGGTGACGCGCCGGTTCTTCGAGAACGTCTGCCCGTTGTCCGTGGACGAGCTGTAGTACGTGTCGCCGAGACGCGCTTCGAAGCAAGGTGCGCTGCCGGCGGGAGGACTGTGCGTGTTCGAGCACGTCTCCATACGGTACGAGTGACGTCGGTCCTGCCACACGATGTCGATCCTGCCGTTGGGAGCGACCGTGATGTTCGGATGACGTGTCTGCGTCAGTCGCACGTTCGGGATCTCGGTCTCGTTGATCAGCTTCGGCTCCGACCAGGTGGCACCGTCATCGGTGGACCGGATGAAGAGCACGTCCAGGTCCTGGTGGATGAAGTGGTCCGCGGTCTGTCCGGGATAGCTCCCGTTGAAGGGGCCCTGGTTGTACACGAGGTAAAGGTTGCCGTTGCGAGGGTCCGAGGCGAGGCGGGGGAAGCTCGAACGCGTGTACTGGTTCTGAGTGTCCACCGCGCCCTTCACCGGCACGGCGTTGACGCGGGTGACGGTGGCGCCGCCGTTGGTGACCTTCGCCACCCTGATGAAGGCCTCGTTGCCCAACTGCCGCCATCCGACGAAGACCGCGTTGTTCCGGCCGAGCACGGGCTGCGTCACTTCGATCGCCCGCTCGTTCTCGTTCAGCCTTATGAACTCAGACCAGGTCTCACCGCCGTCTCTCGAGATGGTGAGAACCGCGTCGTCGAACGGGGTCTGGCCCGGATCGTTGCCTCCGGTGGCCCAGGCGGAGAGATAGATGGTGTCTCGTCCGTTCGTCCCGCGGTCCACGACGAGCTTCGGGAATCGGAAATCCGGGCCTGTTGCGGTGGTGGGCCCACCGGGAAGGGCGATCCTCCCCTCCTGGAACGTCTTGCCGCCGTTGGTCGATTTCGCCACCAGGACGGATTGGGCAGCTCTGTCGGGGGCGGATGCGAACGTCGTGTAGACGTTGTTGCCCGAGCCGAACTCGACGCTCTGTTCCATCGCGCTGGCGCCGTGGCCTACGGAGCTGCAAGCCTGCTCGGGGAAACCCTCCGGAGCCTGGAGGTCGCCGCCCCTCCACGTCCGGCCCCCGTCGAACGATGTGTGGAACTCGCACTCCTGATCGGCCCAGTCCGTGTTCACGGACACGATGTGCTTCGTGTCCTTGGGATCGACCGCCAACCCGACCGCATCTTTGGCCCGTGAAGCCTTCCGATCGGTCTGCATGCGGTAGTTCTTACCGACCCGCACATCGCCCGGCGCCGCTTGCCCTAGCGGCATGGCTGCGACGGTCAGTGCGCCGAGAGTGGCCAGCGCGACTACGAGTCTCAGTCTCAGATCTTTCAATGCGTCCCTCCCATTCCCCTGTCGTGTGCCGCCGAAGTTGTGTTTGCCCTGTGTCGCCGGTGTGCGGTCGCGACGGCGTTTCCGCCGCTGCTGCGTCTGATGTGGGTTCCTCGTTTCACGCCGTACGCGACTGGAACGGGAGAGCTATGTGACGCTCGCCCGTTCCAGTGATGGACTAGGTCTTAAGCGGAAACGGGAGCGTTGAGCTTGCCCGTCAGCTTCCAGTAGACGCCGAGCCCGAACGTGAGGCCGAATCCGGCGAGCGCGAGGGCGAACAGAGCGCTGGTCGAGACCGGAAGCTCGAGTCCCGAAGGAGCCGGGGACTCGGAAGGCGGAGTCTGGTTCGAGAACCAGACTGGAGCGACGCCACCTCTGTCGGCGGAGCCCCGCCTGGTGATCTTGAAGGAGTCACGACCCGGCGTGCCGGCGACGGGAGAGCCATCGGCCTTGCTCTGGACCGCGACGATCGAGTACCAACCCGCGGCAGCGCGCGGGACCTTGAACTCGAACGCTATGCGGCGATCAGCACCGGGGCGCGTGGTCGCGAGGACCGGTCCCGAGCGGCTCTTGAAGTGGATCGTGACGTCGGAGCAGGCAGGGTCGGAGCAGTAGTTAGCGCCGGTGCCGGCGACGGTGGTTCCGGGACGACCCTTCTCCGGGTTGATGGAAAGCGTCGCCAACGACGCACATGCGTAGGCAGCCGACGCGAGAACGAGTGGGATCGCCGTGCCCAGGAAGAGAACACCCATACGTTTGCGGATGCTTGTCATGCGATAGAGCTCCTCTCAACTTTGAAAGGGCACGCTCCGGCCCCCATCCCCTGCTGTTCTAGGCGATGATTACACAATGAAAAGCGGACCGGTTCACTAGATGTCGACGGCACCTAGTATCCGAGCGGAGCAAGCGGACCGCGCGGAGATCGCATGAAACGGCGGTCCCCGCGCGGCTCGCGCGGCCGTCTCGGTCTATGGACCTTCATCGCGGTGGTGGTGCTCCTCGTTGCCTACCTGGGCGTCCTGGAGTTGTCTCGGCCGCACGTCTCGGGCGATCCGCTGCGGCTCGACACGTTCGTGACGGCCGTACAAGACGGCCGCGTCCGTACGGCGAAGCTACTGGACGTGGACGGCTTCGCCGTCGGCACCTACGAGCGACGCGACGGGAGCGTCGCTACCTACAACGCTCCCTATCTGAAGATGAGCCTTCAGCCGCTCGTCGATCTGCTGTTGGAAGAGCGGGTCGCCACGACCGTGGATCAACAGAACGGCAAGCGCGTCGCGGCCCTCGCGTCGCTCCTGCTCCCAGGACTGATCCTGGTGGTCCTCTTCGTGTACCTGATCCTCTCCTACCGCAGCGGAACCGGGCTCTTCGGGATCCGGAGCGGCGCTCGTCAGATAAAGCCGGGCGAGGTCGACGTTGGGTTCAGTGACGTTGCGGGTCAAGACGCCGCGGTGGCGGAGCTGCGTGAGGTTGCGGACTTCCTCGCGGATCCGGAGCGTTTCCTTGAGTTGGGAGCCCGGTTACCGAAGGGAGTCCTGCTCTACGGGCCGCCGGGCTGCGGCAAGACGTTGATGGCGCGCGCTCTCGCCGGGCAGGCGGGCGCAGCCTTCTATTCCATCTCGGGTTCCGATTTCGTGGAGCTCTACGTTGGAGTGGGCGCGTCTCGGGTGCGAGAGCTCTTCAAGCAAGCACGTCAGAACGCGCCTGCCATCGTGTTCATCGACGAGCTGGACTCGGTCGGGCGGCGCCGCGGTGGAGCGTCCTCGACCGCCGGAGGCGCGCGCCAGGAGCAGGAACAAGCTCTCAACCAGATCCTCGCCGAGATGGACGGGTTTTCACCCCGCGATGCTTTGGTGGTCGTCGGCGCGACCAACCGGCCCGACGTTCTGGACCCCGCGTTGCTACGACCCGGCCGGTTCGATCGCGGCGTCGGCCTCGAGGCGCCGGACGAATCCGCGCGGCTGGCGATCCTCCGCCTTCACGCCAGAGGAAAGAAGCTCGCACCGTCAGCGAACCTCGCTGCGGTCGCGGCCAGGTCGATCGGGATGACCGGCGCGGACCTCGCCAGCGTGATGAACGAAGCCGCCCTCTTGGCCGTTCGTAGAGGCCGCGACAGCGTTACGCAGGTTGACCTTGAAGGCGCGCTCACTCGCATCCTCGAGACGCCCGAGAGGCAGCGGCGGCTCGCGATGCGCGATCGCAACATCGGACGCACGCAGCTCGATTCAGAGCGCGTGCATTTCATCGACGTGGCAGGCGTCGACGACGCTATCGAGGAGCTCGCCGAGATAAAGGAGTACCTGCGCGACCCGGAGCGCTTCGAGCGCCTCGGCGCCCGCGTTCCGCGCGGGTACCTCCTCGCTGGCCCTCCCGGGTGCGGGAAGACCCTTCTCGCGCGTGCAGTGGCCACTGAGTCGAACGCTGCGTTCTTCTCCGTCGCCGGAACGGAGTTCGTCGAGGTGTTCGTGGGCGAGGGCTCCGCGCGGGTGCGCGACCTCTTCGCGCAGGCGAAGTCGCTAGCGCCGTCGATCATCTTCATCGACGAGATCGACGCGATAGGCGCGCGCCGCGGGGCGTCACTCGACGGCCACCGCGAGCGAGAGCAGACCTTGAATCAGATCCTCATCGAGTTGGATGGATTCGGCCATCGCACGGGTGTGATCGTGATCGCGGCCACGAACCGCCCCGACATCCTCGATCCGGCGCTGGTCCGGGCAGGACGCTTCGACCGCCACGTGATGATCGATCTGCCGGATCGGGCGGCGCGCGAGGCGATCCTCGACGTCCACTTGCGAGGCGTGCCTGCCGCCCCGGACGTGAACCTCCAACATCTGGCCGGGCTGACACGGGGGCTTTCGGGAGCGGAGCTCGCGAACCTCGTGAACGAGGCGGGGCTGCTCGCGGCCCGGCGAGGTGCCGAGTTCATCTCGATGCGTTTGCTGGAAGAGGCGCTGGAGCGGGCGAGCCTCGGTATCTCCTCGCGGGGGAGGGTGCTCTCGGACGAGGAGCGCAAGCGCGTGGCGTACCACGAGGCCGGCCACGCGATCGCGGCCGCGACCGTGCCCGGCGGAAGGGTCCCGCACCGTGTCTCCGTCATCCCGCGTGGGCGTGCTCTAGGAGCCTCGTGGCACTTAGAGGCGCGCGATCGCGTGATCCAGTCCAGGTCGGACCTGATCGACCAGATGGTGGTCCTGCTCGCGGGCCGTGCGGCCGAAGAAGCGATCTTTGGCGAAAGCGCCGGGGCCGCCGACGATCTGCGCAGGGTCGCCGAGCTTGCGCGCCAGATGGTTGTGGAGCTCGGCATGGCCGACTCGCTCGGGGCGCTCAGCTTCACCGACGGCTCGCACCTTCCTTACTCGCAGCAGACGCTCGAACGGATCGACGGCGAGGTCTCGAAGCTGGTAATGGAGGCGATGGAGCGAGCGCATGACACGCTTCGCCGTCGCCGCGATGCTCTGGATCGAGTGGCAGCCGCGCTGGCAGAGCGCGAGACGTTGGAGGGTCAGGAGATCCGCGAACTAGCCGGCGTCTGAAGCGGCGGCCTGGGCGGCCTCTGGCGGCGACAGCGTGTACAGAGCGACCGCAAGCACCGGGAGCGGGAGCCCGGGTAGCGAGTGCCACAGCGCCGGCGGCCATCCGACGGTCCCGCGCGCGGCCTGGAGCAACAACGGGATGTGGGTCGCGGTGATCCAGAGCCCAGCCAGCAGGCTCACCCCTAGGGCGATGAGGTAGGCGAGGCTGGAGCCCGCCGTTCCGCGGCGGAGCGAGCCGTACGCGGCGGCTGCAGCGAGCGCCGCGATGAGGCCGGGGATGACGTGGTCGATCACCTCTAGGTCTGCCGGGACGTTCACGTCGAGCCCGAGCGCGTTGCCGACGTAGGGAACCGCGACCGACCACGCGCCAAGGAGGCCGATCATCAAGGCGAGCCTGGCCGGCCGCGCCAGCCGTCCTGCTGACTGTCCCACCGGTCGTCGCTCCGATCCTCGTTGGCCGCTGACCGAAAGCCTAGTCAAACGGGAATTTCCGACTTGAAGGCAGGCGTTGGCTGGGATTGAATAGAACCTTCTACAAGACCCGACCCACCACTGCCGGAGGACCTTCTCGATGATCTCTCGCTCGCGCCTCATGTTCGTGGCCCTGATGGTCTCTTCTGTGGTCGTGGTTGCCGCCGGGCTCGCGTGGGCCTGCACCCCCGCCGAGGGCGGCGTCGATGACAACAGCGGGACGCCGGGGTCCCAGACCAGCTTCTCCGGCCGCTACTTAAGGCCGAACGAGCCGGTCGAGGTGCGTTGGAACCAGGCGGGCGAGAACTCGCCGTCGGCGCCGCTTCTGGCGACGGCGCAAGCGAACGCCGAGGGGTTCCTCTACTTCACGGTCACGATCCCCGAAGGCGAGCCGGGCTCCTACTGGATCGTCGTGAATGGGCCCAACGACAACTGGGCAGAGGGCGGTACGAGGTTCCGTGCGTCGGCCGAGTACACGATTGAGGGCGCGGCGGCTCCGCAGGAGCCGAACGAGCCTCCGGCGTCCGAGGAGCCCAACGCGCCGCCTCGCTCCGAGGAGCCGCGGCAGCCGCGGCGGGCGACGGAACGCGACCGCGGGAGCGGCGGAGGAACCCGAACCGCCGGCAACAACTTCGGCATCAGTCCCGAGGAGAGCGCGGGTTCCGCGGGCTCGGTCGCCAGGCGCGATGACCCTGCCGGTTTGGGACGACCTCTCGCACCGGCGGGCGCACGGAACGACGACGGCGACCCTGTCGGCGGATCGCGTAGCGGCGTCGTTGCGCGCGGCATCAATCCGTCGGGAAGCTCCGCTTGGAACGGAGTCACTGCCGGGGGAGAGGGAGCTCGGGCTCCCAGCCTGGTTCCGGTCGCGACCGGCGGAACGCAGCCGCTTTCGTTCTTCGCGGCGGGGGCGGCTCTGTTCGGCATCGGGCTCGTCCTGATGTTCGCAGGCTTCTTCGTCGCCGAGATCCGTCGCGGTCGCAAGGCCGAAGCAGACGACACGGAGTCGGTGGACCTGCTTTCCTGAGCGCCGCCACAGGTACCGCCAAGGCATGATGGCGGCGTCTTGAAGACGCCGCCTCCCCCGCCGTCCAGATGAAGAAGCTCCTAGCTGTGATCGCGGTCGCGCTCGGCGGCGTCGCGGTGCTGGCATCCGAGCTCTTCGCGGGGCCCGCGCAGGGAAAGGTGCTGGAGGGTAACTTCCCCGTCAACAAGAGCGCGTTCAAAGAGGGCGACTTCAGCGCCCACAACTCCCCAACGGTAGTCCAGAGCCCACTCGACCCGGCGTCGATCGTGGTGGCGAACCGGTTGGACTCACCCGGCTTCTCCTGCGCGCTTCACGTCTCCGATGATGGTGGAGAGACGTTCGAGGCGGCGGACCTGCCTCTGCCCAAGGGGGTGGACGGTCCGTGTTTCGCGGCGGATGCCTCGTTCGGCGGAGACGGGACGTTGTACGTCTCGTTCGTAACGTTGACCGGCGTCGCGAACGCTCCCGAAGCGCTGTGGCTGACGACCTCGACGGACGGCGGGGAGACGTTCCGCGAGCCGACGAGGGTCGCCGGAGAGCTCACCTTCCAAGCCCGCGTCGCGGCCGATCCAGAGATCGACGGACGGGTTTATCTGACCTGGCTCCAGGCGGAAGAGGTCGCGCTGCTCGCCTTCCCAGAGGCTGGTTACCCGATCCACGTGGCGCGCTCCGACGACGGGGGGCGCACCTGGAGCGATCCCGTGCAGGTGAACGATCCGGCGCGCCAAAGGGTGGTCGCGCCGGCGCCGGTGGTGGACGGATCGGGGCGACTGATGGTGGCCTATCTCGATCTGCGGGAGGACCGGCTGGACTACAACGGCGGCCACGGTGGGCAGGGCGGGCCGCCCTACCAAGACGACTGGCAACTCGTCGTCGCACGCTCAACCGACGGCGGCAGCTCCTGGAACGAGAGCGTGGTCGACGAGATCGTGCCCGCGGAGCGCTTCGTGGTCTTCCTTCCGCCGTTCCCGAGCCTCGCGGTCGATCCTTCGGGAACGAACGCCTATGTTTCCTTCGCTCAGGCGCCACTCGGTGACCCCGACGTGTTCCTGTGGCGGTCTGGAGACGGTGGCACCACGTTCGGCGAAGCAGTGCGCGTGAACGACACCGACGAGGCCGACGGGAGCACGCAGACCCTGCCGAAGGTTGCGGTAGCGCCCGACGGTCGGGTGGACGTCGTGTACTACGACAGGAGGAAAGATCCCGACGAACTGCGCAACGAGGTCTCTTTCCAGTCGTCGGTCGACGGCGGGCTCAGCTTCGGCCCCCGCGTCGTGCTGAGCGATAGATCCTTCGACGCGCGCATCGGGTTCGGCGGCGAGCGCGGGCTGCCCGACCTCGGGAGCCGCCTCGGGTTGCTCTCGATGAACCGGCGCGCGCTGGCGGTCTGGACGGATACCCGCACGGGAACGCAGGCTTCACACAAGCAGGACCTCGTGCGCGCGGTCGTGTCTTTCGACGATGCGCCGCCCCTCGATGCGGCGTCGGCCTACCGGCTCAGGATCGGAGGGATAGCGATCGTGCTGATCGGCCTGGTGACGCTGACGATGTGGGCGGACTCGCGGCCGGGGGTCGCGCTTCCATCCAGCCAGTCGTAACCTAGCGGCGATGTCCGATCCGTCTTCGGCCCCCGTGCAGACGCCGTCGGTGCCGTGGCTCACGAAGCGCACCGCTGTTGGGCTCCTCATCTTCCTCGCGATCCTGGTGTTCTTCCTCACGCAGACGCGACTGCCGGCGGTTCTGCAGAAGCTGCCGAACCTGGGCACCCCTCTGTCGGCCCGCGACCGGTCGACCTTCTCGTTCTTCGCGGACCCGGCGGCTTTCCCGCGCCCGCTGCGATGGATCGCCTTCGGGTTGAACCTGTGGGACGCGAACTCCATCGGCATGTTCTTCGCCGTGCTGCTCGGTGGCGCCGCCAGTGCGGCGCTGGTCCCGGACGTCCGCCTGCGAAACCTGCTCAATAAGAAGGGCGCGTTGGGCGCCGGGGTCGGCGGGAGCCTGGGGCTTCCGCTGTTCATGTGCAGCGCGTGTTCGGCCCCGGTATCGGTCGGCTTCTATCGTTCGGGAGCGAGCCTTGAGACGTCGCTCGGGATGGTCCTCGGCAGCGCCTTGTTCAACCCCGTCGGCATCCTTGCGATCTTCCTGTTGATGCCCCTGCCGATGGCGCTGGCCCGCGTCACCTTCGGTCTCACCGCGATCTTCCTGCTCGTTCCGATGATCGCACAGGGGAAAGGCGCGCGTCGGTTGGAGGCGACTGGAGCTCGTATGCCGCCTCGGGCGTCACCGGTCAAAGTCACCGGCGCCGATTCGTGGGCCGCGGCATTCAAGGACGCGCTCTCTGCTTGGTGGAGCCACACGACGCAGGTGTCGCTCCGGCTCGTCCCTGCGATGTTCGTCGCGGCGTTCGCCGTGGGCGCGGTGCTGTTGGTCGTGCAGCCACAGAGCCTGTCGCGCTTCGGAGCCGAGGGCATAGCGATCGTTCTACTAGCGGCGCTGGTCGGGACCTTGCTGCAGCTCCCGACGTTGTTCGAGATCCCACTCGTGTTGGGCGTGATCGCTCTGGGTCTGGGGGTGGGGCCGGCAACCGCTCTACTGCTAACGGCCCCCGCGAGCGGCGTCGTGACGTTCATGCTTCTTCGGCGAGACCTCGGCTGGAAGATCCCCGCGTTGCTGCTCGGCGGGACCTTTGTCTTCGGATCGCTGGCAGGGTTGATCGTGAACTCCCTATGAGGCGGACCCTTCAGAACGTCCTCGGCGCCTTGATGGTGCTCGTGCTGGGGACCAGCGCCGCCTACAGCGCCAACTTCGCGGGCTTCCGCGACTCGGTTCCTCCGCCCGCGCAGCGGGTGCGTGCGGCCGCGATCGATCGCGATCCCGCTACCGCAACTGCGTCGGGAGCGAAGTCGTCACTGCGTTCGTTCCCGTGGTGGGCGCAGGTTGCCACCTTCGACGGAACCGGCCCCGAGACGACCGATCGGTTCACGATCGACGAGTTCGCGCTGCAGTGGCGCGCCGTGTGGACATGCGAGTCGGGTCACCTGCTCGTGCGGGCGCAGAGGGGCGACGGCGAAGCCGTGGGGCAGCCTCTTGTGGACGCGCCGTGTCCTTCCGACGGAACCGGGTTCTCGGTAGAGTTGGGTGACCTAAGGATGGATGTGCAGGCGGAAGGTCCCTGGGAGCTCGTGGTCGAGGAGCAGGTCGACGTCCCGCTGGTGGAGCCGCCAACGGCCGAGATGGAGAAGGGGCGCGTCGTGGCGACCGGAGAGATCTATGACATGGACAGGCGGGGGAGCGGGACGGTCTTTGTCTACCGCCTTCGTGATGGTTCAACGATGGTGCGTCTCGAGGACTTCTACATCACTCCCAACGTGGATCTCGAGATCGACGTCAGCGAGCTCGAGCGGCCCCAGACCACGGAGGAATTCACCAGCGCTCGCTACGAGCGGATAGCGATGATGCCGGTGACTACGGGGTCGATCAACTATGAGGTCCCGGATGACGTGGACGTCCGAGACTGGGAGTCGATCGTCATCTGGTGCGAGCCGCTCCATCTGGCGTATGCCGGAGCTACGCTCGAGCCGATCCGATAGCAATCGCGCTGTGGCGATATCTCAGGGAACTAATATCGTTCGCTGCAAAGCCCACGAAGAACCAGGTTGGGAGGCGCATGCCACCGGCGGTAGCAGATCGATCCTGTTCGGCATGTTCGTTGGGCTCTTCACCCGCCGCTCGCCCTGCGCACGCAGCTAAGTGGCAGATCGGCGTGTTGGACCACAACTTCCCTCCTGCGGAACTCAACATCACCGTTGGCGACGCCGTGACGTGGAGGAACCTCAGGTCCCCCCTTAGGAGCCGGCTGTTCGATCCGCTGTCACGGCTCCGAGCGCCCTTGTGAGGCGCACTATCGAACCGGCCGGTCGGGTCGGCGGTGAACTCGAACTAGTACATCCAAGCGAGAGCAACACCTCTCGCCGCGCCCTCTTTCTCCTCCTCGTGGTCCAGGTCGCCTTCGTCGGGGCGGTGATAGGCACGGAGCGAACGTTGTTGCCGCTTCTCGCTCAGGCGGAATTCGGGCTCGAGTCGGCGACCGCCGCCCTGTCGTTCATCCTCGCGTTCGGGCTGACCAAGGCTCCAGCGAACTTCCTGGCGGGCAGGCTGGCGGATCGGTTCGGCCGCAAGAGGATCCTCGTTGCGGGGTGGCTGATAGGTCTCCCGGCGCCGCTGCTGATCGCAACGGCTCCCGCTTGGTCGTGGGTGATCGCGGCGAACCTCCTTCTCGGGGTGCAGCAGGGTTTGTGCTGGTCGACCTTGATCTTCATGAAGATCGATCTAGTGGGCGCCCGTCGAGGCGGCTTCGTGATCGGCGTCAACGAGCTGGCGGGCTACGGAGCGACCGCGGCCGCGGCGTACGCGACCGGCGTGATCGCAGCCTCCTTCGGCGCGCGCGTGATGCCCTTCTTGCTGGCGGAGATCCTGGTCGTGCTCGGGCTCGTTCTGGCACTGGCGCTCTCTAGCGACATCGTTGCTCGACCAGAGGACGCGGACGGAGGTGAGACCACTTCGAGGCTTCCGTTCGCGGCGCTCGCGCAATCCGGCTTCGTGATAAAGCTGACCGACGTCGCGGCGTGGGGGATGTTGCCGTTGTATTTCCGCAGCCGCGGTGTGCCGCTCGAGATCGTGGGGTTGCTCGCCGCGGCCTACCCAGCGGCCTGGGGCCTGCTCCAGCCGGCCACGGGACGCTTGAGCGACCACATCGGGCGGCGGCCGCTGATAGTGGCCGGGATGTTGCTGCAGTCGGCCGGACTGGTTGCCCTCGCTCTTGGTGATGGAGTGAGTCACTGGTTCTCCGCGCTGATCGTGCTGGGATCGGGAACCGCTCTGGCCTACCCGGTGCTCTTGGCCGCCGCCGGTGACCTCGGACCGCCTTTGAGACGAGCTTCCGTGATCGGTCACTACCGGTTGTGGCGCGATCTCGGGTTCGTGGGAGGAGCGCTCGTCGTCGGGTTCCTGACGGATACGTTCGGGGCCGCGCCCGCGCTCGTCATCTTGGCGGGCCTCGCCACCGCTTCGGGCCTGATCGTTCACGTCCGCTGGCAGGGGCGCGCACGAGCTCCCGAGGTTCCTTAGGAGTGCATCACCCGCTCGACACCCTCGGGGGGACGGTAGGGGCACGCTTCTGGATGCAAGGTCCACGCGAGGATCTCGAGCCCCTGAACCAAACGAGGCCCTGGGCGGGAGAAGTACGAGGACGAGTCGACGGCAAAGACCGCGCCGCGCCGTGCGGCCGGAGTGGCCGCGAAGGCATCGATGCCGTACAGGTCGCGTGCCTGGGCTACCGCCTCTTTCAACCCGTACCCGCACGGCATGAACACGATCACTTCCGGCGCGGCAGCGTGGATGTCTTCCCACGACACGCGTGTGGAGGGCTCCCCCTCGAAGCCCATCACGTCGCTGCCGCCCGCGAGCCGGATCATCTCGGGGACCCAGTGACCTCCGATGAAGGGAGGATCGGCCCACTCCAGGGCGACTGTGCGCGGCCTGCTGCGACCGGTTGTGCGGTTCACCACGTCCCTTACCCGCGTCCTCAGCTCACCAGCGAGCTTCGTCGCGCGGTCTCGGGTTCCCGTCGCATGTCCGACAACCTCGATGCCGCCGATCACTTCGTCGACGCTGTGCGGATCGAGCGAGATCACCTCCGCGCTGCAGCCGATGACATCGAGCGCTTCGGTGACGTGTCCGGAGGGGACGGCGCAGACGCGACAGAGGTCCTGGGCCAGTATCACCTCCGGCTGAAGCTGCTGGATGAGTGCACGATCCAGCTGGTATATCGGCTCTCCGTTCGACACCGATGCCCGCACCAGGTCGTCGATCACGCCGGGAGCGGTGTCGGCGTCGAGCGAGAGGCCGCTGCAAGAAGCTACCGGCTTCTCTTTCGCCCTAGGCGGGTAGTCGCAGTCGCATGTCACCGCGCACAGCGAGTCCTCGAGTCCGAGCGCGTAGACGATCTCGGTCGCCGAGGGCAGTAGGGACACGATCCGCATCATCGAAGTCTGCATCGTCTTCGAGGACCGGGCGGACCTTTACTCGCTCGCTCGAGCGGTCTCTCCCTCGTATGACAGCCGGTAGGTCCCGGAATGGTCGTGGTCGAAGTAGTGGTGTGCTTCATAACGGAAGCGCTTCGCGGGATCTACGATCCATCCGTCGGGGTGGGTCTTCCTCCAGTCCTGCACCCCGGAATACCCGTAACCCGGCACCATGATCGTGGTCTCGTCCCCGCGTGCTCGTATGGCGCTGAGGACCCGCTGAGAGATGCGCTCCCATCTCTGCGCACCGGTCCCAGCCTCGCCGGCAGGGATCCCCACC
>JADDQX010000045.1:8368-14210 GCA_016781115.1 Actinomycetota bacterium | reverse complement strand
GCCGCGTCCGCGAGCGCGGCAGCATCCGCCTCCGCCGAACGGCGCTCGATCTCAGAGATCCTGCGCTCCATCTCCTTGTGGGTCGTCAGCAGCCGTTCCACTCGTTCGGCCACCTCATCCGGGGTTGAGCGCAGCGCGACGGCCGCTCGGTCGAGCACGGCCACCCGCTGTTCCAGGAACCGCAGGCCCTCTTGCCCCACGAGCGCTTCTACGCGGCGCAGGTTCGCGCCGACAGACGCTTCACCGGTAACCACGGCGACGCCGATCGTGCTGGTGTGCGGGATGTGTGTTCCTCCACAGAGCTCTTTCGAGTACTCCCCCACCTCGACCACACGGACGAAGTCCCCATACTTCTCCCCGAAGATCGCCATCGCGCCGATCGAGCGGGCGAAGTCGTAGCTCGTCTCGAACGCACGCACCTCGTCGTCGACCAGGACCCGTTCCTGTAGCTCGTTCGAGATATCTCGCAGCTGCTCGTGCGTCAGCGCCTCGAAATGGCTGAAGTCGAACCTGAGCCGGCCGGGCTCCACCAGCGAACCCGCCTGGCGCGCGTGGTCGCCCAACCGGTCTCGCAGGATCCAGTGCAAGACGTGAGTGGCCGTATGAGCCCGCTCCGTGCTTCGGCGGCGCGCGGCGTCCACGCGCGCCTCCACCTGGTCTCCGACTCGCAGCTCGCCCGCCACGACCTTCACGCGGTGAACGATCAGTCCCGGCACCAGGCGCTGTGTATCGACCACGACCGCGCGGCCCCCGGAGGAAGCGAGCTCCCCGCGGTCTCCGACCTGGCCGCCGCCCTCGGCGTAGAAGACGGTGCGATCCAGCACGACCTCTCCCTCTTGACCTTCGGTCAGAAGAGCAGAGGGGGCGGCTCCGTCGAGGAGCGCAAGGACGCGGGCCTCGCAGGTCACGTGCTCGTAGCCGAGGAACTCCACGGGACCGCTTTCGTCGGCGACGGCCAGAGCGGCGTCGAGCGAGACGCCGGACTGGTCGGACCTCCTCGCCGCGCGAGCTCGCTCCCGTTGTTCCTCCATCAGGCGCGCGAACGCGTCGCGATTCACATCCAGCTCCGCCTCCGCCGCTATCTCCACCGTCATATCGATGGGGAAACCGAAGGTGTCGTGCAGCCTGAACGCGACCTCCGGCGGGACCTCCCTCGCCGCGGCCCGCTTCACGTTCGAGATCTCGTTCTCGAGCAGCGCCATCCCCTGCTTCAGGGTGGCATCGAAGCGATCTTCCTCGCGCGCTCCCACCTCGAGCGCGAACCCCCGTCGCTCGCGCAACTCCGGATACGCGTCACCCATGAGGTCGACGGTCGCGTCGATCAGGTCCGGAAGAACGGGGTCGTTCTTGCCCAGCAAACGGGCTTGGCGGATGGCGCGTCGCATGATCAGACGCAGGACGTAACCCCGCTCCTCGTTCGACGGGAGGATCCCGTCAGAGATCATGAAGGTGACCGAACGAGCGTGGTCCGCAAGGACGCGCAGCGAGACGTCGGCCCGTTCGTCCGAACCGTAGGCACGGCCCACGACCTCTTCGGCGCGGGCCAGCAGCTCGCGCAACAGGTCGGTCTCGAAGACGTTCCTCTTTCCCTGCAGCGCCATCGCGACGCGCTCCAGACCGAACCCGGTGTCGATGTTCTTCTTCGGCAGCTCGGCGATCGGCTCGATCTCCGCGTTGCAGTCGTTCTGCATGAAAACGAGGTTCCAGAGCTCTACGTAGCGATCCTCGTTGCCGGCGGGACCTTGCTCGGAAGGCGGACCGAACGCATCACCCATATCGAGGGAGATCTCCGAGCAGGGGCCGCATGGCCCCGCCACGCCCATCGACCAGAAGTTGTCCTTCTTGCCCATCCGGATGATGCGCGCCGCGGGCACGCCCACCTCGTCGCGCCAGATCTCGGCGGCCTCGTCATCGGTCTCGAACACGGTGACCCAGAGGCGGTCCGGGTCGAGCCCGTATCCCTCGGTTATCAGCTCCCAGCCCCAGGCGCACGCAGCGCTCTTGTAGTAGTCGCCGAACGAGAAGTTGCCGAGCATCTCGAAGAAGGTGAGGTGCCGCGCCGTCCGGCCGACCTGATCGATGTCGTTGTGCTTGCCCCCCGCGCGCATGCACTTCTGCGCGGTGACCGCCCTCTTGAACGGGGGGCTCTGCTCGCCCAGGAAGTAAGGCTTGAACTGAACCATCCCGGCGTTCGTCAACAACAAGGTCTGGTCGTTGGGCACCAACGACGACGACGGGACGCGCTGGTGCTTGCGCTCTTCGAAGAACGCGAGGAAGCGGTTTCGGATCGTGTTCGTGTCCATCGTCGACGAAGCTCCGCGAGCCCCGGCCTAGCTCGGCCCGGAGCGTTCCTTCTCGAGGCGGCGGTTCGCCCGGTCCAGCGCGGAATCCGTCAGGGCCCGCGGGCTCACACGCTGCTTCAGGTCGTTCACCCATCGTTCACCCTGAAGCGCGCCGACGGCTCCCAGAGCGGCAAGCAAGATCGCTTTGATCATGTCCGGAACCCTACCGTGGGCGCTTTCCGGTTTCGGCGGATGAGGCCTCTCGGCGCTTGTGGTCGAGATCCGCCTGCAACTCGAGCTCTCGCCCCGCGAGGGCCTTGAAGTAGCGGCGGTCGTTGATCGCGTCCGGGAGGTAGCTCTGGTCGACGTAGCCGCCGTGCGAGTGCGGGTACTCGTACCCCGCGCCGGCCCCGAAGGCCCGCGAAGCCGCCGAATGCGAGTCTCGCAGATGTGCCGGCACCGGCAGCGGCCCGTCTGTCTTCACCGCCTCCTCCGCGCTCCAGATCGCGACCGCGCTCGCGTTCGACTTCGGCGCGATCGCGAGGTACACCGCCGCCTGCGACAGGTTGAGCTTCGCCTCCGGCAGACCCACGAACTCGAGCGCGTGATGCGCCGCCACCGCAACCTGAAGCGCCGTGGGATCGGCGTTGCCGACGTCTTCGCTCGCGAAGATGACCATGCGGCGCGCCACGAAGCGCGGATCTTCCCCAGAGTCCAGCATCCGCGCCATCCAGTACACGGCCGCGTCGGGATCCGATCCCCTCATCGACTTGATGAAGGCCGAGATGGTGTCGTAGTGCCAGTCGCCGGACTTGTCGTACGGGAGAGCCCGTCGTTGGAGCGCCTCCTCCGCCGCGGTCACGTCAATCGTGCCGCCACCGGCCGACATCAACGCGGCGGCCTCTAGAGCATTAAGAGCAGCGCGCGCGTCGCCGCCGGTCCCGCGCGCGATGTGCTCCAGGGCATCGTCGTTCGCCTGTAGCTGGAGCTTGCCCAAGCCGCGCTCCTCGTCTTCCAACGCCCGCTTCAAGACCACGAGGACGTCTTGTTCCTGCAGAGGCTCCAGCCGGAACAGCAAGCTGCGAGACATCAGCGGGGAGTTGACCTCGAACGACGGGTTCTCGGTGGTTGCGCCGACGAGGACGATCCAGCCGTTCTCCACCGCCGGCAACAAAGCGTCTTGCTGCGCCTTGTTGAAGCGGTGGATCTCATCCAAGAAGAGGACGGTTCGCTGGCCCTGTTGCGCGAGCCGGTCCTTGGCAGCCGCAATGGCTTTGCGGACGTCCGCCACACCCGCGACCACCGCCGACATCGGCTCGAAGTGCGCCTTCGTGGTGCCGGAGATCACGTGGGCGAGCGTCGTCTTTCCGGCCCCGGCCGGGCCCCACAGCACGACCGAAGAGAGATCGCCGGACTCGATCAGCGCCCGGAGGGCGCGGCGGGGGCCGAGCACGTGCTGCTGGCCCACGACCTCGTCGAGCGTCCGCGGCCGCATCCGTGCCGCGAGCGGCGCGTACTGATCGAACCGCTCCTCCAGCGCGTTCTCGAACAGGTCCACCCCCACATCGTAGGAGCGCCGCCGTTCTGTCCGTGATCGGCCCCCGCCAAGGGGGCCGCGTGCAGACAGAAGGCTCAGGGTTTGGGTGCGGTGGAGCGGAGGTGCACCACCTTGAGCTGCGCCTCGTCGACCTGCGAAGGCGCGCCGGTCAAGGGGTCGAAGGCGGTCTGGGTCTTGGGGAACGCGATGACCTCCCTGATGTTGGTCTGCCCCGCCGCGAGAGCCACGATCCGGTCGATCCCGGGAGCGATCCCCCCGTGAGGCGGCGGGCCGTACTTGAAGGCGTCCAACAGGAACGAGAACTTCTCCTGAGCCTCTTCGTCGGAGATCCCAAGCGCGCGGAAGACCCGCTGCTGCATCTCGCGGTCGTGGATACGGATGCTCCCGCTCGCGAGCTCCCACCCGTTCAACGTGATGTCGTAGGACTTCGAGATGACCTTCCCGGGATCGCTCTCGAGGTACTGCGCGGTGTCGCCCACGATCCCCGTGAAGGGGTGGTGGATGAAGTCCCAACGCTCCTCGTCGTCGTTCCACTCGAACCAGGGGAAGTCGACGATCCACGCGAACCTCCACGCGTCGGGGTCGGAACGATCGAGCTTGGGGATCAGGTCGAATCGCTCCGCGAGCCTCGTGCGCAACCCGGCGAGGACCTTGTTCACCACCGACACCCTCTTGTCGGCGACCACCAGGATCAGGTCTCCGTCGCTCGCGTCGGTCGCTTTGCGCAGCGCAACGCGCTCGTCGGCGGTGAAGAACTTGTCCAGCGGCGAGCGCAACGTCTCCGCCTCCACCCCGACCCACACCAGCCCGCCGGCACCGAGTGCCTTCGCTTGATCGACCAGCGCGTCCAGGTCCTTGCGACCTAGAGCGCCTTGCCGCGGGACGGTCACGCCCTTGATCGCGCCCCCTGCATCCAGCACGCCGCGGAACACCTTCACCTCCGTGGCCGCGAACACGTCGGACAGGTCCGTGAGCTCCATCCCGAACCGGAGGTCGGGTTTATCGGTGCCGAAGCGCTGCAGGGACTCCCCGTAGGTCAGGCGCGTGAAGTCCGCCAGCTCCACCCCCAGAGCCTCCTTCCACACCGACTTGAACATCCGCTCGGTCACGTCGAGCACGTCTTCCACGTCCACGAAGCTCATCTCGAGGTCGAGTTGCGTGAACTCGGGTTGCCGGTCCGCCCTCAGGTCCTCGTCGCGGAAGCACTTCACGATCTGGTAGTAGCGGTCGAGCCCCGACACCATGAAGAGCTGCTTGAAGAGCTGAGGGGACTGAGGCAGCGCGTAGAACGTGCCGGGGTGCGATCGCGAGGGAACCAGGTAGTCCCGAGCCCCCTCGGGCGTCGAGCGCGTCAGCATCGGCGTCTCGATCTCCAGGAAGCCCTCCGCGTCGAAGAACCGCCGGATCGCCGAGACGATCGCGTGGCGAAGCTTGAGGTTCTCCTGCATCTCCTCGCGCCGCAGATCGATGTAGCGGTAGCGGAGCCTCAGCATCTCGTCTACCTCTTGATGACCGTCCACCTGGAACGGGGGGGTCTCGGCCCGAGACAGGATCTCTACTTCCTGGGCCGCGACCTCCACCTCGCCCGTCCCGAGGTTCGGGTTGACCGTGCCCGCTTTGCGCGTGCGGACCTCGCCGACGACCTTGATGCAGAACTCGCCCCTCAGGTCTTGCGCGACTTCGTGGGATCGCTCCGAGATCTCCGGGTTGAAGACGACCTGCACCAAGCCGGTGGTGTCTCGCAGGTCGATGAAGGTGACGCCGCCGTGGTCTCGTCTCGTGTGGACCCAGCCGCACAACTCCACCCGCTCGCCCGCCTGCTCGGCCCCCAGCCGCCCGCACAGGTGCGAGCGCATCATGCGACCACCCGCGCTTCTATCTGATCCACCGGCAAGCTTTCCTGTGTCCCGTTCTCTAGGTCCTTCAGTGTCACCGTGCCCGACGCGATCTCCTCATCGCCGAGGATGACGGCCCAGCGCGCGCCGGAGCGAGACGCGTCCTT
>JADDQX010000045.1:0-8238 GCA_016781115.1 Actinomycetota bacterium | reverse complement strand
TCGGACATGACCGCCTTGGTCTTGTCCTCCTTGGAGTCGAAGGTGCGCAGTGGGTTCGTCGAGATCCGCTCTCTGTCTTCCGGCGCCAGCGCCGACTCGTGCGCCTGCAGGTACTCCACCAGCAGCTTCACGTAGCCCTGACGGCAGGAAGGGTCCAGGTGCCCGATCGAGTTCAACACGAGCTTCGTCTCGACCCCCGCCCCCCGGTAGAACCGGGTGCCGAGCTCGATGACCTCCGCGTCCACCCGCGGGTCGTCGGAGCCGATCGCCTCGATGCCGACCTGGAAGAACTGCCGGTAGCGACCCTTCTGAGGCCGCTCCTGTCGGAACATGGGTCCGACGTAGGACAGCTTGATCGGGAGAGGGCCGCGATGCAGGTTGTGCTCCAACACCGCCCGCATCACGGGAGCCGTTCCCTCGGGACGTAGCGTCAGAGAGCGACCGCCGCGGTCCAGGAACGTGTACATCTGCTTGCCCACGACCTCGCTCGTCTCGCCCACGCCGCGTTCGAAGACCTCGGTGTGCTCGAAGATCGGCGTCTCGATCGGGGCGTATCCGGCCGTCGCGAACGTGTCCATCGCGAGCCGGACCACGGCCTGCCACTCCCATGATTCCGGGGGCAGGAGGTCGCGCGTTCCCTTGGGCGCGCTGAGAGCGCGGATGTCCTCGGCCATCGGCTCATCCTAAGAGCCGGTCCCCGCCGAGCCACAAGGGGCTGTGGTTGGATTGAGCGATCCGGATCCTCGCTGCCAGGGAGGCTCGATGCCCGACACGCACCAGGAAGACAAAGAGGCCCTCGCGCGGCGGGCGCGCCGCATCCGCAGCCACATCGTCAGCGCGACCACCGCGGCCGGCTCCGGTCATCCCTCCAGCTCGTTGTCCCTCGTCGAGCTCGCCACCGTCCTCTACTTCGGCGGCCATCTGCGTTACGACCCCGCTCGACCCGATGATCCCGACCGCGACCGCTTCATCCTGTCGAAGGGCCACGCGGCGCCGGGGCTATATGCCGTCCTGGCCGAGGCCGGTTACTTCCCGACCGAGCAACTGAAGGACCTCCGCAAGCTCGGCTCTCCGTTGGAGGGACACCCGAACATGTGCAGGCTCCCCGGCGTCGAGGCATCCACGGGATCGTTGGGCCAGGGCCTCTCGATAGGCATCGGCCATGCCCTGGCGCTCCGTCTGGACGGGCTTGACGCGCGGGTCTACGTGCTGGTGGGAGACGGCGAGAGTGAGGAGGGTCAGATCTGGGAGGCGGCGATGTACGCCGGCAATCACGGCCTCGACAACCTCACGCTCATCATCGACCGCAACGGTTACCAGCAGACGGACGCCGTCGATCGCATCCAGCCGCTGGATCCTCTCGACGAGAAGTTGCACGCCTTCGGGTTCGCCACGCGGGTGATCGACGGCCACTCGCTGGACGAGGTCGACGAGGCCTTCTCCTGGGCGCGGTCGGTCGGGGGCCAACCTCAGGCGATCATCGCGCGAACGATCAAGGGGAAGGGTGTGGCTCTCTTGGAAGCGAAGCAAGGCGGGTGGCACGGGAAACCGATCCCGCCCGACGAGGAAACGAGGGCGCTCGAGGAGATCGGAGCAGGCGCATGAGCTTTGGCCTGAGCAAGATCGACTTCGAGATCGGGCCGGCGACGAGAGAGGCGTTCGGAGAGGCGCTGGCAGAGGCCGGAAGCGACGAGCGGATCGTCGTGGTCGACGGAGACGTCAACAACTCGACCTTCACGAACGCGTTCATGGACAGGTTCCCCCAGCGGTTCTTCAACACCGGGATCGCGGAATCGAACATGGTCGGGATCGCTTCGGGACTGGCCGCCGCCGGAAAGATCCCCGTAGCGGCGTCGTTCTCCACGTTCCTGATGTCGAACGCCTTCGATCAGATACGGATGTCGGTCGCGTTCCCGAACCTCAACGTGAAGCTCGTCGGCACGCACGCGGGTATCTCGATCGGCGAGGACGGCCCGTCGCAGATGGCCATCGAGGACATCGCGCTGGCTTGCGCTCTGCCCGGGTTCACGGTGGTCGTGCCGGCGGATGGAGCGAGCACGCGCGCCGCGACGTTCGCGATGTTGGAACGCGAGGGGCCTACGTTCCTGCGCTGCGGCCGGCCGAAGGTCCCCGTCATCTACCGGGACGAGGACCCGCTGCAGCTCGGTCGGGCGAACCAGCTGAGAGAGGGCGACGACATCACGATCATCGCCAGCGGGATCATGGTCGCCATGGCGCTCGACGCCGCCGAAGCCCTGCGCGAGGAAGGGGTCGAAGCTCGGGTCCTAGACATGCACACCGTGAAGCCGATCGACGTGGCCGCCATAGAAACCGCCGCGAACGAAACCCGGGGCATCGTGGTCGCCGAGGAGCACCTCGCGTACGGCGGTCTCGGCGCCACGGTCGCGATGGTGACCGCGGAGAGACGAGCGACCCGGATGGCCTTCGTCAACGTCGGAGACACCTACGCCACCTCGGGCAAGCCCGACGAGCTGCTGGTGCAGTACGGCCTCACTCCCCAAGCGATCGCGGACGCCGCTCGGAGGGTGTTGAAGGACTAGCCGTCGCTGCGCAAGAGGAGCGAGGATCGGGCGTAGGTAAGCGAACAATCCGCAGTGCCCGCCCCGCCGAAGGCGGCGCGGACCGAGGACGTTCGCGTCCTGCGCCCGACCGCAGCGACGGGGCGGCGAGCGTAGCTGCGGAGCCTCGCTCCCCTTGCCTTGCTCTAGAAGGCCTTCGTGGAGTCGAGGAGGATCGTCACCGGGCCGTCGTTCACCAGCGACACCTTCATCATCGCTCCGAAGCGCCCGGTCTGACAGGGCACGCCCGCCTTCTCCAGCTCCGCGACGCACGTCTCGTAGAGGGCCTCGGCGGCGGGGCCCTGCGCGGCCCTTATGAAGCTCGGCCGGCGGCCCTTACGCGCATCTCCATAGAGAGTGAATTGAGAGACGACGAGGGCGGCGCCGCCGGTATCGAGCAACGACCGGTTCATCTTTCCCTCGTCGTCGTTCCAGATGCGGAGGTTCGCCACCTTGTCCGCGAACCACCGCGCCTCGTCCTCGCCGTCCTCCGGAGCCACCGCCACGAGGATCATCGCGCCCGCTCCGATGGCGCCCACCATCTCGGCGTCGACGGTGACGCTGGCCTCGGTCACCCGCTGCACCACCGCTCTCATCGGACCAGCGGCAGGACGGCCGACAGGATCCGTCCCGCCAGCGGCGCCGCGACCTCACCCCCGACTCCTCCGAGTTCCGACACGAGCGCAACTGCCACCTGCGGACGCGACGAGGGAGCGAAGGAGACGAACCACGCGTGGTTCATCCTCTTGCCGTCGACGTCGACCTCCGCGGTTCCCGTCTTGCCGGCGACCTCGGCTTCCGGGATCGCGGCCCGCGTTCCCGTGCCGCCGTCCACCACGCCCTCCATCAGCTTGGTCATGGTCGTCGCCGTCGAACGAGAGATCACAGGCTGGCCCGTCTTCGGCTCGCTGACGAGGATGCGCGGCTCCATCCGGCGGCCACCGTTCGCCACGGTGGCTGCAACGGTCGCCATCTGAAGCGGCGTGGCGAGAACCCTGGCTTGGCCGATCGCGCCCCACATCAGGTCGTAGTCGTCCTCGGGGAGCGGGAAGGACGAGGTGGCGGCCGCGAGCGCCATCTCCGGCGCTCGGTCGAAGCCGAATGCGCCGGCGTAGCGCGTCAGCCGCTCCGCCCCGAGATCCTGAGCGATCTGGGCGAAGGCCGTGTTGACGCTGAACTTCAAGGCGCTCGCGAAGTCGAGTGAGCCGAACTCTCCGGACTCGAAGTTGCGGACCCCCTGGTATTCCGCGGGTCCAGACAGCTTCGTGTTCTCCGTGACCACTTCCTCTTCGAGCGCGGCCGAAGCCGTCATCACCTTCAGCGACGAGCCCGGCGGGTACAGCCCCGACAGCGCGCGGTTGAAGGGATCTACACCGGCGGCGCCGACATAGTTCCCGGGATCGAAGGGGGACGACGAAACCACAGCGAGAAGGTCTCCGGTGGAGGGATCCAGCACCACGGCGCCACCGGTGGTCGTCCCGTACGCGCTCTCCGCAGCGCGCTGCACGTCGACGTCGAGCGTCGTCCTTACGTCGCGGCCTGGCTCCCCGCGTCTGCGGCCCGCGACCTGAAGCTCGTCGCCTTCGGCGTCGACCACGAGCAGCTTCGATGTCGGCGCCCCCGCGAGACGATCGTCCAGCGCGAGCTCCAGACCCGACGCCCCCACCAGGTCTCCGGCGACGGGGCCGGTGATCGCCGACTCCGCGTCCTCTGCAGGCTCCGGTGAAGCGGCGTTCGGCTCTTCCCCCGGTGCATCCTCGAAGCGTCCGATGTGACCGACGGTCGCGCCTGCGAGGCTCCCGTAAGGATATCTGCGGGAGCCGGGTCGCCCCACGGCGAGCTTCCGGCCCGAGCGGTCCAGGATCGCGCCCCTTCGGAGCCACCTGTTGACGACGGAGAAACCTGCGGCTCCCTCCACGCCCGGCCACAACAGGTCTTTGGTCCAGCTCACCTCCCACGACTCCGACTCCACGCCTCCGAGCGACAGCTCGAGAACGCCTTCGAAGGCAACCGGCTCGTCCGCCGCGGTCGACGAATACGTGACGACGTACGGGGCCGTGGCCGCGATCGGAGTGGCCTGCTCTTCCACCGCGTCGCGATCCGGTTCGGTGACCTCGCCTCGAAGCGCCACCTCGATCCGCGTGATGCGCCCCTGTGCGCTCACTCGCTCGAAGAGGCGCTTCAGCCGAACGCTCGACCACGTCGGCGCTGCGATCTGAGCATCCATCGCGGTGAAGTCCTGCTCGTTCCAGGCCGCGGCGAAGGAGGCTGCCGCGTCTCCCGCGCTGGCAAGCGGTGGCTCTTGTTCGAGCAAGCTGCATCCGGACGCACTCAGCAGCGCGATGAGACACAGCGAAGAGAGGGGCTTCAAAGCCGGTTGCTCAGTTGCGCGCGCTGGAGGGGACCACGCGGTACGCGTCGTAGACGGAGTCGATCCGCCGGATGCTCTGGATGATGTGGTCGAGGTGGGACGGGTCGGCGAGCTCGAAGCTGAAGCTGAGCGTCGCGATCCCGTCTTTGCCCGAGCGGGTCGACGACGCGACGATCGACAGCCCTTGGTCGGAGATCGCGGTCGAGACGTCGCGCAGCAGCTTCGTGCGGTCCAGCGCCTCGATCTGGATCGTGGCGACATAGGTTCCCTGCTGCCGATCGTCCCACCACACATCGATCATCCGGCCGCCCTCCTCCTGCGCCTGCAGCGCTTTCGAGTTGGGGCAGTCCTGGCGGTGCACCGAAACTCCGCGGCCACGGGTCAGGAAGCCGACGATGGGGTCGCCCGGAACGGGTGTGCAGCAGAGGGCGAGTCGCACGAGCAGGTCGTCGAGGCCTTCCGCGATCACGCCCTTCCCCCGCCGGCTGCTGGGACGCCGGCGTACGGGCTCCTCCGTCGTCTCCGGTTCCTCGACAGGCTCCGGCTGGAAGAGCCGGATCACGCGCGTCGCGACCGACTGCGGCGAGAGATGACCTTCGCCGATCGCGACGTACATCGAGTCGACGTCGACGTACTTCAGCTGCTCCGCTACCTGGCCAAGAAGATCGCTCTTCGAGATCTTGTCGACCGGAAGCCCCTGCTTGCGCATCGAGCTCACCAACGCATCGCGCCCCTGTGCCAGCGCATCTTCGCGCCTCTCGCGCGCGAACCACTGCCTGACCTTGTTCCTCGCGCGCGGCGTCTTGACGACTTGCAGCCAGTCCCGTGAGGGCGAGGCGGGCCCCTTCGAGGTGATGATCTCGACCGAATCTCCGGAGACGAGCTCGTGGCCGAGGGTGACCAGCCGCCCGTTCACGCGGGCGCCGACCGTCCGGTGCCCCACCTCGGTGTGGATCGAGTACGCGAAGTCCAGCGGGGTCGCGCCGCGCGGCAGCGACAGCACGTCGCCCTTCGGGGTGAAGACGAAGACCTCATCCGCGTAGAGATCGATCTTCAGGGACTCCATGAAGTCCTTCGGGTCGATCGACTCGCGCTGCCAGTCCATCATCCGCTGGAGCCAGGCGATGTCCTCGCCGCCGGCCTTGCCCTTGCGCTGCTCCTTGTAGAGCCAGTGAGCCGCGATGCCGGTCTCCGCCGCCCGGTGCATGGCCTCGGTCCGGATCTGGATCTCCATCGGGCGTCCACCCGGTCCCATTACGGTGGTGTGAAGTGACTGATACATGTTGAACTTGGGCATCGCGATGTAGTCCTTGAAGCGCCCCGGCACGGGCGTGAAGAGCGTGTGGATAGCACCAAGGGCGGCGTAGCAGTCCTTCACCGAATCCACCACGACGCGCATGCCAACGAGGTCGAAGATGTCCTCGAAGTTCTTGCCGCCGAGCACGATCTTCTCGTAGATCGAGTAGAGGTGCTTCGGCCTGCCGGAGACCTCGGAGCGGATCTTCACGTCCCGCAGCTTGTCCTGGATCTGGTTCACGACCTCTTCGAGCAGCCGCTCTCGCTCGGGCTGGCGTTGTTGGACGAGCGCCTCTATCTCCTCGAAGCGCTTCGGGTGCAACGTGGCGAAGGCCAGGTCTTCGAGCTCCCACTTGATCGCATACATGCCGAGCCGGTGCGCCAGCGGGGCGTAGATCTCGAGGGTCTCGCGGGCGATCAGCTCCCGCTTCTCCGCACGCAGCGGTGCGATCGTTCGCATGTTGTGCAACCGGTCGGAGATCTTGATCAACAAGACCCTGATGTCCTTCGCGGTGGCGATGATCATCTTGCGCAGGTTCTCGGCCCGCGTCTGCTCCGCGGAGCGGAACCGGATCTTGTCGAGCTTCGTCACCCCGTCGATCAGCGCCGCAACGTCGTATCCGAGCTCGGCTTCGACCTCTGTGAGAGTCACGTCGGTGTCTTCGACCGCGTCGTGCAAGAGGGCCGCGGCCACCGTCGTCTCGTCGAGCCCTAACTGCGCGACGATCCCGGCTACGCCCAGCGGATGGACGATGTACGGGTCGCCGGACTTGCGCATCTGTCCGTCGTGCGCGGCCTCCGCCATCTCGTAGGCGCGCTCGATGAACTTGATGTCGGCTTTGGGACGCTGGCGCCGCACCTCTCGAAGCAGGTTCTCCAGAGCCGAAACGCTCTGCTGGCGCGGGGGCCGGACCTTCTTCAGGACCGCCTTCACGCCGCGGCGGGACGGATCAGGCGGTGTGGTGTCTGCCCGTACCGCGGGCTCGGGGGGAGAAGCCATACCTCATCTTAAGAGCGACACGGCTCAAGCCTTGACTCGTACGAACTCGACCTCGGCGCGGTCCCCCGCCATCTGACCGACGTTCCAACCGGCGGTCAGCCAGGCGCGGCTGTGCATCTTCCGCTCGTCGTTCCGCCACCAGGACGGGAAGCGCGCGTTGTGCGGAAGCGTCTCCCCCACCACCTCCTCGATCTGCGGCAACGTGAGGACGATGAGTTCGATCGCCGTGGGCTGACCCGCTAGGAAGCCGCGAGGCGGATGTACTTCAAGGACCTTCGCTCTGCACGTGCGGCTTCCACTCTGCGACAGTAAAGAGCCGGCCCCCGCTCAACCAGGGGGTAACCGAAATGTCGGGAAAGTACGCCGCGTCCCTAGTAGCGGATCAGGCTGAGGAAGTCGTAGTTGCTGAGCCGCTCGCGCCCGTCGAGGAACGAGAGCTCCATGATGGTTGCGATCCCGGCGACCTTGCCACCGCAGCGCTCCGTCAGCTTCGCGGTGGCCAGGGCGGTCCCTCCAGTAGCGAGGACGTCGTCGACGATGAGGATCCGCTCCCCCGGCTGGATCGCGTCCCGGTGCATCTCGAGATCGTCGGTCCCGTACTCCAGCTCGTAGGTCTCCGTCTCCACCTGCCAGGGAAGCTTCCCCTTCTTCCGAACCGGGATCAGCCCCGCGGTGAAGCGGTAGGCGAGAGGCGCGGCGACCATGAACCCTCGCGCTTCGATCCCCAGCACCTTGTCGATCTCGTCCCGGTCGTAGTGGTGGGCCAGAGCGTCGATCGTGTACGTGAACGCCTTCTTGTCCGCCAACAGCGGTGTGATGTCCTTGAAGACGATCCCGGGCTTCGGGAAGTCCTCGATGTCTCTGATGTGCTCCTTGAGCCACTCGTGATCTGGGTTGAAGGGCATCGTTACCTCTTCTTATCTCTTCTTGCGGCGCTTGGCCTTCTTCGAGCCGGTGCGGGGCCGGGCGGCGGATGCAGCCGTACCCGGGGG
>JADDQX010000044.1:5681-14504 GCA_016781115.1 Actinomycetota bacterium | reverse complement strand
GGCTATCGATCGGTCGAGCTCTATCGGGTTCGGGGTCCGCGTCCTGGTGGACGGGGCCTGGGGATTCGCGTCGACGCCCAAGCTGGACGCCGCGGAGGCGGCTCGGGTTGCGCGGACGGCCGTGGAGGTAGCCCGCGCCAGCGCCACCGCCCTGTCCGCGCCGGTCGAGCTCGTCCCCGAGCCGGTCTATGTGGACTCCTGGAGCTCGCCGGTCGAGAAGGACCCCTTCGCCGTGCCGCTGGAGGAAAAGGTCGGGCTTTTCGCCGGCGCCACAGAGGAGATGTCCGGCGTCGACGGCATCCGCGTGACGCGCGGGACGCTCGACCTCCTGCGTCAGCGGACGTGGTTCCTGTCCTCAGAGGGCTCCGACATCGTTCAAACCGTCGTCCACACCGGAGCGGGCCTAGAGGCGATCGCGGTGGATGGTGACGAGGTGCAGGTGCGGTCGTATCCCGGTTCGTTCCGCGGCCACTACGCAGCCGCGGGCTACGAATCGGTCGACCAGATGGACCTACGAGGAAACGCTCGGCGGGTGGCCGAGGAAGCGGTCGCGCTGCTCCGGGCCCCGGAGTGTCCGGCGCTGGAGACGACGCTCGTCCTGGACGGTCACCAGATGATGCTGCAGGTGCACGAGTCGGTGGGTCATCCCACCGAGCTCGACCGCGTGCTCGGGATGGAGGCCGCTTTCGCGGGCACGTCTTTCGTGGGTATCCCGGACGTGGGGAACCTGCGCTACGCGTCCGACCTCGTCAACATCGTTTCGGACGCCACCACTCCCGGTGGCCTCGGCACTTACGGCTACGACGACGAAGGTGTGAAGGCCCAACGGGTCGACCTCGTCCGAGACGGGGTCCTCGTGGGGTTCCAGAGCTCGCGTGAGACCGCCGCGGCCGCCGGCGCCGACCGGTCGAACGGGACTATGCGCGCCGAGGGATGGGAGAACTTCCCCCTGATCCGGATGCCGAACGTGAACCTGCTGCCGGGAGAGGGCACGCTCGAGGACCTCCTGGCCGACGTCGACGATGGCATCTTCATGGCGACGAACAAGTCCTGGTCGATCGACGACAAGCGCAAGAACTTCCAGTTCGGATGCGAGATCGCGTGGGAGGTCAAGAAGGGCCGCCTCGGCCGGATGCTGAAGAACCCGAGATACACGGGGATCACCCCCGTCTTCTGGGGATCGTGCGATGCGATCGCGGGGCCCGAGGAGTGGTTGATGCGCGGCACGCCCAACTGCGGGAAGGGTCAGCCCGGCCAGACGATGCGGGTGGGGCATGGGACCTCGCCGGCTCGCTTCCGGAACGTCAGCACCGGGGTATCTGGATGACCGAGGCGACCCTCGCGGCGCCCATCGATGCTGCCGCCGTTCGGGCCGCGGCCTCGAGCGTCCTCGACCTTCCTGGGGCGGATCAGGTCGAGGTGGTCGTAATGGGGTCCGTCACCGGGCTCACCAGGTACGCCCGCTCGCAGATCATCCAGAACACGGTGCGCACCGAGAGCCGGGCCTACGTCCGGGTCGTCTGCGGAGACCGCGTAGCGGTGGCCGTCACCAATCAGTTGAACGACCTCGCGATGCGGGCCGCGGCGGCGCAGGCGCTCGAAGGGGCTCGGGCGTCGCGACCGGATCCGGAGTTCCCCGGGCTGCCGTCGCCGGAGCGGGTGGGTATAGCCCAGCCGATCTTCCGCTGGGACGACGACACGGCCCTGGCGACTCCCGAGCGCCGCGCTGCCGCGGTGCGGGCGATCCTGCAGATCGCAGGGGACGTGGAGGCCGCCGGGGTCTACGAGACCAGCGCGCATTCGTTCGGCGTCATCAACTCCCTCGGGATCGACTGTTTCGACGCTTTCACCCGTTGCGTCGTGACCTGTCTCGCCGATGACCGTGACGGCTCCGGGTGGGGCGAAGCTTCGTCGCACTCCCTCGGACAGGTCGATGTGGAACGAGCCGCGCGAACGGCGGTCGAAAAGGCGGCGCGGAACCGCGAGCCCGCCGCTGCATCTCCCGGCCTTTACGACGTCGTGCTCGAGCCCGCCGCCACCGCGATGCTGATCGAGTATCTCTCCTACATGGGGATGGGCGCGAAGCAGGTGGTCGATGGCGAGAGCTTCCTCGCGTCTCGCATGGGACAAGAGGTTGCCGCCAAGGACGTGACGGTGGCCGACGACGTTTTCGACGAACGCTCTGTCGGGATCGGGTTCGACTTCGAAGGCGTACCCAAGCGACCAGTGGATGTGATCCGCTCGGGCGAGGCGCTGGGGCCGGTGACGGATCTCAGGACGGCCTCCAAGCTAGGAGTGGAGCCCACCGGCCACTTCTCGGGCTCGACCGAGTTCGGCCCCTATGCATCCAACGTGGTGCTGCGGGAGGGGCGGGCCGCCAAGGAGGAACTGATAGCCGATGTGGCGGACGGCTTGCTGGTCACGCGTTTCCACTACGTGAACGTTCTGGACCGGCCTTCCACCTTGCTCACGGGCATGACGAGAGACGGCACCTTCCGGATCAGGGACGGAGAGGTGGCCGAGCCGGTCCGGAACCTGCGGTTCTCGCAGAGCGTGCTAGACGCACTGCGCGCCACGACGGGTATCGGATCGGACACCTCCGCCTTCGCTCCCGACTTCGGCTCGTTCGGGTCCAACGTCGCGCCTTCGGTTCGAGTCGAGGGCTTCAGCTTTTCTTCCACCACCAGCCACTAGGTCCCTTGCACCAGCTCCTGCACATCGCGATCCTGGTCAGCACCTTGCTGGCCGCCGCCGCTCTGCTCCTTTTCGTCCTGTGGCCGCTCTTCGCCGACGCACCCCTTGCGCGCGCGACCAAGGTGATCTTGGTCGTGCTCGTCGCGCTGGGGGCGTTGTCGTTGCTGATCGAGTGGAGACTGGTGCATTGAATGTGCCTGGAATGGCCGCCCCACCACGGCTGTTGCCTATAATCGAGAGGCACCGCTGTTCCCGGTGCCAGATGAAGGAGGCCCCCCTGTGTCCATGACCGAGAGCGCGAAGACCGAGTCCCAGATCTTCTCGATCACGCCGAACGCCGCGTCGAAGGTGACCGAGCTGCTGGACCGCGAGACCTCTGCCGCCCCCGACGAGCACGAGGGCAAGGAGTACGCGCTGCGTGTTGCGGTTCAGCCCGGAGGCTGCGCCGGGTTGCGCTACGCCCTCTACTTCGACGACCGCAAGCTGGACGACGACCACATCGAGCAGATGCACGGGGTCGAGATCCGGGTCGACAAGATGAGCGCCCCCTATCTGCGAGGCGCGACGATCGACTACCTGGACTCGCTCCAGCAGTCCGGGTTCACGATCGACAACCCGAACGCGAAGGGCACCTGCGCCTGCGGAGACTCCGCCCAGTTCTAAGTCTTTCTCGATCTGCGAAAGGCCCCGGGGAACCGGGGCCTTTCTTTTTCCCCCGGGTCGGGCCACAGTGTGACCATGTTCTTCGATCTCGCCGGTCCCATCGAGATCTCGACGACGGAGATCATCCTCGCCCTCGTCATCCTGGCGGCGATAGCTCTGGCGCTGCCGGTTGCCGCTGGTGGGGTCGCCGTCATCCTCTACCGGAGGAAGACGCCGCCCGAGGGGCGGAACCGCCGCGAGGCAACCATCTTGTTCTTCAAGGTCTTCGCGGTCGCGCTGGTCGGTGAGGTCGTCATCGGCTCGCCCATCGGTTGGATCCTGGAATTCATCGGATAGGCTGCCCACGCTCATCAAGAGCGGGGGAGGGCCCGGCCCGACGATCCCGCCGCAACCACCGGCTCGCCGGCAGGTGCGAATCCCGGACGGATGAGCGGGCTATCTCCTAAAGGAGCCTTCCGTCTGGGAACGGAAGGCTTTTTTCGTGCGCGAGAGAGGAGAGCGATGCCGATCCAGACGACGGTGGTGGGGTCATATCCCAAGCCGCCCGAGGAGGGGCAGATCTTCCGGGTTCGGAAGACGATCCAGGGCCTGGACAAGGGAGCGGCATCGCTGGAGGACCTCCGTGCGGCACAAGACGAGCTCGCCCGCAGCGTCATCGCCGAGCAGGAGCAAGCCGGCATCGACGTGCTGACGGACGGCCACGTGCGGTGGGACGACATCCTCACCCCCTTCGCCCGCACGATGCGCGGCTTCGAGATCGGCGGCCTGCTGCGATGGTTCGACAACAACGTCTACTACCGCCGCCCCATCTGCGTGGCAGATCTCGAGTGGGGAGGCCCTTCGTCGGTCGACGCGTTCAAGTTCGCCCGCGCTGCGACGTCTCGAGCGGTCAAGGCGGTCATCCCTGGACCGGTCACCTTCGCCCGCTTGTCCGTCGACGAGCACTACGGAGACCACGACGCGTTCGTGAAGGCGATCGCGCGGGTGCTGGCGCAAGAAGCGTTCGAGCTGGAGGCGGCCGGGGCGCGGTTCATCCAGATCGACGAGCCGGCGCTTCTGAACGCGCCCGAGGATCTCAGTCTGGCCGCGGACGCGCTGAGGACGGTGACTGCGGAGCTCGGTGAGGCGGAGCTGACGTTGGCGACCTATTTCGGCGATGCGAAGCGTCTGGGGGCAGAGCTCTTCGATCTGCCAGTGCACAGGGTCGCGCTCGACCTTGTCGCCGGTCCCGAGAACCGCGAGCTCATCTCGTCGATCCCCAGCGACAAGAAGCTGCAGGCGGGGATCGTCGATGCCCGCAACACGAAGCTGGAGGAGGCGGAGTTGCTGCAACGGACGATCGAGGATCTGGCGAGCGAGGTGGGGCCCGAGCGGCTGTCCGTTGCGCCCTCATCCGGGCTCGAGTTCCTGCCCCGCGAGAAGGCCAGAGCGAAGCTCGAGCGGTTGTGCGCTGCAGCACAGAAAGTAGGTGGGTGATGTCTGAGGTGGATCTCGCAGGGCCGGGGTTGTGGACGACGTCCGTCGGGAGCTTTCCCAAGCCGGACTACCTAACGAAGGCGAGAGGTCAGCGGGCGCGGGGAGAGATCGAGCGCGAAGAGCTTCAGGAGCTCGAGAGGAAGGCGACGCGGGAGTGGATCGAGTTCCAGGAGTCCATCGGGACAGACCTGGTCGTGGACGGTGAGATGTACCGCGGTGACATGGTGGCCTACTTCGCGGAGGAGCTTCCAGGGCTCGAGATCGGCGGCCTCGTTCGTTCCTACGGCAACCGCTACTACCGCAAGCCGATCGCGGTCGGCGCGATCGGGCGCGACCGGCCCATCACGGTCGAGTGGTGGAAGTATGCGCAGTCGCTGACGGACGCTCCCGTGAAGGGGATGTTGACGGGGCCTTACACGATCTGCGACTGGTCGTTCAACGAGCACTACGCCACCAGACGCGATTTCGTGCTCGACCTGGCGAAGGTGATCCGAGACGAGGCACTCGACCTCGAGAAAGCCGGTGCGCGCTACATCCAGATCGACGAGCCCGCTGCATCGACGCGGATGGATGAGCTCGATCTGGTGATCGAAGCCATGGCGATAGTGACCGAGCCGCTGTCGGCGCACACGATCACTCACATCTGCTACGGCGACTTCCACAACGCGTACCCGAAGATGCTGGACATCCCCGTAGATCAGATCGACCTGGAGTTCGCGAACTCCGATTACTCGCTGCTGGACGAGTTCGGAGATAACCCCTTCACCAAATATGTCGGGCTCGGCATCTCGGACGTGCACAGCCATGCACTGGAGCCGGTGGACGACATGGTCGACGGCATCCGGCGCGCGCTGAAGTACATCCCGGCCGATCGGATCTTCGTCGATCCCGATTGCGGGCTGAAGACGCGAACGGTCGACGAGGCCAAACAGAAACTCTCGAACATCAAGGCCGCCGTCGACATCGTGAGAGGAGAGCTCTAAGCGGTAGCCTCGGCCTAGAAGCAGGGGAGCTCGGTGGGACCGGGCTGAGAGGGCGGCTGGTAGCCGCCGACCCTTGGAACCTGATCCGGGTAAAGCCGGCGAAGGGAGACAGATGTGAGCATCCTCGAGCAAGACGCGGCCTCCGATATCCGTCCGGTTCCCGTCGAGCAGCGGCGGCTGTCCGCCCTCGATATGGCCGTGCTTTGGGGCGATCTCGGTATCGGCCTCCTGGTTCTCGTGACGGGAGGACTGCTCGTTCCGGGACTCGGGTTCCCGGCCGCACTCGCAGCGATCGTGTTGGGGTCCCTCGTCGGGGTCCTGTTGCTTTCGCTGGCGGCGTCGATCGGGGCTCAGCACGGCTTGGCGACCATGGTGCTCCTGCGCCCCGTGCTGGGGATCCGGGGTTCGTGGTTCCCAAGCGTCTTGAACGCGATCCAGCTCGTCGGCTGGACCGCGGTCGAGCTCTGGGCGATGAGCTTCGTTGCCGATCTTGTTTCGAGCCGCATCTTCGGCTTCTCCGCTCGGCCGCTGTGGCTCGCGATCAGCGCGGTGGCATGCGTCGCGCTCGCGCTGTGGGGGCCGGTCGGAGTGACGCGGGTGTGGATGGAGAAGTTCGGCGTCTGGGTGATCGGGGGCATCTCGGTGGCGGTGACCATCGCGCTCTTGAGGAGCGAAGGCGTCCGGGCGGCGATATCGGGAGCAGGTGTGGGGGGTTTCCCGAGCTTCGGCCAGGCGCTGGACCTGGTGATAGCGATCCCGATCTCGTGGTTCCCGCTGGTGGCGGATTACACCCGCTTTGGATCGCGCCCCCGCTCCGCCTTCTTCGGAACGTTCTGGGGGTATCTCGTTGCGAACGTGTGGTTGTACGCGTTGGGAGCCCTTCTCGTGCTCGCCGCCGGCGCGGCGCCGACGCCGGGCGGCATCGCTCTCGGCATCATCACGATCGGCGGCGGGTCGCTCATGGGCGTCCTCTTCCTGGTCGGCCTGCTGGCGGGGGAGACCGACGAGGCTTTCGCGAACATCTATTCCGGTGCGGTGACCCTGCAGAACATCTTCCCGAGCCTGTCGCAGAAGGCACTGGTCGTCGGGGTCGGTCTCGTCGGGACGGCTCTGGCGGCCGTCTTGACGATGGAGCTGTACGAATCCTTTCTGTTCCTGATCGGCTCCGTCTTCGTTCCTTTGCTAGGACTTCTGGCGGCAGACCACTTCGTCATCCGCCGCGGTCGCATCGCGGTCGCCGACCTGTACGACCCGAACGGCCGCTACTGGTTCACGGGAGGAGTCAGGATCCGCGCGATCCTGCCGTGGCTAGCGGGGTTCATCGTCTACCACTGGATCAATCCCAGTCCCCTGGAGTGGTGGTTGAGCCTGAACGCAGCGATCTTCGGGGATCCCATCGCGGCGCGAGTGCCGTGGCTGAACGCGTCGGTGCCGTCTTTCCTGGTCGCCTTCGGCCTCGGAGCGATCGTCCTGCGGGACATATCATCGGGACCTACGCGACCAGAGAGGTGAGTATGAAGATCGAGGGGAAGTGCCATAGGTGCCAGAGAACGTTCCTGTTGTCCCAGATCGGGCCCGACTCGGACGCACCGGGCCGCTGTCCCTTCTGTGGGGCCAGGTTCGCGCGTCATTACTCCACCGTTCTCGTGGATGCGGTTGAGGATGCGGAGGATTCCGCGGTTCGCTTCGTGAACACGATCGCACGTCTGCAATCGATGGAGACCGGGTTCGACATCGACATCGACGGCTTGCTTGCCGCGGTAAGTGAGCAGGTGCGCGAGCAAGAAGCTGCTGCCAGAGCGGTCTGACGCAAAACTTTTTTTCTGATGTCTCCTCCCGGTGAAGACGCCTTGCGCGCGCACGTCCTCGTTGTCTCCGACGACGACGGGATCAGGGACGAGGCGCGGTTCGGTTTCGCGCCGGACCTCGAAGTAGCTCTCGCGCGCGACGCGCGCGACGCGCTCCGACAGATGGAGGCTGAAGTCCCGGCCGTCGCGGTGATCGACCTGCACACGGGCAGCGCGGGTGGCTTCGCGTTGTGCAAGGACATGGATCAGGATCCGCGCCTTCGGGATGTTCCGGTGATGATGTTGCTGAACCGAGATCAGGATCGGTGGCTCGCCCAGCAGGCGGGCGCGAAGCTGATCCGGACCAAGCCGATCGACACCAGCGACCTCGTCGCCGACACGCTGTCGCTCATCTCTTAGCGACGCGCGCGCGCCATTAGGGCCGCGTTTCGCGGCTTCGCGTCCTAAACATGCAGGTCAGCCCCCTTGCGCCTCGTGAATCCCATCCTTAGAATTACAGAATTGTGATTCAGGTTCGCTGCAACAGCGCGGCGGGCTGGAGAGCGCCGGGGACGTCTCACAGGAAGGCCGGGGGAATGCAGCGCATCACGAACAAACTCCTACAGCCCGTCGAATGGCAAACGGATGCACGTTGTACAGAAGTCGATCCCGAGATCTTCTTCCCTGAGCGCGGTGGATCGAGCAAGGCCGCGCGCCAGGTCTGTTCCAACTGCCAAGTTCGCATGCAATGTCTCGAGTACGCGCTCAACAACAAGGAGCAATTCGGTATCTGGGGTGGAACGTCGGAGCGCGAACGACGTCGTCTTCGCAAAGAGCGCGCGCGTCGCCAACTGCGCGCGGTGTCTTAACTCTCGCTTGTAGACAGTGTTCGAGCACACGCGCCTTTAGTCGTCGCGCGATGACGCGGATGCTTGCATTCGCGCACGATTCGTGTCTAGCTAGTTTGTGAATGCGCGTTAGTGACACGCGCTTTCGCGTTGCTAGTCCCGCTGCGCGGCACTCGACGCGTATCCGGGAGTGGGGAAGAACGAGATCGCAGGGTCTCGTTCGGGTACGAGGGAGGTGTGAGGAGTGGCAGCAAAGAAGACCACCGGTCGCAAGACTGCAGCACGCAAGTCGTCGGGGACTAAGTCCACGTCGAGCAGGTCGACGGGAACGCGCAAGTCCTCCGGTAGCAAGTCCACCGGCACGCGCAAGAA
>JADDQX010000044.1:0-5571 GCA_016781115.1 Actinomycetota bacterium | reverse complement strand
CGGAAGTCCTCGGGTAGCAAGTCCACCGGCACGCGCAAGAAGTCCACGGCGCGGAAGTCCTCGGGTAGCAAGTCCACCGGCACGCGCAAGAAGTCCACGGCACGCAAGTCCTCCGGTAGCAAGTCCACCGGCGGTCGGAAGTCGACCGGTACCCGCAAGTCGACCGGCCGGAAGTCGACCGCTAGCAAGTCGAGCGGCGGCCGCAAGTCCAGCGGTGGCCGCAAGTCCAGCGGTGGTCGGAAGAGCACGGGACGGAAGTCCACCAGCTCCCGTTAGGACGCAGTTCCCAAGCGCGACTCTAGGGAGTGGCCCGGTTCCAGGAGGAGCCGGGCCACCTCCGCGTCCTGGGGCATGAACCTCTCGGGCACAAGCCCCACGATTTCCGTAGCGACAACCGCTGCCCCTAAGCGCGCAGCCTCGGCGGAGACCCATCCGAAGACGTGGTCGATCCCGGCGCTTTCTGGGTCGATGAGGTTCATCGACACCTGCGTCTGACCGTTCCCGACGTCGAGACCGAGAGCGCGCACCGCGTCGCTCCGCACGGAGGCCGCGATCCACTGCGCGGTCTGAAGATCGCCTCGTAGCCACACGTTGAATGCGATCAGGACCCCGCGGGCGCCGACGCAGACGACTCCTCTTGCCGGGTCGATCTCGGACGGTCCCTCGTCGGGCAGCAGTCCGGCGCGGGCCCGCTCGATCAGGCGGACCAGGCCCCCGCGACGGAGGTCGGGCAACTCTCGCGTCTCAGCGCGTCGCGCCGCCGCCCCGTACAGGTACACCGGGACGCCTACGTCCCTCCCGATCAGCGCCGCCGTCTCGCGCGCGGCGTGAACGGCGTCGTCCATACCCGTGTCGTGCGGGACGAAAGGACACACGTCGAGCCCTCCGAGCCGTGGATGGATCCCGTGATGGCGCCGCATGTCGATGTCACAGGCCACCCCCGCTAGCGCGACACACCCGGAGACGACCGCCGGCCCTGCGATCGTGAGGACGCTTCGGTTGTGAACGGGGTCGGTGTGAACATCCAGCACCCTCGTGTCCGTGGCCTCGACGGCGCGCCGCGCCAGCGCGAGCAGCGCCGGATCTCGCCCCTCCGAGATGTTGGGGACGGCGAGGAGGGTCATCGGGCGTTACCGTAGTCGCAACTCAGGAGGTGGTCGGTGAGCGACTACGGCTATACGGTCGAGGTTCCAGAGGGCTACGACGAAGCGGTGGTGCGGGCTCGCTTGGCGATGAAGGGCGAGGGTTTCTCGATCATCTCCGAGATGCACGTCGGCGGCATGCTCGGGCCCGACGCGGGCGACCAGCGTCAGTACCTGATCATGGGGGTCTGGAACTCGCCGGTCTCTCATCGCCACATCGACTCTCAGCTTCAAGCGGCGGTCCATCTCCCGTGCAACGTCGTGGTGCAGGAGGTGGAGGCGGGCGCGATCGTCGCGGCCCTCGATCCCATCGACACCGTAGAAGCGACGGACGAAACCTCTAGAGCGACCGCCGAGATAGCCCGCGGAGCCCTCGAGCGGATGCTTCAGACTGTTGCAGTGGGCGCCGGGTAAGTGGTGAAACAGGTCGCCCGCGCGGCCATCGTTGAGGGATTCCTCGAGCGTCTAGATGACGTCGTGGATCGCTGCCAGGCCGCGATCTGGGACGCCGTGCCCTCTTACGGGCGTTCGGGCGATCCGCTGGAGAGCGACGTCCGCGACGCGGTGCGGGCGAACGTGGTCGCGCTGGCTCGTGTGCTCGCCGAGGGCCGTGAGCTACGCCGCGAAGAGCTCATGAGGATCGAATCGGTCGGAGCGCGCAGAGCGGAATCCGGGATACCGCTCCAGGACGTGCTCCATGCGTACCGGACCGTGTCGCGCGTCTGCTGGGATGACCTCTCGCACGAATGCCGACGCGCCGGCGGCGAGGCGCTCGAGGCGACGATCGGATTGGCGGAGGCCGTCTTGAGGTACACGGACCAGATCTCTACGTCGGTGGCGGAGGCGTACGCGCAGGCGCAGCGAGCGATCGTCCGCGAACAAGAAGGCGCGCGCCGAGAGTTCCTCACCGATCTTCTCTACGGAACGGAGGCCTCGCCGGCCGAGGTTCTCCAGAAGGCCCACACTTTCGGCTACGACCTCTCGCTCAGCTACATCGCACTGGTCGGGTGCGGCCCGGGGCCCGACGGGGGCAAGGAAGCGATCGTGGCTTCCGCCGTCGGCCGGGTGTCGGTTCTCGCGAACGCCGATCCGATCGTCATCCAGAAAGGCGACCAGACGATCGCTCTTCTCCCCGCGGAGCCGTTCGCCGACGTGGGCGCCGTTCCCGAGAAGGTCGTCGTCGAGCTCGGCGGCGGATGGTTGTTCGGGATGGGCGGGCCCGACCCCGGACTCGAGGGGATCCGTCGCGCCTATCTAGAAGCTCGTGAGGCGCTCGAGATCGGCATGGCCCTTTCGCTCGACGGGCCCGTGTTCAGGTTCGACGATCTGCTGCTGTACCACTTCCTGAGGCTCGAGCAGGTGCTCGTGGATCGCTTCATCGACCAGATGCTGGGCCCGCTGATCGGCTACGACGAGCGGCGTAAGGGGGAACTTCTGAAGACACTGGACGCTTACTTCGCCGCCGACGGCAGCGTCAAGATCGCGGGCGAGCTCCTGTTCGCGCATCCGCACACGGTCACTTATCGCCTGAAGCAGATCGAGAGGCTCACGGGATGGTCACTGCGCAACCCGGAGGACAAGTTGCGGTTGCAGCTGGCTCTGCGCGCACATCGTCTGTCGCAGTCGCGGCGGGAGCCGGACCGGTAGCCGAGCCCGTTTCCAAGGGACTCCCTGCTACCCTCACGGGCGTCTCTTGTGGGTCCGACGGCGCCTCGCGCCGTCCCCGCTAAGCCGGTCCGAGGAGGAAGTGCATCTATGCCCGACAGAGTTCTGATCATCGGCTGGGACGGGGCCGACTGGAAGGTGCTCCAGCCCATGCTCGACGCCGGCGAGCTGCCGAACCTCGCGGCGCTGATCGAGCGAAGCGCCTACGGCGACTGCCTCTCGACCGTCCCCTCTCACTCTTGGTGTGCGTGGCCCTCTTTCATGACCGGGCTCAATCCGGCAGGTCACGGCGTCTTCGACATCTTGGAGCACAAGCCGGGCGCGACGCGGCGTCTCCCGGTCACATACCGGTCGATAAAGGCGCGCACGATCTTCGACGACTTCACGGCGGCGGATAAGACGTCACTCGCGATCAACATCCCTCTCACCTTCCCCACGCCCGCTATCAAGGGGAAGGTGATCGGCGGCGGAGTCCTTCCCGCGAGCCGCTCCTACACGCATCCGGTCGAGCTGCAACAGGAACTAGACGCGAACGCTCCCTTCCCTGTGAACGGGATGAGCTGGACCACGTTCCGGAACCGCCCCGAGGCTTTCCTCGAGGAAGCCGCGGAGATCACCGAGAAACGTCAGAAGAGCTTCGAGTACCTGCTCGACACCACCGACTGGGATTTCGGAGTCCTCGTCTACGTGTCGACCGACCGCATCCAACACTGCTTGATGGAGTACGTCTCGCCGGACCACCCGAAGTACGCAGACGTGAAGGACTCGCCCGTCGCCAAGCAGACGAGGGCGGTCTATCAGCAACTGGACGCAGGGCTGGCGGAGCTGCTGAAGCGCACGACCGAGAACGACCTCGTCATCTTCATGTCTGACCACGGCCACCAGGCATGCTGGCGTTGCTGCACGATGGATCGGATCCTCCAGCAGATGGGATACCTGGAGTTCGGCAAAGGGTCGTTCGCGTTCAACCTGATCCGCTGGGGGCCGGGTCGCCGCATCGCGCGGCGGGTGTACGACCTCTTGAAGCTCCACGGCAAGGTGTCGATCCCGGCTTCGCCTATCGAATGGTCCAAGACCCGCGCCTACACGAGCGTGGTGTCGACGGGCGAAGGCGTGTCGGTGAACCTGCGGGGCAGGGAGCCGCGAGGGATCGTGGACCCGAAGGACTTCGAGAAGGTGCGGGACGAGGTCGCCGCATCGATCGAGGCTTTCCGCGATCCCGAGACCGGGAAGTGCCCGGTGAGGAAGATCTATCGCAAGGAAGAGGTCCTGTCGGGGAAGTTCCTGGATACGGCTCCGGACCTCTTGTTGGTGCCTGCCGAGGGGTATTCGCTGACGCATGCGAAGGGGACCGTCGAGGAGGCCGACTGGCTGTCGGGCGATCACCGGCTCGAGGGCGTCATCGTTGCCACGGGTCCAGACGTCACCCCCGGCCCTCTTGCAGAGACGGCTCATCTGATCGATCTGGGTCCCACCGCGCTGGCGGCGCTCGGCGTGCCCACAGCGGTGCCGCGCGACGGCTCGGTGCTCAAGTCGCTCGTTGGCGACGGAGTGACCTTGAAGGTCGAAGCCACATCGAATCAGGAGCAGGCCGGGGGCTCGGTGGGTGATGCATCCAGCGGTTTAACCTCAGACGAGGAAGGCGAGATCGAGGATCACCTGCGCGGTCTCGGCTACGTCGAGTAGAACCTTCAACCACTAGGAGGATCAGTTGCGCGCTCGTAGATCGTGCCTATCCGTTCCCGGCTCGAGCCCCAAGATGCTGGGCAAGGCTCCGGGCCTCCCCGCCGACCAGGTCTTCATGGACCTCGAGGATTCGGTCGCTCCGCTGGCGAAAGAGGAGGCCCGCGGCAACGTCATCGACGCGCTGAAGAACAACGAGTGGGGCGACAAGACGGTCGTCGTCCGCATCAACTCGATCGACACGCAGTGGGCCGCGGATGATCTGAAGACGGTCGTCGAGGCCGCGGGGCAGTACATCGACTGCATCATGGTCCCGAAGGTCCAGCACGCGCACGAGGTCATGTTCGTCGACCACCTGCTGCGGATGATCGAGACGAACACCGACCTCGACAAGAGGATCGGCCTCGAGCTCCAGATCGAAACGGCGACCGGGCTGCGCAACGTGCACGACATCGCTCACGCGTCCGACCGCGCCGAGACATTGATCCTCGGCCCCGCGGACATGAGCGCTTCTCTCGGGCTCCCCACTGTGACCGCGGGGCTTCCTATGCCCGGCTACCCCGGGGACCACTGGCACTACGTGCTCGAGCACATCCTGATCGCGGCGCGGGACGCGGGCCTGCAGGTCATCGACGGCCCCTATCTCTTGATCAAGGACCTCGATGGGTACCGCGAGATGGCGATGCGGGCGCGGGCTCTCGGCTACGACGGCAAGTGGGCGTTGCATCCCGGACAGATCGACGTTCTGAACGAGGTCTTCACCCCGAGCCAGGAGGAGTACGACAAGGCCGAGGCCGTGCTGGATGCGTACAAGCACGCGACGGAGGTCGAGCGGCGGGGCGCGGTGATGTTCGGCAACGAGATGATCGACGAGGCCTCGCGCAAGATGGCGATCCAGTTCGCGGAGCGGGGCCGCGCCGCCGGCATGACCCGCGCAAAGAAACTAGAAGACTTCCAATAACCCTTCTCTCCGGACTGCGGCCCCCTTTACGGCCGTTTCCGGGGGGTGAGAAACGCGAGGAGCGAGCGATGTTGCAGTTGAACGACACCCAGAAGGCCATGATCGAGATGGTCCGGGAGT
>JADDQX010000002.1:38086-39922 GCA_016781115.1 Actinomycetota bacterium | reverse complement strand
TCATCGGGTGGATCTTGGGGTCGGTCGGGGTGGCGGTGGGAGTGGGCGTCGGCATCGGCGAGGTACCTCCACGGATCGAGTCGTAGAGAGCACGAGCGGTATCTCCGAGATACGGCCCGAACCCGATCTTCGGCCACACCCGCATGTTGCCGAAGCTCTGGTTCGAGGTGACGAACCCCCCGCGCATGACCCAGCCTCCGCCGCTAGAGCCCTGCTCCATGTCGCAGCCCATGGCGACGACTTCGTCGAGGATGCGCCCGCTTCCCTGCGAGATGCACGACTGCAGGTGCTCGCCGTCGAAGCTGGTCGAAGGAAGACTTGGATACCCGAACGATTGCAGCTGCTCGGTTGGCTGCTGGTTGAAGGCGATGCCGCGCGTCGCGATCACGTCTCCGAGGAGCTGCCCGTTGGCGTTCGGTGTGACCCTGAACGCGCCGAAGTCGAAGCGCGGGTCTTCTGAGCTCTGCCACTCCTCCGGCGTTATCAGTAGGTCCGCCGCCCACACGCCGTAGGGCGTCGGATCCTCCTCCTCGTGGCCGGGGACGAACACGATGTCGAAAGACGCTGCGCCGTCGAGATACAGACAGTGCCCCGCGGTCCACACGACGCTCTTGTTGTCGCTCGCGAGGGCGGTTCCGGAACAAGAGAAGTCGCCCGAGGCTGAGCTGCCGAAGATCTTCCCGTGGGCCGCGTACGGGGCCTCCGACGGGGTCGCGATCTCGATCCGCTGGAATGGGATCGGCCCTTTCCTCGTCGCTGCCGACGAGGTTGCCGACGAGGATGCCGAGACGTCCGGCTCGGCGGCGGGAACGGCGTGAGGCTCACCCAGGTCTGTGGGTGGAGCCGGGAAGTCTTCAGGCCGGACGGGGAGGAGAGGCAGAGGCTGCGCCGCCCGCATCCTCTGCGGGGTCCACGAGCTCGTCGATACCTGCCGATCGCCGAGGCGGTGCACCCACAGACCCTCGGATCGACTCGCGTCCGCTCCCGTCGGGATCAGGGTGAGTGCCGACAGGGCGATGCACATTGCGAGCAAGACGCGACGAGCCGGCAAGGGGTCTCCTCGTTGAAGTTTCCTGGTCCAGGGACCTTAAAGGCCTCGCCGCGTTAACCGGCACACCGTCTGGATCTCGTTCGGCGGCACCTACACTGGAGCGGTAGTGGCATCTCTAGCTCCGCTTCTCGACCTGCTGCCCGATGAGCGCCTGCAGGCGCTTCTGCGCGCGCGCTCATCGGTCACGGTGCCGGATCCCGCCCGGCCCTTCCTGCTCTCGGCGCTGGTCCGTCACCTCGAGCGACCGGTGCTCGCCGTGACCGCCCGCCAGGAGGAGGCGGAGCAGCTGGCGCGAGACATCCACGCCTTCCTCGGCCGCTCCGGCTCGGACGTCTTCCCCGGGTGGGAGGTGCTCCCGGGTGAGCCCCTGTCGCCCTCGGTCGAGACGATGGGCCGCAGGCTCCACGTCCTGTCGCGCCTGCACCGCGGCGACAACTTCATCGTCGTGACGACGTCACAAGGCGTCACGCAGCTGGTGGCGCCGCCGGGGGGCTCGCTGGAGGCGATCGAGATACGTGAAGGAGTCGCGCTCGACCTCGACGAGCTCGCCGCTCGGTTGGTCGCGATGGGCTACGAGCGCAACTACATAGTCGAGCGCCGCGGCGAGTTCGCCATCCGGGGCGGGATCGTCGACGTCTTTCCGCCCGCCGGTGAACGTCCCGTCCGCGCCGAGCTGTGGGGTGACGAGGTCACCTCTCTGCGCCAGTTCGCCCTTGCCTCGCAGCGCTCGCTCGACCCGCTCGAGGCGGTGTCGGTCGCGCCCTGTCGAGAGCTCCGAACGGACG
>JADDQX010000002.1:0-37816 GCA_016781115.1 Actinomycetota bacterium | reverse complement strand
GAGCGGCTGAACTCCTTGATCAAGAACGGGTACCGGGGCGTCGTGGCCGCGTCCTTGCCCGAGACGGCGCAGCGGCTACAGCACAACTTGAAGACCACCGCCGGCACGTCGTTCCCGATCAGCGAAACGGCCCCCTCCGAGGACTCTTCTCCGGGCGGCGTGATCGTCATCGCGGAGCTGGCCCGAGGCTTCGTTCTTCCCTGGGCGCAGCTCGCGCTGGTGGCGGAGTCGGATCTGACGGGACGGCGAGCGGGCGCGGCTCGGCGCCGGATCCAGTCCAAGAGGCGCGAGACCTCCGGCCCCCTCGATCTCGCCTCCGGCGATCTCGTGGTCCACGAGGTCCACGGCATCGGTCGCTATATCGAGATGGTCGACCGGGAGCTGCTCGGCGTCCACCGCGAGTACCTCGTGATCGAGTACGCCAAGGGCGATCGGCTATACGTCCCCAGCGACCAGGTCGACCTGGTCTCGAAGTACATCGGTGGCGAGCTCCCGAAGATGAGCCGCCTCGGCTCCAACGAGTGGGCGAAGACGAAGGCTCGCGTCGGCCGGCGCGCCCGCGAGATCGCGCACGAGCTCGTGAAGCTGTACGCCGACCGTTTGCGGGCGAAAGGATTCGCGTTCGGGCCCGATACACCCTGGCAGCGCGAGCTGGAAGACGCGTTCCCGTACGAGGAGACGCCGGACCAGCTGCGCGCGATCGACGAGGTCAAAGACGACATGGAGAAGGACCTCCCGATGGATCGCCTCGTGTGCGGCGACGTCGGCTATGGCAAGACCGAGATAGCGGTGCGCGCCGCCTTCAAGGCGGTGGCTGCCGGCAAGCAGGTAGTGGTTCTGGTCCCGACGACGATCCTGGCGCAGCAGCACCACGCGACCTTCGTCGAACGATTCCGGAACTTCCCCGTCAGGGTCGAGATGCTGTCCCGTTTCCTGTCTGCCGCCGAGGCGAAGAAGGTGATCGCGGACCTGGCCGACGGGAAGGTGGACGTGGTCGTCGGGACGCACCGTCTGCTCGGCAAGGACATCAAGTTCTCCGACCTCGGTGTCGTGATCGTGGACGAGGAGCAGCGGTTCGGGGTCGAGCAGAAGGAGAGGCTCAAGCAACTGCGCACGAGCGTGGACATCTTGACGCTTACCGCGACGCCGATCCCGCGCACGCTCGAGATGGCGATGTCCGGCATCCGCGACATGTCGATCGTCGACACTCCGCCCGAAGACCGTCACCCGGTCATGACCTACGTCGGCGACTTCGACGAGGAGACGCTGTCTTCGGCGATCCGGCGCGAGTTGTTGCGCGACGGTCAGGTCTTCTACGTCCACCATCGGGTGGACACGATCCAGGCAGCGGCGCGACGGGTGCAAGACCTCGTCCCCGATGCGCGCGTCGGTGTCGCGCACGGACAGATGGACGAGAACCAGTTGGAGCAGACGATGCTCGAGTTCGGCGACGCGAAGACCAACGTCCTCGTTTGCACCACCATCATCGAGTCCGGTCTCGACATCCCGACCGTCAACACCCTGATCGTCGAGCGGTCCGACCTCTTGGGGCTCTCGCAGATGTACCAGTTGCGCGGTCGTGTGGGCCGAGCCCACGAGCGGGCGTATGCGTATCTCTTCTTCCCGCCCGAGCGGGCTCTGACCGAGCATGCGCACGAGCGGCTGAAGACGATCGCGGAGCACACCGGCCTGGGTTCTGGATTCCGCATCGCGATGCGCGACCTCGAGATCAGAGGCGCGGGAAACCTGTTGGGGGCGGAGCAGCACGGGCACATCTCAGAGGTTGGCTTCGATCTCTACGTGAAGCTGATATCGCAAGCAGTCGAGGAGGCGAAGGGAAGCGTCCCCCCGGGCCTCGACGGCGAGGTACGTATCGACCTGCCGCTGAACGCCTTCATCCCCAAGACCTACGTCGCGGACGAGAACCTGCGTCTGGAGTCGTACCGGCGTATCGCGTCCGCTCGCACCGAAGAGGAGCTCGCCTAGGTGCGCTCGGAGTTGGTCGACAGGTACGGGTCGCCGGTTCCCGACGTGGTCGAGGCGCTCTTCGAGGTCGCCAAGCTCAGGGCGTTGATGGCGAACGTGGGAATCACCGAGGCCGCCACCGTCGCGCGCAACCTGCGGATCCGCCCTATCGAGCTCGAGGACTCGCGCCAGGTTCGCCTGCAACGGATCGTGCCGTCCGCGCAGTGGAGACCGGAGAACCGCACGCTGTTGGTGCCCGAGCGCGTGTTGCCGCGAACCGGGGTCGTTCCGTGGGTGACCGACCTTTTGCAACAGTTAACCTCGGCCACATGAGACGGCTGTTGGTCATGTGCAGCGCGTTCGCGTTGTTGGCGGGCGGTTGCGGCGAGCTCCTGGATCCCGCCGCTGCCGTGGTGGCGGGCCAGAAGATCACGGTTGAGGAGATCTCGGCCGACCTCGAACGCTTCTCGGCTTCGCCGGAGTTCGCGCGGCTGTCCGAGCAGGGCGACGCGCAGGAACTGAAACGCCAGGTCGAACAACAGCTGCTGTCACAGGCGATCCGGCGCGCGGTCCTTCAGCCGAAGGCTGAGGAGCTCGGGATCGACGTCTCCGAAGAGGAGCTCTCCCAAAGGCTCGAGGAGATCAAGGCCGACTTCGAAACCGAGGGTGCTTTCGAGGAGGCGTTGAAGGAGCAAGGCCTCACGTTGGATCAGCTCGAACAACTGGTGGCCGACAGCCTCCTCGAAGAGGAGCTCCGGGCGAAGGTGACCGAGGGCGCGGCCCCGAGCGAAGAGGACCTTCAGGCGTTCTACGAGGAGAACCAGGCGAGGTTCGAAGAGACCGCGGCGCAACACATCCTGGTGGACGACGAGGCGCTCGCGCAGAAGCTGGCGCGGCAGCTTCAGGCGGCACCGGGCGGAAAGATCGACCAGCTGTTCGCCCAGCTGGCGAAGAAGCACTCCACCGACGAGAGCAACGCGGCCAAGGGCGGCGATCTCGGATTCTTCGGCCCCGGCGAGTTCGTTCCGCCGTTCGAAGCCGCGGCCGCGGAACTAGAGATCGGAGAGGTGTCGGATCCCGTCAAGACCGAGTTCGGGTTCCACGTGATCCGGGTGACGGATCGTCGCCTCGCCTCCTTCGAAGACGTCGTGGGTCAGATCCAACAGGAGCTCGGAACGGGCGCCGCCGACAAGGCGTGGGAGGAGTACGTCGTGCAGGCATACGAGGAGGCCGACGTGAAGGTGAATCCTCGATACGGCGAGTTCGACGAGGAGACCTTCCAGGTCGTAGATCCCACCGCGGAGGATGTTCCGGGGGCCGAGGTTCCCGAGGAAGAGGCGACCCCGGGTGAGGGCCAGCCTCCCGCGCCTTCGCCTACCACCTAGTGCCGCTGCTCGTCGTACCGCTCGCGACGGACGAGGTCGGTTCGCTGACGCTCGCGGAGTGGGACTCGCTCCTCGCCCGCGACCAGGTGGTGTTCGAGCGAGCCGACCACCCCTTGATCGAGCGCCTGGTTGCCGCGGGAACGAGGGCTGGAGCTTTCGATGACGAGCCCGACGCGCGCGACGACTCCCGCGCTCTAGTTGCGGAGCCGGGCTCCGTGCGCGTCCGCGACCTCGCACGCGCCGGAGCACAGGTCACGGCGGGGCCTTCTCCCGTTGTGGATCCCTTGACCGCAGCCCATGGGGCACCGATAGCGCGGCGCGCCGCGCTCGCTCTGGGAGGCCTGGCGGAGGTGATGGCGCGGCTCCGAAGCGTGGACGGATGCCCCTGGGATCAGGAGCAGACGCACGAGTCGCTGCGCGTCCACCTGGTCGAGGAGGCGTACGAGGTACTGGACGCGATCGACCGAGGCTCGCTGGAAGAAGACCTCGAAGAGGAGCTCGGTGACCTTCTGTTGCAGGTGTTCTTCCACGCGCAGCTGGCGGCGGATGAAGGCCGCTTCGATGTCGCGACCGTCGCCGACCGTCTCGTCGCCAAGCTTCTGCACCGCCATCCTCACGTCTTCGGCGACACGGTCGTGGGGGGTGCGAGCGACGTCGTCAGGAACTGGGAGTCGATCAAGGCGGACGAGAAGAAGCGAACAGGGGTCTTCGAAGACGTCCCTGCAGGTCTGCCGGCGCTGCTGTACTCCTACAAGATCCAGAAGCGGGCGGCCCCGCTGGGATTCGAGCCGACCGAGGAACAGGCGCTCGGCTTTCTCTCGCAGGCGGTCGCGCAGCTCGCCGCCGCGCCGAGCCGCGACACCCTCGGCGAGGTCCTCTTCTGGTTCGTCGCGCTGGCGCGAGTGCGCGGCATCGATCCCGAAGGAGCCCTACGAGCCGCCGCAACCCGCTTCCGCGACTCCTTCTAAGCCTTTCTGCTAACCCAACTACGTTCCAGCGTCGTCAGACGACGTCAGAAAGGGGAGCCGGAGACGCCCCCCCTCCAGCTGCGCCACGGAGCCGTTCTGGCGTCGACAGAGTACGCGGGGACGTAGTCCAGTTCGCACAAGAACGGCATGGGTTCCGGTTCGTCGCGCGGGACCGCTGTTACTGTTGTTTCTCGTGTGACGGGGGTCAAGTGATGGGAGAAACGTGAGCGAGATCGTCTTCGTGGGAGGCCGCCAGATCCTCGACTCCAGAGGCAATCCCACGGTCGAGGCGGAGGTCGTGTTGGACTCCGGCGCCCGCGGACGAGCGGCGGTGCCCTCAGGAGCATCGACGGGCGCCGGCGAGGCTATGGAGCTCCGCGACGGCGGTAAGGCTTTCGGGGGCAGGGCCGTCACGAAGGCCGTCGCCAACGTGAACGACACGATCGGTCCGGCTCTGCTGGGCTACGACGCTCTCGACCAGCGGGGCCTCGACACGCTGATGCGGGACCTCGACGGCACCGACTCCAAGAGCAAGCTCGGGGCCAACGCGATCCTCGGCGTCTCGCTGGCGGTCGCCCATGCGGTCGCGCACGAGCTGGACCTGCCGCTGTTCCGTTACCTCGGGGGCCCCGACGCGCACCTCTTGCCGGTGCCGCTCCTGAACGTTTTGAACGGCGGCGCCCACGCGGACAACTCCGTCGACTTCCAGGAGTTCATGCTCGCTCCGGTCGGTGCGGCCAGCTTCGCGGAGGCCTTGGAGTGGGGAGCAACCACCTACGCGCGGCTGAAGCGGCTGTTGGTGGAGCGAGGTCTCGCGACCGGAGTCGGCGACGAGGGCGGGTTCGCTCCGGACCTAAGCGCGAACGAAGAGGCGATACGGCTCTTGTTGGAGGCGATCGAGGCGGCCGGCTACACCCCGGGCGAGGACATAGCGCTGGCCCTCGATCCAGCGACGTCCGAGATAGCGGACAACGGCGAGTACGTCCTCGCGTCCGAGGATCGTCGCTTGTCGCGAGACGAGATGGTGGAGTTCTGGGCCGACTGGGTGGATCGCTACCCGATCGTCTCGATCGAAGACGGTATGGCCGAGGACGACTGGGACGGTTGGAAGTCCCTCACGGACGCCATCGGCGACCGGGTGCAGTTGGTGGGAGACGACCTCTTCGTAACGAACCCAGAGATCCTCACACGCGGGATCAGACAGGGTGCAGCTAACTCGATCCTGGTGAAACCGAACCAGATCGGGAGCCTGACCGAGACGCTCGAGTGCGTGCGGCTCGCGCAGACAGCGGCGTACACGACGGTGATCTCGCACCGCTCGGGCGAGACCGAGGACGCAACGATCGCAGACATAGCGGTTGCCACGAACGCGGGCCAGATAAAGACCGGAGCTCCGGCTCGCGGCGAGCGCACCGCCAAGTACAACCAGCTGCTGCGCATCGAGGGCCTCCTCGGCGACAGTGCCAGGTATCCCGGCGAGCGAGCATTCCCGAGGTCGCGTTCGTGAGGGCACTGGCGCTGCGCGCGATGCGCGGCAAGACCAAGAAGTTCCGGCTCCCCAGCCTGGGCATGGGTCCTCAGGTCGTCGCCCTCTTGCTCGTGTTGGGGCTTCTGGGAGCGATGGCGATCGAACCGACGCGTCAGTTGATCGAACAGCGCGAACGGATGGAGGGCATGTCCAGCGACCTGGAGCAGGTCCAGCGGTCGAATCGGAAGCTAGAGGATCGGATCGAGCGGTTGAAGGACCCCGACTTCCTCGAGCAGCGCGCCCGCGACATCGGTCTCGTGCGGGCGGGCGAAACGGCCTACGTAGTGATGCCCCCGAGCCGCGGCAGCGGCGATCGCAAGAAGCCCAAGCAGGCCGCACCCGAACCAACCCCCGCGGCCCCCGGCTTCCTCGAAGGCTTCCTGTCTTTCATAGGCCTGCGCTAACGCCCATCCGCTGGGTTCTGTTGGGCGAACGCGCATCGCGGGTACGATGGGCGGCATGGTTGAGGTAGGAGCGGTAGTCACGGGAACCGTCGAGAAGGTGACGGAGTACGGCGCTTTCGTGAAGCTCGAGAGCGGCGAGAGCGGGATGGTTCACATCTCTCAGGTCGACGTGAACTACGTGAAGAACATCCGCGACTTCATCAAGGAGGGCGACAGCATCCAGGTGAAGGTCGTCGGGCAGAAGGAAGACGGCAAGATCGATCTCTCGATCAAGCAGGCTCAGCCGGGGTACACGGAGCAGGCGCCTCGCAAGGGAGGCCGCGATCCCGAGTTCGAGCGCAAGCTCAAGACCTTCATGAGCCAGAGCCAGGAGCGTCTCGTCGACCTCAAGAGGCACAAAGAGGGTCGCAAGTAGCTCCGCTTTCCCATTCCGCCGAGGATCGAACGATCGTCGAGCGGCAGCTGGGCCGTCCTTTGAGGGGTCGCTGGCGTGTCGCTCGCCGCTGTCACCTCGGCATCCCCATGGCGATCGAGAACCACCCGCGCCTAGAAGATGGATCTCCCTTCCCGACCCTCTACTGGCTGACGTGCCCGTTGCTGGTGAAGCGCGCTAGCAGGCTGGAGTCCGAGGGCTGGATGGAGCAGCTGAACGAGAGGCTGACCGGCGATCCGGCGCTGCGGCATCGGCTTGCCGTGGCGGTTGATGACCTCCGTCGCGCGCGAGATGAGCACGAGGTGTTGGAACCCGTGCCCGCGCCACCCGGAGGAGGTCCGGATCGCGTGAAGTGCCTGCACGCGCACCTGGCCCACCATCTGGTGTCGCCGAACCCCATCGGCGCTCTCGTTCTCTCGCAAAGCGGTTTCCCCGACTGTCGCCTCGCCTGCGCCGAGAGCCCATGAGGGTCGCCGCGATCGACGTCGGCACCAACTCGACCCGTCTCTTGGTCGCGGAGGGCTTGGCAGAGGGTTTCCGCTCCGTGGAGCGGCGGATGGTCATCACTCGCCTCGGGCAGGGCGTGGACGAGCGCCGGGTGATCGCTCCGGAAGCTCTCCAGAGGACGCTCGCAACCATCGCCGATTACGCCGCAACATGCGGCGAGCTGGGCGTGAACAAGCTACGCGTCACGGGCACCTCGGCGGTCAGAGACGCGCACAACCGGGATGAGTTCTTTGACGGCGTGCGGCATCTCACCGGAACCGAGGCGGAGCTTCTGTCCGGTGAGGCGGAGGCCGCCGCGACCTTCCTCGGCGCGCTGTCCGACCTCCCCGACTCTGGGCCCGTTCTCGTCGTCGACATCGGCGGCGGATCTACCGAGTTCATAGTGGGCGAGACCCAGCCGGAGAGGTTGGTTTCGTTGAACATCGGGTGCGTGCGGATGCTGGAGAAGCACCTGCACTGGGATCCGCCGGCACCCGACGAGCTAGAGGCGCTGCGCGAGGAGGTGCGGGGAGAGATCGACGCAGTCGTGGACGATCTCGAGGTGCCTGCCGGAGCTCGCCTCGTGGGCGTTGCCGGAACCGTTACTCAGCTAGCGGCTCTCAAGGCGGGGATCCCGGTCTACGACCCCGACGTGACGCACCACGCGGTTCTCTCACACGGCGACGTCCGCATGTTGGCGCGCCGCCTCGCGTCACTCACTTACGCGCAACGGAAACGCGTCAAGGGACTCGAGCCGGGCCGCGCAGACGTGATCATCGCGGGGGCCGAGATCCTGCTGTGCGTGATGGAGGCCTTCGACGCGCCCGAGGTCCTGACCTCCGAAAAGGACATCTTGGACGGATTGGTCATCCAACTGCTCGACGAGTGAACCATTTGGTTCGAATTCGTCCAACCCCCTGGCGCCGCGCCCTCTGATCCCGTAACTATTCCGAGACGGTCGAGGGCGAGGCTGTTCTCGTTCGGGTGGAACAGGCCAAGGAGGTCATGTGAAAAGAAGGAAGCGGGCAGGCGCGCTCGTCGCGCTGGCAGTGCTAGGCAGTTTGTTCGTACCGAGTTCGGCAAAGGCCGCCACGACCTACGAGATCGAGGTCGGGCAGAGCTTCTTCGAGGTCGGCGTGCCCGGCTTCTCGGCGCGGATCTATCCCGGATCGATCAAGGTGCATTCTGGCGACACGATCCACTTCAGCGACCACCTCGCGATGCTTCCAGAGGGTGTTTACCCGCAGGACTACTTCGCAGAGAACGTATGGACGAACGGGGCGCGTTACTCGTTCCTGCAGAACGATCCCGATGAGGGTCCCGACGCGGTGAAGATCAACCTCGCAGAGGACCTGGAGACGCAGTGCGGGACGAAGGACAACCCATGCGTGTGGGGACGCAACAACGATCCCATCCTGCCCGCTTTCCCCGAGGAGCAGGAGGGCGTGGAGCCGGACTTCAGCGTGTGGGTGACGATCGAGGCCGAGCCCGGGACGACGCTGTGGGGCAGCTCTGTCGCGGCGGCGGACATCAACACGAACATCAAGGTTGAGGTCGTCGGCCCGCAGGAAGCGGCTTCCACGCAAGAAGAGCTGGATGCACGCGCCGCTGCTCTGAAGGCGAAGGACTACGAGGACGCGCTGGCTCTGCACAGCAAGATGAACGCGAAGCGCACCTTCCACCGCAACGCGGCTGGCCAGAGGGTCTACGACATCTGGGCGGGTTCGACCGGCGGCCCGATCGAGCTGATCGCGTTCTACCCGAAGAAGATCTCGGTCCCGAAGGGTGCCCGGGTCATGTACCACTTCCAAGACGAGGTCGAGCCGCACACCGCTACGTTCGGGGGCCGCAAGGCTCGGGAGCTGGGGCAGAACGGGTTCATGCCGGTCTGTGACCCCGACGGTGACGAGGGGACCTCCCCGGACCTTCCCGCGACGTTCTCCGAGACCGAACCTCCTTGTGCGGACATGAGCCAGTTCGAACTCGACGTCGACCAGCGGATCGTCGACGAGACCGGCAACGGGAGAGTCACCGGCAACTCGGATCTCGAGAACTCCGGAGTGAAGACTCCGATCTTCCCGGAGGAGACGTCGTACGACGCTCAGCCTTGGACCGTGAAGATGGCAGATAGATCGAGCGACAAGGGCTTCAAGTACATCTGCTTGGTGCATGGCGGGTTCATGTCGGGACGGGTGGTCGTGAAGTAGGTCCTGCTGATCCGGCGACGCTCGCGTGGTCGTACGAACCTTGCGTCGCCGGTCGCGGATGAAGAGGAGGCGGTTCTTCGCGGGACCGCCTCCTTTTCATTGCCCACACGTTGCGTCGAGCTGAGACCACGAGGGGAAGTCGCCTCTGCCGCCACGACCGGACGCGTTGGTAGCCTCGCCCTGATGAGTGACTTCGTGTGGGAGCCGACCTCCGGATACATCGAGCGGGCGAACGTCACGCGCTTCATGCGCAAGCACGGCATCGACGACTATCACGAGCTGGTGCGGCGTTCGCAGGAAGACCCCGAGTGGTTCTGGGAGGCCGCGATCGAGGACCTCGGCCTCCACTTCTTCGAGCCCTACGAAGAGATCCTCGACGATTCGCGAGGGCCGGAGTGGCCGCGCTGGTTCGTCGGAGCCACCGTCAACCTCACCTACAACTGCGTCGACCGCCACGCCGCGGGCGAGCTCGCGGAGCACCCCGCGATTATCTGGGAGGGAGAAGAGGGCGCGACCCGGACCCTCACCTACTCCGATCTCGCCAGAGAGGTAGATCGCGCGGCGAACGGGTTGAAGGCGCTCGGCGTCGGTGAGGGCGATCCCGTCGGCATCTACATGCCGATGATCCCGGAAGCTGCGATCGCGTCGTATGCCTGCGCCAAGATCGGCGCCATCTACCTGCCGATCTTCTCGGGTTTCGGGGCGCCTGCGATCGTCACCCGCTTGAACGACGCGAAGGCGAAGGTCGTGATCACGGCGGACGGCTTCTGGCGTCGCGGCGGCAAGGTCTCGATGAAGGTGACCGCCGACGAAGCCATCGCCGAGTCTCCGAGTGTGGAGAAGGTCGTGGTCTTCCGTCGCTTCCCGGACGACGAGTGCCCGCTGAACGAGCGCGATGTCTCGTGGGACGAAGCTTTCGGCGCGCAGTCGAGCGAGTGCGAGCCCGCACGGCTCGATCCCGAGGCTCCTTACATGATCGCTTACACCTCCGGCACCACGGGGAAGCCGAAGGGCAGCGTCCACGTGCACGGCGGCTTCCTGGTCAAGATCGCGCAGGAGGTCTGTTACCAGTTGGACGCGCGGCCGGGCGAGGTCCTCTACTGGGTGACCGACATGGGTTGGATCATGGGCCCGCTCGAGATCGTGGGAGGCCACGCGAACGGGGCCGCGGTTCTGATGTACGAAGGCGCGCCCAATCATCCCGCGCCCGATCGGCTGTGGGATATCTGTGCCCGCCACGGCGTGACGATCCTCGGCGTGTCACCCACGCTGATCCGCGCGCTCATGCCGTCGGGAGAAGAGTTGGTGCGCAAGCACGATCTATCCAAACTCCGCATCCTCGGCTCCACCGGGGAGCCGTGGAACCCCGAGCCGTACCGCTGGTTCTCGGACGTCGTCGGCGGCGGACGGTGCCCGATCATGAACCTCTCGGGAGGGACGGAGGTCGGCGCGTGCTTCCTGGGTCAGGCTCCCGTCATCCCGACCAAGAGCTGCTCGCTGGGCACACCCTCGCTGGGCATGACGATGGACGTGTTCGACGCGGACGGGAAGCCCGTCCGGGGCGAGGTGGGCGAGCTCGTCTGCCTCAAGCCGTGGCCCGCGCAGACGCGCGGCTTCTGGGGCAGCAAGCAGCGCTACCTCGATGCGTACTGGTCACGATGGCCGGGGGTGTGGGTCCACGGTGACTGGGCCTCGGTCGACGCGGACGGCTACTGGTTCCTGCACGGGCGCAGCGACGACACCTTGAACATCGCGGGCAAGAGGATCGGGCCCGCGGAGTTCGAATCCGCCGCGGTCGAGCACCCGGCCGTCATCGAGTGCGCCGCGGTGGGCGTGCCGGATGAGGTGAAGGGGACGGTCGTGTGGTGCTTCTGCATCCTTCGCCCCGGCACGAACGAGTCCGACGAGCTGAGGGCCGAGGTCAAGCAGGCGATCGGCGACCAGCTCGGCAAGGCGTTCACGCCCAAAGAGGTGCGCTTCGTAGAAGAGCTTCCGAAGACCCGCTCCGCCAAGATCCTCCGGCGAGCCATCAAGGCGCAGGTGCTCGGAGAGGATCCGGGCGACCTGTCGTCTCTGGAGAACCCGAGCGCGCTCGCCGCGATCCAGAAGTCTCTGTCGTGACCACGCTCTATCTCGTTCGCCACGGCGTGACCTCGCACACGGGTCACCGGGTCACGGGTTGGATGGAGGGCGTGCACCTGACAGACGAGGGGAGGCGTCAAGCCGAGAACGCCGCGCAGTATCTGGCCGACGTTCCCTTAAGGGCGATCTACTCCAGCCCCATCGATCGCACGATCGAGACCGCCCGAGCGATCGCGGCGGTTCACGATCTGGACGTGAAGGTCAATCACGCGATCGGCGAGGTGCGATACGGCAAGTGGACCAACCGCTCGCTGAAGTCGCTGATGCGAACGAAGTTGTGGGGGACGGTGCAGAGATGGCCGTCTGCCGCGCGTTTTCCCGAGGGGGAGACGCTGCGAGAGGTGCAGACTCGAGCCGTGGACGAGATCGAGCGGCTGCGGGGTGAACACCCGCGGGACGCGATCTGTTGCGTCTCGCACGGAGACACGATCAAGCTCGTGATCGCGCACTACCTGGGTCTGCACATAGACCTGTTCCAGCGGATCTTCATCGGCCCAGCTTCGGTCTCGGTGCTCAACGTGAGCGACTACGGCCCTCAGGTGCTCTCGTTGAACGCGCTTCCTATGCCGCGGTTGGTGAAGGCTTAGATGGACGTTCGCCCGGAGGTCCTCACCGCCGACTACACCGGTCGGCCTGGAGAGCGGACTTTCTTCCTTCAGTGTCGGAGCGAGGCGTTGACGCTCACGTACCAGTTGGAAAAGGGGCAGGTTGAGGTCCTGGCCGAGAAGCTCAAGGAGCTGCTGCTCCTCATCGACCCGACGGACGAGATAGCTACCGCGACGCCGCAGCGTGACCCGCTCTATTCGCTCAGCGCCCCGATCGAGCCCGAGTGGAGGGTGGGGACGATCGGGCTCACGTATGAGGAAGACGGTGAATCGGTAGTCGTGGCACTGGAGCCCGTGGCTGCCGCTCCCGCGGATGAGGAAGACGAGGACGAGGGGCCGGACGTGGACGACTTCGCCGTTCGGATCCTGCTCGCGCGCGACCACGCCCGCGCCTTCATCCTGCACGCTCTCGCCGTGGTAGCCGAGGGGCGGCCGCTGTGCCAGCTGTGCGGTCTTCCGATGGATCCCGACGGACACAAGTGTCCGGCCTCCAACGGCCACCGCCTGAGCTAGCGCCTTCATGACGGTCGACGTCCTCGACCTCTTGGCCGGCGGGGACATGGAGGTTCTCGGTCTCCTTCCTTATTCGTCCAACTACACCTTCCTCGCGAGGCTGACGCGGGAGGGGGAAGAGGTGCTCGCCGTCTACAAGCCCAAGCGCGGCGAGCGTCCTCTGTGGGATTTCCCGCCGGGAACGCTCGCCGGGCGCGAGGTGGCGGCGTATCTCGTTGCTCGCGCCGCGGGCTGGCCGATCGTGCCTCCGACGGTGTTGCGCCCGGACGCTCCGCTCGGAGAGGGGTCGTTGCAGCTCTTCATCGAGCACGATCCCGATCGCCACTACTTCGTGTTGATGGAGGAGCGCGCGGACGACCTGCGGAGGTTCGCCGCGCTCGACGTCGTGATCAACAACGCCGATCGCAAGGGCGGCCACGTGATCGAGGACTCCGACGGCAAGCTATGGGCGGTGGATCACGGCGTGAGCTTCCACGTCGAGCCGAAGCTGCGCACGGTGATCTGGAGCTACGCGGAAGAGCCGCTGGGTGACGACCTCAGGCAAGGGCTCGAGGTTCTGGGGGCCCGGCTCTCGGAGCCGGGAGAGCTGCAGCAGAGCCTGGCGGAACTGCTCGCTCCCGAGGAGGTCGCGGTGACGCTGGAACGAGTCGCGGTGCTTCTGGTGGAGGACCGCTTCCCCTCACCCCAGAGCGACCGCCCACTGCCCTGGCCCCTGATCTAGGGCCGTGACTAGATCGCGTGGCGTGCCCCCGGTGGGATTCGAACCCACACTGTGCCGGTTTTAAGCCGGCTCTCTGCTACCAGTTGGAGTACGGGGGCACCTAGAAAATACCCACCTATATCGGCTCGCGCCGTGCCCTCCTGTTGCGTCCGCGGTACGTCGCGGTCTGCGAGTGGCAGTTCGGGCAGATGAGCCGCAGGTTCTCTAGTCTGTGGTCGTCGTTCACTCCATTCACATGATCGAGCTCTAGAGGGATAGACGCTCCTCGCCAGTCGGTCAGTCCACAGACCTCGCAGCGATACGCCTTGATCCCGTCGCGCAGTAACCGCGTTCGGACGGAATAGGTGGAGGCGTACGACCTTTCGACGAGGACCTCCGACAACTGCCGAGCCGGCGTCACGGGGATCGTCGACCCCTTTCGCCACCCGGTCCCGGTGAAGTGAGACATGCTTAGCCCCAGGCGCTGGACGTTCCGACGGAGGATCCTGTAGTTGCCACCCTGGCCCTTGAGACCGAGTTTCAGCAACGCCTCTCGGATTGATCTCGAGGTCGCGACCGCGCTTCTAAGTTCCTGGTCTGAATAGGCGGAGCGACCGCGGTATCGGTGGAAGTGCGACGTATCTAGAGCCAGCTCCGCGATCCTTCGTCGAAGACGGGTGTAGGTATTCGTGTGATCGTGCAGTTCCAGGGCCTGGATGATGCCGCGGAGCGACTGGCTTCTCGCGACAGCTTCCCGAAAAGTGTGTTGGTCGATGTCATACACAAGGGGTCGTCGCACAACCTCAACCTAGGGCCGAGGTACGACAAGTTCGGCTTCATCGTTCACACCTCGCGTGGTTCGATGGCTTTATGAAGAGGTTCGGGCTCGCGTTCTTGATCGGGCTTGCCGCCGGCTTCGCAAGCGGCCTGGTCGGCGTCGGAGGCGGCATCGTGATGGTTCCGCTCCTCCTGGCGCTGCTCGGCACGTCGCAGCACGAAGCCCATGCGACGTCACTGGCGGCGATCGTTCTTATCGCTGGTGTCGGTGCGGCCGCGTTCGGCTCGGCAGGAGAGGTCGAGCTGGAAGCGGCCGTTCCTCTCGCGGTCGGCGCACTTGTCGGGGCTCCCGTCGGCGCTCGTGTGATGGCGGGATCGGACGAGGCCCGACTGAAGGCAGCCTTCGGCGTCATCACGATCCTCGTTGGCCTCGTCATGGTGCTGACGTGATCGAGGTCGCATATCTCTGGCTGATCCCGGTCGGTCTCGTCGTCGGCGCCTTCTCTGCGATGTTCGGCATCGGTGGAGGCTTGCTGATGGTTCCGGTGATGGTCCTCGGCTACGGGATCGACCAGCACGCGGCGCAAGGCACGTCGCTGGCGGTGATCGTGCCCACCGCGCTCGTCGGTGCGGTCGCCCACCACCGTCGCGGCTTCGTCGAGGTTGCATTAGCAGCGGCCCTGGCCGCAGGAGGCGCGCTGTCGGTCCAGGCCGGCGCCGACGTCGCGCTCGCGATCGACGCCGACCTCCTCCAGCGGTTCTTCGGAGCGATCGTGATCGCCTCGGGGGTGCGGCTGGTGCTCCAGGCCCGCTCCCGGAGGGAGGCGAGGTAGCGAACATATGTTCGTTTAGCCCCTGTCTCCGTGGGTAATCCGGCTCCGAAAGAACACGAAGCGAGGAGGCAGACCTATGGCCGACCAAGCCAACGCGGACAACGTGCAGAAGGACCCCGAGGAGTGGGTGACGGGCGATGAAGAGATGACGGGCGCCCAAGCCTCGTACCTCAACACCCTCGCCACCGAAGCCGGCGAGAAGGTCGACGAGAACCTGACGAAGGCTGAGGCATCGCAGAAGATCGACGAGCTGCAGCAGAAGACCGGTCGCGGCACCTCCGGCAACGGCTCCTGATGGCGCGCAAAGCCATCGTCACCGGTGGCAGCGCCGGGATCGGGAAGGCCACCGCGGTCGCGCTAGCCCAGGCGGGCTACGACGTCGGGATCACCTGGCACAGCGACGAGGTCGGGGCGAAGGAAGTCGCGGAGGAGATCAGGGCGGAGGGCGGCACGGCGGAAGTCGCCCATCTCGATCTGTCCGACCCTGCAGTAGCGCCCGCCGTCGTCTCGGACCTGATCCAGCGGCTCGGCGGTCTCGACGTCTTCGTGAACAACGCGGGCGCCGGTCACTCAGATGCCTTCGTCGACCTGTCGCTCGAGAAGTGGAAGCAGGTTCTAGACATCAACCTCACCGGTGCCTTCCTCTGCGCGCAGACCGCGGCCCGTCACATGGTCGAGAACAAGACCCACGGGCGCATCATCAACGTCACGTCGGTGCACGAGCACATCCCGCTGCCGAAGTCGTCGGCCTATTGCGCCGCCAAAGGCGGGCTCGGCCTCCTGACGAAGGTCATGGCTCTCGAACTTGCGGAGCACGGCATCACCGTGAATGCGATCGCGCCGGGAGAGATCGCGACGAAGATGACCGGCAACGAAGACACCGACCCGCAGACCGAGGTCCGCGACAACATCCCCGCGGGTCGTCCCGGTCACGCGCGGGAGATCGCGGACTTCGTGGTGTTCCTCGCGTCGCCCGAGTCGAGCTACGCCACGGGCGCATCGTTCGTCGTCGATGGCGGCTTGATGTTGATGGCGGCGGCGGGAAGCCGGTGATGGCGTTCCGCGAGACGCTTGGCATCGAGATCGCCGAAAGAGGTGACGGTAGAGCCCGCCTCACGATGCGCGCGGAGAAACAGCACCTCAACGACGGCGGCATCTTGCATGGTGGAGCGATCGCCACGCTGGCGGACTGCGCCATGGGCTCGGCCCTCGCCTCCACCCTTGACGACGAGCAGCCGGTGACCGTCGAGGCGAAGGTCAACTACCTAGAGCCGGGTCAAGAAGGCATGATCGTGGCCACCGCAGAAGTGCGTCGCAAGGGCAAGCGGTTCACGGTTCTGGAGGCCGAGGTCTTCCAAGAGGAGACCGGCGAACACATCGCCTACGCGACCGCGACGTTCACGACCATCTCCTGACGCGCCGGAGCCCACTCGTGGACCGGCGGCGTGTTCTGACGTCGGAAAGCGACGCTGGCACGTAGTCCAGTTAGCACAGAAGAGTTAGGAGGTTTCCTTCGGTGACCATCTCGACCGACAGCGTCTTGTAGCCCTGTTCGTCGAAGAGGACGACGACCTTGTCGCCCTCGTAACGCATAACCATGCCGTCACCCCAGGAGTCATGGTGGACCCGCGCGTTGAGCTCGAACGGGAGCGTGACCGAGGCGGGCACCGTGGTGCCCGCCTCGCAGTTGTCGCAACGGTCGCACGGGTCGTCGAAGGCTTCGCCGAAGTAGTTGAGCAGGAACTGCCTCCTGCAATCCTGGGTCTCGGCATACGCGCGCATCATGTCGAGCCGAGACTGGTCCAGCATCTTTCGTTGTTCCGCCTCTTCGTCCGAGCCGCCGCTCGCCGCGAAGAAACGCCTTATCCCCAGATCCTCCGACCTATAGAACAGCACCGCCTCCGCCGGCTCGTCGTCCCGCCCCGCGCGCCCGATCTCCTGGTAGAGCGAGTCGACCGAATCGGGGATGTCGTAGTGGAAGACGAAGCGGACGTCGGGCTTGTCGATCCCCATCCCGAACGCAGTGGTCGCAACCACGACTTCGAACGCGTTCTCCATGAAAGCCTCTTGGGCTTCTTCGCGCTCCGAGCGGGTCATGCCTCCGTGGTAGTAGACCGCGCCTACCCCCTGCTTCCACAGCTCGCCCGCCAGGTCCTCCCCTGCGCGGCGCGTAGAGACGTAGACGATGCCGGGCTTCTTTGCCTCACTAACGCATTCCAGGAGCGCGCTGCGCTTAGCGTTCTCGTCTGCGAACCGCCGCACCTCGAGCCGGATGTTCGGGCGATCGAAGCCGCGGACGACGACCTCCGGATCCTTCATCGACAGCCGCGCCATGATCTCGTCCCTAACGAGAGGAGAGGCCGTTGCCGTGAGGGCCAGGATCGGCGGGCGGCCCAACTCGTCCGCGACCGTGCCTAGGTTCAGGTAGTCCGGGCGGAAGTCGTGGCCCCACGCGCTGATGCAATGGGCCTCGTCGACCACGAACAGCGACGGCTGCGCCTCGCGCACGCGGGCCATCGTCTCCTCGTTGGAGAACTGCTCCGGCGCGAGGAACAGGAACTCGAGATCACCGGAGTCGAGTCGGTCGAAAGTCTCTGACCGTTCCGTCGCGGAGAGCGTCGAGTTCGCCTGCGCCGCGTCGGCCACGCCGGTGTCATCCAGGGCCTCGACCTGATCCCGTTGCAGCGCGATCAGAGGCGAGACCACAACCGTGGGGCCGTCGAGCAAGAGGGCCGGGATCTGGTAGATCGCCGACTTCCCGGAGCCCGTCGGCATGATCGCCAGCGTGTCCCGCCCCTCGAGCACGGCCCTCATCGCTTGTTCTTGGCCCGGCAGAAGGCTGTCATAGCCGAAGCGCTCGCGCGCAACCTCGTGCATGTCGACCTTTTCTTTCTTCACAGCACTCGCTCTCGTTCTCGCGCTAGGAGCTCCATAACCCGGTTCACCCGCTCGTGTCGCTCGATCTCCTCCAGCGGAAGCGGAAGCGGCAGCGACCAGTTCGGTCGTTCGTCGCTCGTTCCGGGCACGTTCGGTCTTTCGGTGACCCCGAGCACGTCTTCGAGCGTCGCCATCACGACCGCGCAGGAGGCGCGGCCGAGCAAACGGTAGGTGCCAAGGATGACCTCCTCGATGGGGGCGTCGTCGTCTAGCTCCAGCCACCGACGCAGCTGCTCCCGCTGAGCCTCTGTCCCCTCGACGTTCACCTCCAGCCCGACCTCCTGCTGGCTCTCGATGTCGCTTCGCGACCACAAGCCCGCCACCGTTTGGAGGTCGTGGTTCGTCACCGCCGCGAGCGCCAGCTCGGGATAGCTGTCGGGCAGGTCCTCTTCGAACCACAACAACCTGTACGACAGCATCTTTCGGCGCTCCATCTCGTCCCGCACCACGTCCTCGACGGTTCCGAGGTCTTCGCCGACGACGTACGCCTGCGCCCGGTGGCTCTCGAGCGCGACGATGTTGAGCAGATCGTCGTGCGGGTAGCGCACGTAGGCGCCTGCCGCGGCCTCCGCGCCGTCAGGGATCCAGAAGAGTCGGAAGAGCCCCATCACGTGATCTATGCGGATGCCGGAGCTGTGCCGCATCGCGGAGCGGATCGTTCGGATGAACGGCTCGTATCCGCCGGCCCGCAGCTTCCACGGGTCCATCGGAGGAAGCCCCCAGTTCTGACCCGCGAGGTTGAACTCGTCGGGAGGAGCCCCCACCGTCACACCCCGGACGAAGGCGTCTTGCCACAACCACGCGTCCGCCCCGTCGGGATCCACCCCGATCGCGAGGTCGTTGACCAGTCCCACCTCGCGCGAGGCGTCGGCCAGTTGCCGCTCCAACAGCCACTGGATCCAGCCGTGGAAGGTGATGCGGTCCGAGTGCTCCTCCTGCCATACCCTCAGCGCGTTCGGTTCCCCGCGCGCCAGATCCGCCGGCCACCCGCTTCCGGGGCCACCGCCGTGCGCCTCCGCGATAGACGCGTAGGTCGCGTAACTGCGCAACACCTCCCCCTGGTCCTCCGCCCACGTCTCGAACTCGGTCTTCGGCGCCTCCGCCCACAGCTTCTCCAGCGCCTGCATCTTGAGGTCGTAGACGCGGTCGCGATCGATCGTGGCTGCCTCGTTCAGGGCGCGGCCCTCGGTAGCGAGGTCGCTGATCCCCGCAACGTCATCTGCCCCCGGCACGTCTTCGATGCGCAGGTACAGCGGGTTGCGGAAGCAGCGACTGCTCGGGAAGTAGGGGCTCGGTTGCTGGCTCTCTAACGGAAGCGCAGCATGCAGAGGGTTCAACATGATCGCTCCCGCGCCGCTCTGCTGCGCCCAACGCGCGAACCGGCGCAGGTCGCCCAGGTCGCCGATCCCCCAGCTCGTCTTCGATAGCAGTGAGTAGAGCTGCAGCGCCCAGCCCCAGATGCGCAAGCTTTCGGGGAAGTGGCACGCGCCGGGGCTGACGATCAAGGTTTGCTCGCTGCCGTCGTTGCGGACGAGCCGGTGATAGCCGAGCGGAAGGTCGTCGGGCAGCGCGTCCACCACGACCTCGCTGCCGCCGTCTTCCGTCCGCAGCTCCACGACGTTCGTCAGATCGACGCCGGCGCCCGGCGTGGTCACCTGCGCTCCAGCCGGGGGAGGGCCCTGCTCGCGGGCGTCCATCACCTCCAAGAGGAGGTCTACCGTCTCGGCGGGAACGACCTGCACTTCCTTGTTGAAGTTCTCGTAGCGCGTTTGGATCCCCCAGCGACGCGCGAGTTCGCCTGCATCCACGCTCGCTACAGGGTTCTCCTCGGCCGCGGAGGCATGATCTCGCCGTACTTGCGCTTGCGATAGATCAGGAGAGCCAGGACGGCCCCGGGAAGCGCGAGCCCGAGGCTGGCGGGTGCGATGACGAAGCGTTTCTCTATCAGGAGGCTCCCTATGGTGCCGCCGATGAACGAGCCGGCGACGCCGAGCAGGACGGTCTGGCCGAAGCTCATCGGGTCGGGCCCGGCGACGAACAAGCGCGCGAGGTAGCCCGCGACGACGCCGATCAGGAGCAGGGAGATGAGGAAGCCGACCATGGGGGCCGCCTTACCCACATAGCCCCGGCGCTACCCGGGGGTCCCTCGCCCGCCCGGCCCCGCAGCCGTCGGGTGCCGCGTCGCCTACCGGCGCCGACGCCTCGCTTCGCTCGGGGTAAAAACCACGGGCCGCACGGCGACGACGGACCCCCGCCGTCTGCTCCAGAGCGGGAGGGGACTGGCTAACAAGTCCCTTTGCGACGTGTCTGGCCCCGGTCGGCTCCACGGACATCTCGATCCAGGAACCAACCGAGCGCGTCTCTCGCGAGGTCGGGGAGTGGGGTGTGACCTCCGTCGAACTCGATGTAGTTCACGGTGTGACCTGCTCGCTCCAGCGCCGGAACCAGCTTGCGGCTGGTGACGTCGATCGGAAGGACGCCATCGTCGACCCCGTGTGAGATGAAGATCGGCGGCTTCCCCCGGATCTGGCCCGGCGCCATGAAGCCGGGGGAGAAGGCGATGATGTGGCTGAACAGGTCACCGTTCGTTCGACCCAGCGACAAGGCGTACGACGCGCCGTCGGAGAAGCCTTCCACCGCCAGCCTCTGGGGGTCGATCGAGTAGTGCGCGAAGACCTCCTTCAGCGCCCGGTCGATCAGATCCACGTCCGGGCCGAAGTCGTTCAAGATCACGTCCCAGGTCCGGCCTCGGGATGACGGCGCGACCAGGATGATCCCCTCGTTCTCAGCGTGCGCGATGAAGGGGCCGAGGCCGCGCTCGGCGCACCCCCCTGCTCCATGGAGCATGAGCACCAGCGGCGTCGGCGTTCCCTCGCGGTAGCCGGAAGGGACGTACGCGAGGACGTCCTCGGCCGCTTCCAGCGCGTGCAGTCCCCTCCGCGGCTCGCCCTTCGGCGTTCGGACCGGACGAGCCGTGATCCGACCCTCCTCCGCCGGCTCTGCAGGGCTCCGCTGGAATATCTGCAATGGGCTCTGGCTGGAGTCGTTCCCGCAGGCGGCCAAAGCGACGACGGGCGCGATCAACGCGGCCGCCGCAACAAAGCGTGCATGACGAACAGATCCGATCACCGACCCCTTCAACGTTCTCAATCATTACCCGCGCACGAAGCAGGCACGCAGGCGCGGCTCTAGGGTCGGGTGGTGGCTTCACCCTTCGACGTCTCCTACTCCGGCGCTCATCGGTTCGACGCCTCGGCCGAAGATCTCTGGCGGGAGCTCAGCCAGGTCCACCGTTTCGAGAGCTGGTGGCCCTGGATGCGCGACGTCCACCTGGACGGAGAAGCTCTTACCCCCGGCTCCGCGATCTCGTTCGAGATCGACCCGCCCGTCCCGTTCAAGATGACGATCTCCGTCGCCGTTACGGACGCCAAGGCGCCCGAGTGGATCGTGGGCGAGGTGTCGGGAGACCTCAGCGGAACCGCCCGGCTCGAGCTGCGTGACGACCCACCCAGTGCTGTGTGCACCGTTGCTTGGGATGTCGAGATCGCGAACCGCGGCATCCGCCGCGTCATACATGTGGCACGGCCGGTGCTGCTGTGGGCGCAGCACTGGGCGGTCGAGATAGCCCTGCATGGTTTCCGGGACCATCTGCGCCGCCGGTAGCCAGGTCTTCTGCCACCGCGCCCGGGAGCGCGCTTGCGCGGTTTGCTTGCGCGGGGGCCGGGTATCGCGCGACGACGACACCCTTCGCGGTTGCGGCCCGAGAGCGGGGGCGCGCCTTCATGAGAGGAGTGGATCCGATGAGCGATGCGCGGAGACGGCTGGCGGGCGTGGTGCTTGCCGGGTCTTTGTTCTTCTTCCCCGGCTGTGACACCGATCCTGCCGAACGGATCGAGCAGGACCCGCAGGGACCAGCGGAGCAGGCGCCCGGGACCGAGGGGCCCGACACCGACAAGGAGACTCCCGCCGAGGACTGATGGTGCGGGAGGACCTTCGGCCAGCCGCGATCTCACTCGAGGGGCCGGAAGACGTCGGGTTCCTTCGAGAACTTGTCGGCTCTGCACGCTTCGTCTTGTTGGGCGAGGCCTCACACGGGACCCACGAGTTCTATCGGTTTCGAGCCGAGGCCACGAAGCTCCTGATCGAGGAGTTCGGCTTCGACGCCGTGGCGGTCGAGGCGGATTGGCCGGATGCGTTCGCGGTGGGTTGCTTCATACGCGGCCGCGGAGACGCCAAGGACGCAGACGACGCGCTACGCGGCTTTGACCACTTCCCCCAGTGGATGTGGCGCAACGTCGATGTGAGAGACCTGGTGGCATGGCTGCGGGATCACAACGCTGCCGCGGGTGCAGAGCAGCAGGTCGGCTTCTACGGGTTGGACCTCTACAGCCTCGAGCGTTCGATGGACGCGGTGATCCGGTACCTGGACGAGGTCGACCCCGAAGCGGCGGAGCGGGCGCGCAGCCGCTACGGCTGTTTCGAACGCTTTGGAGACGATCCGCAGACCTACGGCTACGCGACCGGCTACGGGATCGCGGACCCATGCGAAGAGGCGGTGATCGAGCAGCTACAAGAGATGGCGTCCGCGGTTGGAGCGGGATCAGAACCGGGACAGACCCCTGCGGACGAAGCCGCCTTCTACGCCGAGCAGAACGCGCGGGTCGTGCGAGACGCCGAGGAGTACTACCGGGAGATGTATCGAGGCACCGCCAACACATGGAACCTCCGCGACCGTCACATGTTCGAGACGCTAGAAGGTCTGGATCGCTATCTCTCTGCATCTCGCGGCCGTCCCGCGAGGATCGTCGTTTGGGCGCACAACTCACACCTCGGAGACGCGAGGGCCACATCGATGTCCCGCCGAGGTGAGCTGAACCTGGGACAGCTTGTCCGGGAGCACCATCGCTCCGACGAGGTGCTACTGGTCGGCTTCACGAGCTTTGAAGGCACCGTCACGGCCGCGGATGACTGGGGTTCGCCCGGGCACGTGAAGACGGTGCGTCCCGCGCTGCCCGAAAGCTACGAGGCGGATCTCCACGAGCTTCATCTGGTGGACCTCGCAGTGGATCTCCGTCGCGAGCCCGCCCGATCCTCGCTGCGTCCCCAGCGACTGGAGCGAGCGATCGGCGTGATCTACCGACCGGGCACGGAACGGGTGAGTCATTACTTCAACGCGAGCTTGAGCCTCCAGTTCGACGTCGTGATCCATCTCGACCGGACGCGTGCGGTCGAGCCGTTGGAGCCGGCGTAGCTGTCCTGCGGCCCCGGGCCGCTCGTTTGCCTCGTGGCTGCTCGGGTATGTGATGCCCGGTTGAGGCTCCAGCCGGTCGCGGCTCCTGCGCGTTCGGCGAGTCACGGCCTCGTTCTCATCTAACCGTTGGAGGAGTGATCGACGTGGACGACGCGGAGTTCATAGAGCGCGCCCGGCAGCGCCTGGAAGAGGAAAGGGATCGGCTGACGCGCCTTCATGAGGGGATCGCGGAGGAGACATCAGACGACGAATCGGAGAGGACGGAGCTGCAGGAGCTCACGCAGATCGATCAGCACCCCGCGGATGTCGCTACTGAGCTCTTCGAGCGGGAGAAAGATCTGTCCATCGCGGATGGGTTCGCGAGTGAGCTGGAGGACATCGAGCTGGCGCTCGCTCGCATCGACGACGGCACTTACGGCACGTGTGAGGCATGTCACCAACCGATCGCGCGCGACCGCCTCGAGGCCATACCGCACGCCCGGCTCTGCGTGGAGGACCAAGCCAAGGCCGAGCGCACGACCACCTGAGCTAGCGACATGCAAGCTGTCGTCTTCTGCGACATCTCCTGATCGCGGGCGGGATCTGGTTCTTCGTCAGGCGCCGGAACAGTTAGCCAACCCGCCCTCGTGGACGTCGGTCGGCTACGCTCCTTGGATCGCTCCGAGAAAGGACGGCCATGGACGTAGCTACCGGTAACGAGGTCCAACGTCCGTCTACGTCGGGGTCCACCACACTGGCTGAGGAGTGGCGCTTCTTCTGGTCGCACAAGAACGCGAAGGTGATCGCAGGCTTCCTAGCAGGCGTCCTGCTGCTTCGGTTCGCCCTTGGCGGATGGAGTTGGTGGGACCTCGTCGTCGTCGCAGGCTTCATCGCCGCCGAGCCCTTCATCGAGTGGCTGGTTCACGTCTTCATCCTTCACTGGAAGCCCAAGGAGGTGTTCGGTCGGAAGCTGGATCCCGTCGTTGCGCGCAAGCACCGCGCCCACCACAAAGATCCCCGCAGGACCGATTGGATCTTCATCCCGTTCCCGTTCCTCATGCGGGTGATCCCGGTGAGCGCGGTCCTCTACCTCCTCGTCATGCCGACCGTGAGGCTCGCAGTCACGACAATGGCTACGGGCCTCTCGATCCTCTTCACCTACGAGTGGACGCACTACCTGATCCACTCGCGCTATCAACCGCGCTCCAGGGTCTACAGATTCATCTGGAGGGCTCATCGTCTGCATCACTTCAAGAACGAGAAGTACTGGTTCGGCGTGACGATGCACGCGGGCGACTTCGTGCTCGGGACGTTCCCCGACAAGGACGAGGTAGAGACCTCGCCTACCTGCAAGACGTTGGGGGTCGCCGAACAGGTGTGATGCGGCCGCTGAGTGTCTCGCGGGAGTCAAGCCGAGGATGCTCAGGGAGGCAGTTCTTCGAAGTGGCGCCACCCTGCCCGGTTCCGCCGACGCCGATGCGCCCCCTGCGACACCTTCTTCGTGGCGGCTCTGTCGGGCGTTATGCCCCGTTCGTCGGGTATAGGGTCGAGCGACCAGTAGCCGAGCGGGGGGATCCAGTCGGTGGCTCAGATCGTGCTTCACGAAGTAACCAAGCGCTACGCGTCGGGACCACCAGCGGTGGACGCACTGGATCTGAACATCAAAGACGGCGAGTTCATGGTGTTCGTCGGTCCTTCGGGTTGTGGGAAGTCCACGGCGCTGCGGATGATCGCCGGGCTCGAGGCCATCACCGACGGCGAGATCAAGATCGGCGACCGCGTCGTCAACGACATGCCGCCCAAGGACCGCGACATCGCCATGGTGTTCCAGAACTACGCGCTCTACCCACACATGACGGTGCGCGACAACATGGCGTTCGGTTTGAAGCTCGCGAAGGTGGAACGCGCCGAGATGGACAGGCGCGTCCAGCACGCGGCGCGCATACTGGGGCTCGAGGAGTTCCTCGACCGCAAGCCGAAGGCGCTGTCGGGGGGACAACGGCAGCGCGTCGCGATGGGCCGCGCGATCGTGCGCGAGCCTCAAGCCTTCTTGATGGACGAACCTCTGTCCAATCTCGACGCGAAGCTTCGCGTTCAGATGAGGGCGGAGATCGCTCGCATCCAGGCGGACCTAGACGTCACCACGATCTACGTAACGCACGACCAGGTCGAGGCGATGACGATGGGCGACCGCGTTGCGGTCCTTCGCAAGGGTCAGCTACAGCAGGTCGGATCGCCACAGGAGCTGTTCGGCCGGCCCGTGAACCTGTTCGTCGCGGGGTTCATCGGGAGCCCGGCCATGAACTTCGTCGCGAGCAAGCTCGAGCGACGAGATGGAGGAGCGTCCGTCTCGATCGGCAGTCAGCAGCTCGATATCTCCAAGGAAGCGTTGGCCACCCGCTCGGAGCTACAGAGGTTCTTCGACCAAGAGGTCATCGTCGGGCTTCGCCCACAGGACTTCGAAGAAGCCGGATTCGCTCCTGCCGGCAGCCAGAGCCGTCTGCGCGCCTCGGTCGACCTCGTGGAAGCCCTTGGAACCCAAACGCTCGTCCACTTCACGGTCGATGCTCCGCGCGTCCAGACGGAGGAGATCAAAGAGCTCGCGGTCGACACCGGCGCCGTCGAGGTGGGTCGATTCGAGGAGAACGGCGACGCGGGACGCTCGGAGTTCGTCGCCGAGGTCGACCCAAAGGCGGACGTTGCTCGCGGTAAGGAGGTCGAGCTTGCGGTGGACACCGCGCAGTTGCACTTCTTCGATCCTGCAACCGGATCTGGGATCTACGGAGGTTAGGAAGGTCAGCACGTGGACGAGCGAAGGGGGACACAGTTGCGTCGTTACCTGGTGATGTTGGTTGTGCTGATGATGCTTGCAGTCGCGTGCTCCACCGGGGAGGTCCCGGCGCCGCAACAAGAGGCGGACGAGGCCGAAGCCGAAGGCGGAGGTTCGATCGAGGTTGCCGCGGTCTTCACGGGCGAGGAGAAGAAGAGCTTCCAGGCCGTGCTGGATGCATTCTCGGAGGCAAGCGGGCACGAGGCTTCGTTCACCTCCGCGGGCGACGACATGGCCGCGTTCCTCGGCAACAAGATCGAGGGCGGAAGTCCGCCGGACGTGGCGCTGATCGCGCAGCCGGGCCTGGTTCGTAGCCTCGCGGACGACGGTTCCGTGATCGAGGCCAACGAAGAGGTCTCGGCCGCGCTGGCGGAGAACTTCGCTCCGGTGTGGGCGGAGCTGGGCTCTGTCGACGGAACCCTCTACGGCGTCTACTTCAAGGTGTCGAACAAGTCGACCTGGTGGTACAACATCGAGGTTTTCGAGCAGGCGGGCGTGGAGCCTCCTGCGGACTGGGACGAGATGCTGCAAACCGCTAAGACGGTGAACGCATCCGGTGTTCCCTGGGTGTCGATGGGCGGCGCCGATGGCTGGACCCTCACCGACTGGTTCGAGAACATCTACATCCGCACGGCCGGCCCAGAGATGTACGACCAGCTGGCAAACCACGAGATCCCGTGGACCGACGACAGCGTGATCGAGGCGCTGGAGACGTTCGCGGAGCTCGTCGGCGACGAGGCAAACCTCGCGGGTGGCAGAGAGGGCGCGCTGCAGACGGACTTCACGACGTCGGTCAACCAGGTTTTCACGAAGGATCCGGCCGCGGCGACCGTGTACGAGGGTGACTTCGTTCCGGGCGTGATCACTGAGGAGGCCGGTGCGAAGGCCGGCACCGACTTCGACTTTTTCGATTTCCCAGCGATCGATGGCTCGGAGCCCGCGGTGGTAGGTGGTGGTGACGCCGCGGTCGCGCTGACGGACAACGAGGCGGCGCAGGATTTCCTCGCGTATCTCGCCACGCCCGAGGCGGCGCAAGTATGGGCGGAGCGTGGCGGCTTCACCTCGGCGAACCAGAACCTCGACACCGGCGTCTACCCGGACGAGATCACGCAGCGTTCGGGCGAGGCGATCGCGACGGCGGAGGCGATCAGGTTCGACCTGTCCGACCTGCAACCGCCCGAGTTCGGCGGCACGACGGGACGCGGGTTGTGGTTGCGCTTCCAGGATTTCTTGAAGAACCCCGACGACGCCGAGGGCATAGCGGCCGCGCTCGAGAAAGACGCGGCGAAGGCCTTCAAGAAGCAGTCCTAGAGGGGAGAGACAAGCTCATGGCTAGCACTGCCGCGGCCGGCGCCGGCGCGAGATCCCGGACCCGGCTGGAGCTAAAGCCACCTCCTGGAGGGGCCAGGAGGTGGATGGCCGTCCTGTTCCTCGGGCCTGCGTTGTTGTTCGTCGGAGCGCTCGTCATCTACCCGACCCTCGACACCGTCGGGCAGAGCTTCCGGAGCGAGGCGGGCGCTTTCGTCGGCGTCGACAACTACAAGGCAGTCGCAGAGACCGAGCGCATCAAGACCGCGATCAAGAACAACTTCATCTGGGTGGCAACGGCGCCAGCGATCATCACGGCGCTCGGCCTGATGTTCGCGATCCTCACTGAGAGGGTGAGGTACTCGACCGCGATCAAGATCATCGTCTTCATGCCTATGGCGATCTCGTTCTTGGCCACGGGTGTGATCTGGCGCGTGATGTACGAGCCCTCGCCCGAGCTCGGTTTCATCAACGCCGCTACCGGTCTCGTCTACAACACCTTCAACGGGCCCGGCGCCTACCCCGACGCGAAGGTGCTGCCGGACGTGCCGCTCGAGCAGGCGAAGCCGGGGGCGCCCATCGTGACGACCGAAGAGTTCACCGCGGGAGAAAGTGCCTTGATCGGCCTCACCGCGGTGGCGGAGGACGATGTACCCGCGGACTCGGTACAAGCGGCGGCGCCCCAAGCCCCGGCGGACGGACTGGGGGTCGTCGTGTGGCGAGACTTCAAGCCCGGCGGTGGCGTCCCAGGCGAGCTGGAACAAGGAGAGATCGGCCTCCCGGGGGCGGACGTCGAGGTGCTGTCGGCTACCGGTGAGGTCGTGGCCAGCGGAACGACCGGCAGTGACGGGAGCGTCACGTTCTCGGGGCTCGGCGAAGGACCATTCAAGGCGCAGGTCGCGGAGTCCACGTTCGCCCAGGGTTTCGCCGGGGTCGACTGGCTCGGTCCCAACCTGGTGACCCCCGCGATCATCGGCGCGTTCTCGTGGATGTGGGCGGGCTTCGCGGTCGTCGTGATCGGGGCCGGCCTCGCGGCGCTCCCGCGTGACGTGCTGGAGGCGGCGCGCGTCGACGGCGCCAACGAGTGGCAGACCTTCCGTCACGTGACCTTGCCCTTGCTCGCCCCCGTGCTCGGTGTCGTCTTCGTGACCATGGTCATCAACGTTTTGAAGATCTTCGACATCGTTCTCGTGACGGCGCCGGGGGCCTCACAAGACGAGGCGAACGTGATCGCGCTCGAGATGTTCAAGACGACGTTCAGCAGCCGTCAGTACGGCGTCGGCAGCGCGGTGGCGGTGTTGCTGTTCATCCTCGTGATCCCGGTGATGTTCATCAACATCCGGCGTTTCCGGAGAGAGAACTGATGGCCGCGGCGGCGGAGAGGCTTCCGGGGGAAGGCTCGCGCTCGCGCCTCGGCCGCGTCGGCCGCGCGTTGGGACGCGGTCCGCTTCACCTCTTCCTGCTCTTAATGGCGCTGTTCTGGTTGACGCCGACCTTCGGGCTTCTCATCACCAGCTTCCGTTCTTCTGCAGCGAGCGCCGAGAGTGGCTGGTGGACGGTGTTTACGGAGCCGCGCCAGCTCACGCTGGAGCCGTACAAGGAGGTGCTCGCGAACGAATCTCTGGTCCAGGCTCTCTTCAACACGCTCTACATCACGGTGCCCGCGTCTCTGCTCGTCGTTCTCATAGCGGCTCTCGCGGCGTACGCGTTCGCGTGGATCGACTTCAAAGGCCGCGAGCCGTTGTTCCTTCTGATCGTGGCGTTGTTGATCGTCCCGTTGCAGATGGCTCTGCTGCCGGTGTCGCGCCTCTTCGGCAACCTCGGCATCTTCGGGACCATTCCCGCCGCCGTCTTCTTCCACATCGCGTTCGGGTTGCCGTTCGCGATCTTCCTGCTGCGGAACTTCTTCATCGGGATCCCGACCGAGCTGTTGGAAGCGGCGCGAATCGATGGCGCCTCCGAGCTCGGGATCTTCACAAGGATCGTCTTGCCGTTGGGGATGCCGGCGATCGCCTCGCTGTTGATATTCCAGTTCCTCTGGACCTGGAACGACCTGCTGGTGGCGCTGACCTTCACCGCGTCCGACGCGATCCCGATCACCGTTGCGATCCAGCAGGAGCTGCGTACCTTCGGCGCGAACCTCGACATCATCGCTCCCGCAGCCTTCCTGTCGATGATCGTCCCGTTGATCGTGTTCTTCGCTTTCCAGCGCTACTTCGTTCAGGGATTGCTGGCCGGGTCAGTCAAATGAAGCGAGCGGTGGCGGCTGCGGCGGTCCTCGCCGCGGTCGCGGCCGGTGTGACGGTGGCTTCTCGTCCCACCACCGTTCGGGTTCCGGCGGGCACTGCCATGCAAGACGCCGTCGCAGACGCCGGCGCTGGTTCTGTAGTGCGATTAGAGCCCGGGGTGCACACGGGCCCCATCGTCATCGACAAGAAGCTGACGCTCGAGGCCGACTCCGGTGCCGTGCTCGCGGTTCGACCCTCGGTCGAAGCGGCGTTGACCATCACCGCCGACGACGTCCACGTTCAGGGGCTCGTGGTGGAAGGCGCGGTCCAGGGGATCACCGTTCGCGAGGCCGAGGACGTGGTCCTAGAAGACGTCACGGTCACCGGGGCGCGGCTGCACGGGATAGAGGTCGTGGATGCATCTGCGCGGATCAGCGGCGCCCGGATCACCAACATGATCAGCGAGTACGCGCAGGGCATCGAGGTCCGCTACGCCGACAACCATCCGCGGACGGTGGTCGAGAACTCGCTGGTCGAGGGAGGTCAGGAGGGCATCGTCTCCCACGTCGCCGAGGTCGAGTTCTCCCGCAACATCGTCAGGGGGACCACGATGCGCGCGGTCGCCATCACCGAGATGAGCCACGGCATCGCCAGGAGCAACCTCGTCGAAGACGCTGCTGGGGCGGGGCTCTATTGCGGCGACATGTCGATGTGTGAGTTCTCGGGCAACGAGGTGAACCAGGTGGCCGAGGCCGGTGTCGGATCGCAGGCTGGTTGGGGACTTGCGGTGAACTACCGGTCCCGCGCGTCCACGAACAACGACTCGCTCGCGGGTGAGGCGGGCGGGGTCGGAACATTCGTGCACTCTCTGGTGCGGGACCGGTCTCCGTTCGAGCTCGGGCGAGGATGGCGGGCGGTTCCGAACATCGTCGCCACGGCTTTGCTGGCGCTGCTCGTGTTGTTCCTGGTGACGCGCGGATCGCGCTGGGCACTCGACCGCCTGTCGGCCGGAGCTCGGCGGAACCCGTCGGATCCCGCTCGGTACGTGGTTCCGCTGTTCGTCGTTGGGCTGGCCGTGCAGAGCTTCCACCTGGTAGAGCACGCTCTGCAGGTGTATCGGGTGCACATCGACGGCGTCCCCAGCAAGGGCGGGATAGTGGGACCGTCCGTCGAGGCGGAATGGATCCACTTCGTCTACAACGCGGCCGTCTTGGTCGGGATCGCTGCGGTGGCCGCGGGTCGCGCCCGCGGCTGGCGGCCGCGAGGGGAGATCCGGGCCGGAGATGCTCTGCTGGGCGCCGCCGTCGCCCTGCAGAGCTATCACATGGTCGAACACTCGGTGAAGCTGCTCCAGCACCTGCAGGGCGGCGCCAAGGTTAACCCCGGGCTCGCGGGAGCGCACGTGGACCTCGTTCTGCTGCACTTCGGGATCAACCTCGCCGTTTACGTAGCCGTAGCAGGAGCCGCCGCCTCCTACGCCTTCTCTGCTAGCTGGACTACGTCCCTGCGTAGGTTCTTGACCTCAGAACGTCGGAGCAGGGTCCTGGCGCCGCTCCGGCGAACCTTGAAGGCATGAAGATCCTTCACAAGGTGGTCGGGCTCGGCCTGGTCGCGCTTCTCGTGACTCCTGCCGCCGCATCTTCTGGCGGGTGGACCGAGGTGGGTCGAACGCCGATCCCTCTGTACTACTACCAGGGGATGACGCACGACGAAGCCGGGAACCGGTACTTCACCGGTGTCTACTTCGGCCTCTATCGCACGGATGGCGAGCTGAACGAGACGGGCCGCAACGACGACGTGATCCCGCCCGACGTGCACGCGCGCGAGGGTTACAACCACGTCGGTGACCTGTCCTACAGCCGGGGCCGCTTGTACCTCCCGCTCGAGTGCTACTACCCGCCCGCCGGTAACACCTGCAAGACCGGAGCGATCGGTGTCGCCGACCCGCAGACGCTGAAGATGGACTACTACGTCAAGCTCGACCCCGCCGAGATCGAGAAGGCGATGTGGTGCGAGGTGTCTCCCGATGGGACGCTGCTGTGGACCCAAGCCGGCAACGACCTGCTCGCCTACGCGATGTCGGACCTGACGGCCGAGCATGCGGCTCCAGCAGCGACTCCGATCAAGGCGGTGCGCCGCTTGCCGGGCGCGGTGCCTCCGAGCGGCATCACCGGCGCTACCTTCATCGGTGATCAACTCTTCGTCGCGGGCGGGACGGACGCGGGCGGAGAGATCTACTCGATCGACTTGGCGACGGGGCTGTCGCAGCTAGAGACTCGGATCGAGTACGTGGGCGAGTCCGAGGGGCTCGACGACGACTTCGACCTCAAGAACAAGGCCGACGCTTTGACGGGATCACTGCACTACATGGTGCAGCCCTACAACGAAGAGGGCCCCCCGACGAACGGCTTCACCAACGGCGTCATCTACCACTTCGATCCCACGCGCGGCCGCTCGCAGCGTCCCTAGCGATCGCGCCTGGCATGGTCTAACCATGCGCGCCGCCGTAGTCGGTCATCTTGAATGGGTCACCTTCATGCGCGTCGAGCGGACCCCGCTCGTGGGCCAGATCGTTCACGCTCAGGAGTGGTGGGAGGAGCCCGGCGGAGGAGGGGCGGGGGCCGCGGTGCAACTGGCGAAGCTGTGCGGCTCGTGCGACTTCTTCACCGCTCTAGGCGATGACGAGCTGGGGCATCGGTCCCGTGAGTGGCTGCAGGGTCTTGGCGTTCGCGTGCACGCCATGCACCGCGACGAGCCGACGCGGCGCGCCGTCACGCACGTAGACGCCCTCGGCGAACGGACGATCACCGTTCTGGGGAAGAGGTTGGAGCCGCTGGGGGCGGACCCACTCCCGTGGGAGGAGCTCTCCCGGGCGGATGCAGTCTATTTCACCGCGGGTGACACGGCCGCTCTTGCGAGCGCACGCGGGGCAAAGGCTTTGGTCGCAACCGCCCGGATCCTTCCGTTCCTGCAACGGGCAGCGGTTCCTCTGGACGCTCTGGTTTCCAGCGCGAACGATCCGTCCGAGTCGTACGCGGCCGGAGAGCTGGAGCCGGCACCTGCACTCGTGGTGCGGACCGACGGCGACCGGGGAGGCACCTACGTCACCCCCGCGGGCGACACCCGGGCCTATCGACCCGCGTCACCTCCAGGTCCCGTTGTCGATCGGTACGGAGCTGGAGACAGCTTCGCGGCCGGCCTGGCCTACGCGCTGGGGGCCGACCTGGGCGCTGAGCAGGCGGTTGACTTCGCCGCCCGTTGCGGTGCGGCTGTGATCACCGGGCGCGGCCCCTTCGAGAGGCAGCTGGTGCTGGATGCAGATGCCGTGCCACCCTCCGGCTGATCGGGCGGGCTAGGGTTCGTTCACGACGAGGGTCCAGTGCGACGAACGGGATGGGAGGAACCCGTGTTCGAGCTCGCCAGGTCAGAGCATTGATCCCGGGCTCCGCGCGGGAGGTCTTGACCTCGAGCGCTCTGGGTCACGTGGCCACCGTCGACCGCGACGGAAAGCCACACGTGACGATCGCGTGGGTGGGGCTGGACGGCGACGAGATCGTGATGGCCACCCTGTTCGACCAGCGCAAGCTCCACAACATCAGGCGGGACCCGCGCGTGACGCTCTCCTTGGAGACCGCCACGGTGAACGACTGGGGGCTGCACGAGTACCTCGTGATCTATGGGCGAGCAACGGTGACAGAGGGTGGTGCCGCCGAGCTTCTTCAAGAGTTGGCACACACGTACCTGGGGCCCGACGTCGTCTTCCCGGCGATGCCCGACCCTCCCCCCGGGTTCGTCACCAGGATCTCGGTCGATCGCGTCTCCGGGATGGGCCCCTGGAGCCCTCGCTAGGACGCTCTCGCTTCTCAGCTCCAGGCAGGAACCACGCCCCGGCCGACGAATCTTCCCGGTACACACATCAGGGAGGAAAATCATGTCCAAGAAGCTGTTGATCCTCGGTCTGGTCCTAGCCCTCTGCGCAGCCCTCGTCGGGCCCGCGGCGGCAGGTAAGAAGAAGAAGCCGAAGCCCTACAAGAGCGAAGAGGTAACAGCGCTGGTCGGGCACCCGATCTTCAACAGCGCCAGCGGGAGCGTCGTGGCCGTGACAGCGCAGGAGTTCATCAACCGGTGTGAAATCCCGACGACGAACGGCGTCGACGGCTACGTGTTCGAGGTTCCCGCCGCGTACCAGAAGATCCAGTCATCGATCAACGCCACGGGTGTTGGTACAACCGACGCGGCTTCGCCCGCGGACGTCGACATCTACCTCTTCGACGAGGCCTGCGCCATCATCGGTGCTTTCAACGCAGCCGGCACCGACGAATCGGGTGTGCTGGCCGCCGGTACGAAGTACATCTTCCTTCACAACTACATCGGCGGTCCGACGACTCTCCAGTACACGCTGAAGGCGCTGTAGGCATCACCAGCTCGCGGCCCTCCGCGGTCGCGAGCGATCAGGGAGTAAGCTGATCCCGTTCAGAACGTGAGTGTGGTTGTGCCATCGCCTGCCTTGCCTCGTTCGAAAGTACGCAAGGGAGGTGTTTTACATGGCAACTGGAACGGTTAAGTGGTTCAACGACGCCAAGGGGTACGGCTTCATCACTCCTGAGGACGGTTCGAAGGACCTCTTCGTCCACCACACCAACATCCTCGCTGAGGGCTTCAAGTCTCTCGCGGAGGGTGCAAAGGTGGAGTTCGAGGCGCGCGCGGGGTCGAAGGGTCCCGAGGCGACCAACGTAAAGGCTCTCTCCTAGGAGTCACGCGATCTAAGAAAGGCCGTGGCGGCGTTCAGCTGTCACGGCCCTTTCTGTTCTCACGGCACAAGCGTGACCGGGATCCTCACGACGTCACGGCGGGAGCCATCCTCGGGTGAGCTCCACCACACCTCCACGACCCCTTGCTGTTCGCGTTCGGTGGTGAAAGAGAGGTCGTGCGAGAAGTCGCCACGGCATCCGGTTCCGCAGGTGGCGGTGGTGAAGGCGCGCGCCACACGGTGGCCTTCCGCATCCAGCAAGCGCATCTGCAGGGTCGCTTCGAACACGTCGGCCTCGCCCGCGACCGTGACGGGGCTGGAGATACGGGCACCTGCGGTCGGCGCCGTCACCACGATCGGCGCGAGGTTGCGCATCGGAGTCTGTTCCGGTGAAGCGGCAGGTGATGGTGAGGGGGACGACGACGCGATCGCCTCCGCCTGAGGCGACGTTGCGACGGCCTGCGGCGGAGCGGGAGAAGTGACCGGCTCTTGGGTCGCGTCGCAACCCGTCGCAAGCAGCAACAGCGTGCAGATCGTGAGTATCGGCCCTTTCATCGCAACCATTAGACGCCGCCGAAGCCAAACGGTTGCGCATCCCGCACTAGGCTCCTCTCCGTGCGGGCCGACTACTTCCTCAGAGCCGCCGGCCCCCTTGCTCTTCTCGTCCTATCTCTGGTGCCGGCGTTGTTGTGGGCGCAGCAAAGTCCCTGGAGCGCGTGGAGAGGTGAGGTATCCGCGACGTTGAGCGGGATCGGTCTCGCCCTCGGGTTGGTAGGCATGGCGGCTTTCGCGCTGAACATCATCCTGGGCGCCCGGCTGTACACGGTCCAGAAGGCGTTCGGCGGCCTCGAGCGCCTCTATCGAACCCACCGCGCGAACGGCCGCCTCGCCTACCTCCTCATCCTCGGTCACGTATGTCTCATCGTCGCCGGACGAGCGTCGCTATCGCCGCAAGACGGGCTTCGCCTGCTGTCACCCGCCGCAGGCGCGGTCGTGTTCCTCGGCCTCATCGCGTTCCTCGCGATGACGGCCGCGATAGCCGCCACGCTGTACGCGCGCCTCACGCACGAGGCTTTCGTCTACGTCCAACGCTCCTTCGGCGTCATCTTCGCCGTCGCATCGCTGCACGTGTTCCTGACCGCGGGAGCCAAGTCATCGTCGCGGCCACTTACGATCTACCTCGGGATGTTGTCGCTGGCGGCGCTGGCGGCATTCGCCTACCGCTCGCTGTTCGGGAACCTCCTGGTGCGGCGCTACGACTACCAGGTCAGCGAGGTCCGGGAGCTGGACCGGAACGTGGTCGAGATAACGATGGCTCCCTTAACCAGGCATCTCGAGTCGAGGCCAGGCCAGTTCATCTTCGTCACCTTCTACTCCGACGCGTTCCTCTCGCAGTTCCACCCGGTGAGCGTGCGCACATCGGGCGCATCAACCACGATCGTTCTGAGGCCGGGCGACGCGAGGGATCAGTTCCACCCCTTCTCCCTGACGTCGACGCCATCGGATCCGGACCTGAAGCTCGTGGTGAAGGCGGTCGGCGAGTTCACGCACGCGTTGCACAAGCTCGACACCGGCGCGCGGGCCCGCGTCGAAGGGCCGTACGGCCAGTTCTCGCATCTCAACATGCGCCACCGGCGTCAGATCTGGATCGCCGGCGGGATCGGGATCACTCCCTTCCTCAGCATGGCGCGTTCGCTTGACGGGACCGACTACGAGATCGACCTCTACTGGGGCGTCAACGACCGAGCTCAGGCTTACTTCGCGGACGAGCTCGAAGGCATCGAGAGGCGCGTTGGGGGGTTCCGGTTGTTCCTAGTGCCCGAGGACGAGCGTGGCTTCATCACCCCGCAGCTGATATCGCAGACCTCGAGTCTTCAAGACGTGGACGTGCTGATCGTGGGCCCGCCACCCATGGAGCGGGCGCTGCGGCGCCAGTTGGAGGAGGCAGGGGTCCCACCGGCGAGCATCCACTCCGAGCGCTTCGCGTTCGGCCCCCGCCGCTAGCGGAGAGCTACTTCTTCTTCTCTTTCTTGCTCGCCCGCTTCTCCTTCAGGTTCTTCTTCGGGGCCTTCTTCTCGGACTTCCCACCCTTGTCCTTGGACGCCACGACGCTTCCTTTCACTCGTCCCGCTCGGACCGATCACAGCATCATCCCCGGAACGGCAATTCGTGCCAACCCGGGTGCACCTAGTTGTCCGCCGGAGTGAGGCCGTCTCGCAGCCTGCCTCAACCGGCCACTCCCACGCCGTTACCCCGACCGCTCCCTGCGTACCTCTCTGCGCATGGGCGGCCGGCAACGGCGCCGCTGCGAGTGGAGCCAGGAACGCTCGAAGTTACAGCTGTGCGCCGCGATGTCACGCCTTGTGACTGCCGGAACCAGTACCGGCGGCGGACTCTGGTGGATCGAGGGCTGGTGATGGGAACCGAACAGGAACATCGCGCGGCGACAGACGGCTCACCCCGGCGCATCAGGGTGGCCATGATCGACGATCACCCAACGTACGTTCACGGGCTGAAGACGCTGCTCGAATCGATCGCGCCGGACGTCGAGGTGGTCGCGGTTGCAACGGCAGCGGAGGCCGGCATCGAGGCCGTCGTGGCATCGCAGCCGGACGTCGTCCTGCTGGACCTTCGGATGCCGGATCTGGACGGTGTCGAGGTGGCCAAGAAGATCTGCGCGCTTTGCCCCGCGAGCCATGTCGTCGCCCTGACGGGCTCGGACGACTCGGACGACGTCGTCGGGATGATGCGGGCGGGCGCGCGCGGATACATCCGCAAGGACATCGATCCCGACAAGCTCGTGTCTGCGGTGCGTGCGGTGGCCGCCGGCGAGGTGGTTCTTGCCACGTTCGCGTCGAAGGTGATCTTTGAGGACGGCATGAGGTCCGCACCGCGTCTCTCCGACTACGACATCGAGCTGCTCCGGTTGATCGGGTCGGGCAAGAGCTACGCGGAGGTCGCGGCCACGCTGGCCGTCAGCGAGTCGACCTTGAAGCGTCAACTCGCCGACATCCAGAAGGCGCTGGGGGTGGACAACAAGATCCAGGCGGTCGCTTATCTCGCCCGCAAGGGGCTGTTGTGAGCGGATCCGTCGCCGTTGCTGAACCGAACAGCTCACCGGTGTTGGCGGTTTCGCCCAACTTCGCGAGCGTGTGGCTCAGATGACCTCGCGCCTATTGAGAGTGCTTCACCTATGTGACGTAGTAGCACAAGTCAGGCGGCCGGTCTCATTTCGGGACCTTGTTCGAAAGGAAGGGACGATGGCTATCGTCAAGGAGTATCGCGGTATCAGTAGGTTGATCGTCGGCCTCACGTGCGTGATGGCGATGATCCTGAGTGGTTTGTCTACAGCGTGGAGCCAGACGGCCTCCACAGCTGCGATCGAGTTCCTGAGCCCTACGTCGTTCGCCGGCGAGGTTCCGACGCTGACGGACGACGATTCCGGCGTCAACGGCACCTTCCGGTTGAGCGCGTGGACGGCGAATGCGCCGCAGGGCGCGATGGTGGAGTTCGAGCTCTTGCCGGGTGACGCGATCACGAAGCCGATCACGATCGGCAGTGGCACGGCGGTTGCGGGCGACACCTTC